>NZ_LR738724.1:312832-625665 GCF_902702775.1 Streptococcus suis
TATCATCAAGTTCCTGTCTTGATTTCTGGCTATGGTTATTCGACTTCTAGAGCCATTACAGCCCTGAATCAAGGAGATATAGAAGGACCCCTAACAGAAACACAGCAGGGAGAAATGTTGATTAGGGATTTTCGAGCATTTTTAAAGACAGGCGCTGTAGGAGGAATCATTGAGTCCTGGCAAGATGATTGGGGTGCTCGTACTTGGAATACAGCTTTTACAACAGACCGGCACAGCCGTTTCCAATGGGGAGATGCTCAATCAAATAATCAAGGCTTCGGCTTGATGGCGTTTGAAAATCGAGTAAAGAATCACAGTCTTGATGGCTCGCTTGAGGAGTGGAAAAAGCAAGCTATTACTGAAAATAACGGGAATAAATTACTTGTTGATGGGGATGAAAGTTATTTATATTTAGCTATTCAAAAGACTGCCGTAAAGACCGATGGTGCAAATCGGTGGCTGATTCCTATTGATATTACACCGAAGACCGGCAGTATGGAATGGAAGGATGAAAGAGTACACTTCTTAGGGAGAGCAGATTTTCTCCTAGCTATAGATGGGGAAAGCAACAGCCGTTTATTGGTTCAGGAGAGATATGATGCGGTTCGAGCTAACTATCTCAAACAAACAAGCGGAAGTGACCCATTTGTTGACATTCCTAAAAAAGATTCATCGCACTTTACAACGGCATCGCTTGTATTGAAACACAATCGGATTTTTGAAGACTTGGAAAAAGCCGAACGAGAAGATAAATGGAATCCGCTTTATGAAACGGGACGGCTACGTTCTGGAAACAGTCAGAGGGGAGCAAAAGAGTTTGATTCGCAGGCGGATATTTACTTTGGAGAGAAGGTTATAGAAATTCGGATTCCGTGGCAATTGTTGAATTTTTCAAATCCCTCACAAGGAAGGATACACGATGACTATTATCAACATTATGGTGTTTCGGAGATAGCGATTGATTCTATCCAGCTTGGTTTAGGTGAGTGGAAAAAAGGGGAGTATATTCGGATGGAAAACTATCGCTTGGAAAAATGGAATAGACCTACCGTAGAAGGAGTTCTAAAAACTTCATACACCATGCTAAAAGACTATTGGAAAGAGGAAGAAAAATGATACACAATGTCTTGTACTTTTATATTATTATTTGCATTGCTATTTTAATCTTTAATATGGCTTATATTATCAAACGTAGACTTTTTTATAAGAAACCACAAATGGTCGAGCGCAAGCGCTGATTAGAAGGGGACAGGGATGACTTGGTTAAGCATTTTTTTAACAATTTCACGCTTCTTATTTTTGACTTACTTGGTGTTGTACGCAAGCTTTTTGTTGCTTTCTGTAGTGACAGGAGGTATTCATCTCCATGAGCGCTATAGAAAGCGACGGAGGAAGCTAGAGGAGCGTGAGGGCAATTATCCACCAATATCTATATTGGTCCCAGCTTACAACGAGGAAGTTACCATTATTTCCACCATAGAATCCTTATTGAAATTGGACTATCCTGTCTATGAAATCATTGTATTAGATGACGGTTCTAAAGATCAAACAGCACAGCTGGTTCGCGAGTATTTTCAGATGAAGGACAGTCAACGAAAAATTGACTACAAGCTTTCTTGTCGTCCTTATCACAGAATCTCAGAACAAGAGTTTGGTTCTGTTTGTCTGACATTGATTGAAAAAGAAAATGGAGGCAAAGGGGATGTTCTTAACCTCGGTATCAACGCAGCCAAGCACGAATATTTTTTGTGTATCGACGCAGATTCGATGTTACAAAGAAACTCTCTGAAAAACCTCGTCCGTCCCATGCAGAAATGGGAGAATGTCATATCTGTTGGTGGAGTCGTCCAAGTTTCACAAGGGGTACGAATAACTGACGGAGAGGTCAGCCATTACCAGTTGCCGTGGTCGGTGCTCCCATGTTTACAAGCTATCGAATATGACTGTTCTTTTTTAGGGAGTAGAATTTTATTGGACTATTTGCAATCCAATCTCATCATATCAGGTGCCTTTGGGTTATTTTACAAGGAGTATGTCATAGCAGTTGGGGGTTATGATAGGCAGACACTGGGAGAAGATATGGAGCTAGTCATGAAATTGCACTATTTCTGTAGAAATAACAATATTCCTTATCGAATCTGCTATGAAACCAGCGCCATTTGTTGGAGTCAAGCACCGAGCTCTATCGGTGATTTATGCAAACAACGCCGTCGCTGGTTCTTGGGGCTCTATCAATGTCTAAAAAAATACCGAAAAATGCTATCGCGAGTTCGTTTTGGGGCGGTGGGATATTTTTCCTATGCTTACTATATGCTATTTGAATTTTTAGCTCCGTTTATAGAGACTTTCGGTTGTTTCGTGATTCTACTTTCATTGATTTATCATCAACTAAACATCTCATTTTTCATATCGCTCTTTTTCCTCTATAGTGCTTTTTGCTCACTAATCACCTTTGCATCATTTTTGCAACGCGTCTACTCGCAAGATTTATTTATTGGACCTATGGATTTGTGCAAAGCCTTCCTAGCAACCTTGTTCAGATACTTTTTCTTGCATTGGGTATTGAATATTGTCCGTCTGACAAGTTTTATTGGATATAAAAAGAGAAAGCGTGAATGGGGAGAGATCAAACGAGTGAAACAATTCGTTTAAGTAAAGGTAAGACTGGCTTATAAAAAGAAAGTCTTATTTTTTTAAAAAAATGCTTGACTGGTTAATGTTCTTGTGATATAGTTAACTGGTTAACAAAGGAGGTAGTTATGTTAAAGAAAGTGATAAGGGGCTGTTTTGTTGCCTTATTCGGTTTTGTTTTAGCAGCTTGCTCGGCTCAGAAGGAAGCGAGTCAAGTGCAGCCAGGAATGAAAATAGTCACCTCATTTTACCCAATTTATTCACTGGTTAAGGAAGTGTCTGGGAGCAAAAATGATGTTCGAATGATTGGCTCAAGACAGGGCATACACTCTTATGAACCATCGGCTGCGGACATAAAGGCCATATACGATGCAGATGTTTTTATCTATCATTCGCGAATTTTGGAATCCTGGGCAGGACGTTTGGAACCCAATTTGCAAGGTTCATCTGTCAAGGTTTTGGAGGCTTCGACTAATTTACCGCTGACAAAGGTTCCAGGGTTAGAAGACATGGAAGCTGGTCAAGGGATTGATGAAGCTAGTTTATATGACCCCCACACATGGCTGGATCCAGTTTTGGTTAGTCAGGAAGCTGTTGCGATCGGTGAACTTTTAGCAGAAAGTGATCCTAAGAATGCGGATTATTATCGTCAAAATGCCGCAACCTTGGAGGAAAAGGCGCAAAAGTTGGCAGACAAGTATAGCCCAATCTTTTCAAAAGCCACTTCAAAAACATTTGTCACTCAACACACAGCCTTCTCTTACACTGCGCAACGCTTCGGGTTGAAGCAGTTGGGAATCGCAGGAGTTTCAGAGGAGGAACCAAGCCCTAGACAGTTGGCAGAAATTAAAGAATTTGTTGACACCTACAGTGTGCAAACAATTTTTACAGAAAAAGGTGCCTCGGATAAGCTTGCCAAGGCATTGGCGAGTTCGACAGGTGTGGATTTAAAAGTGTTGGATCCTCTTGAAGCAGATCCAGAAAATAATTTAACCTATCTAGAAAATCTAGAGCAAGTCTTAGAAACATTAGCTCAAGAGTTAAAATAAAAGGCCGAATTCTATCGACCGAAAGGAGAAAAAATGAAGAAAAAAGCAGTTGTTGGCTCCGTAGCTGCCCTTGTTTTAGGGATGAGTCTCTGTAGCTATCAGCTTGGACGTTTCCAAGCGATGGAAGAACAAAAAAATCGTGTGTCCTATATTGAAGATAGTCAAAGTGTACAAACTACCGTTGCTGAACAATTAACGCCTGATCAAGTTTCTGCCAAGGAAAATATTGACGCTGAGCAGATAGTCGTTAAAATTACTGATCAAGGCTATGTGACATCACACGGCGACCATTTCCACTACTATAATGGTAAAGTCCCTTTTGATGCGATTTTTAGTGAAGAGTTGGTCATGAAGGACCCAAACTATGTTTTACAAGATAGTCACATTATCAATGAAGTCCAGGATGGCTACGTCATAAAAGTCGATGGGAAATACTATCTCTATCTAAAAGACCCTAGCAAACGCAAAAATGTTCGTAGCAAAGAAGAAGTGGAGCGGCAAAAAGGAATCTCTTCTGCTGACAGTAAGAATCAGGCAGCAGGAAATAGTAAAGACGGCCGCTACAGAACAGACGATGGCTATGTCTTTAATCCGACAGATGTTATTGAAGACACGGGAGATGGTTTTATCGTTCCACACGGCGACCATTTCCACTTTATTCCTAAAAAAGATTTATCAGCTGCCGAATTGAAGGCTGCACAAGATTACTGGAATCAAAAAGGAAGTGCGAGCTCGGCTAGTGGTAGTCAATATGGCGATAGAA
Source organism: Streptococcus suis (assembly GCF_902702775.1). NCBI lineage: Bacteria > Bacillati > Bacillota > Bacilli > Lactobacillales > Streptococcaceae > Streptococcus > Streptococcus suis. The sequence continues at coordinate 317,276 of NZ_LR738724.1, forward strand.
ACAATAGAGCACAACAGACAACAATTAGTGCGGGGCAAGGTCAGGATTTGGCTAGTTTATTGGCTCAATTGGATGCAACGCCGCTATCTCAACGCCATGTAGAAGCAGATGGATTGGTATTTGACCCAAGAACGATTACGAAGAAAACCGCAGCAGGTGTCATCGTTCCACACGGCGACCATTACCACTTTATCCCATACAGCCAGATGTCTCCTCTAGAAGAGAAGATTTCTCGAATGATCGGTGTAAATGGAGCAGGTGTTTCTCCTGGTGCACAAGCAAGTCACTCCCAACACACACCGACACAACCAAATCGTCCAGTAACACCAATCGGCACGGTTACAACGCAACCGGTATCGCCTACACAACCAGTATTACCAACACAACCGAAGCAGTCAACAGGGAAAGTAGTTTCCTATATGGGACGTCAAATTCCTGCTTATGGAAAAGGGTTAGATGGTAAGGCATATTTTACAAGTGATGGATACATCTTTAGCAAATCCTCTATTACCTCAGTTGATGATCAAGGGTTGATAGCTAGTCATGGAGATCATTTCCATTATGTTGGTTTTGGCGAACTCGAAGATTTTGAAATCAAGCAAGTAGAGGAGTGGGTTAATGAGAAGGCAGGCAAACAAGTGCCACCGAAAACATCTGAACAAGTAGGAAACGATGCTAAACCCACAACACCAAGTCAAGGGAATGATTCAACACCTGTAAAACCAATTCAAGAAGAAAACCGCCCTGCATTTGAATACAAACAAGTAACGGCTAAACGTAAATTGGCTGGAAAAGTTGTTTATGAAATGGAAGTAGGTGGAAAAACGTATACGTATGGTCGTGACGAACTAGATTTGATGAAAATCTCTTTTGCTGAGTTGACCTTGGCAGAAAAAGATAAGCAGTATATCTTTGATATTGCACCGCTTGCAGAAGGAGATCTTACGCCAGCCATGTTGGTCGGTATGGATCAAATTCCGATGAAGGGAGCGAATGCGACCTATGATACTGGACAATCCTTTATTATTCCACACATTGATCACATCCACGTCCTACCTTACACATGGTTGAGTAAGGAACAAATTGCAACGATCCGCTATATCATGCAACATCCTGAAATTCGTCCATCTGCTTGGACTACAAGTGGACATGGTGATGGAGAAGCAACGGATCTTGTTCCCCCAATTCTAAATGCAACACCTAAAGCAAACCGCTTAGGCTTGAAAAATTGGCAAATCATTCACACCGCAGAAGAAGTCATGGATGCACGTGCAAAAGGGAAATTTGCAACAAATGATGGCTATATCTTCTCGGCGGAAGACGTACTAGATCCAGCAAGTTTTGTCTTTAGTCAAGCGTTCAGTCTACCAAGAGCGACAGGTGGTTCTCTGCGTTCAATTTCCAAGAAAGATTTATCTAAAGAAGAATTGGAAGCTGTACAAACTCTTCTTGATAAAAGAGACGCTGAAGAATTGGCGAAAAATGTCACACCAATTGAGAAACGTGCAGGTTTGAAAAATTGGCAAATTGTTCACTCGGCAGAAGAATTGGCAGAAGCTAAGGCAGCAGGAAAATATACAACAAAAGACGGCTATATTTTTGACCCGGCAGACCTATTAGATCCAAAAGTGAAAATAGGTACGGATAACTATCGCATCCCACGTGTGATTACAGATGGTTACCGTCGGATTAACAAGAGTGATTTGAATTACTTAAGCGAGCTGATCCCAGCAGAGGCTATGGTAGCTCAACGTGAGAAATCTAATTCTAGTTCACCGTCAACACCTGCACCAACTGAAACAGGGACAAGTGCAGGCGAGACAACAACGCCAGAACAGCCACAAGTTGCCAAAGAAACAGCAGAGGAAATTTACAACCGAGTTGAAGCGAAGAAAGTCGTTCCTTTCGAAGCACTGACCTACAATGCTGGCTATGCGACCGAAGTACGCAACGGGACTCTAGTGATTCCGCATCAAGATCACTATCACTATGTATCCTTTAAATGGTTTGACCAAGGCAGTGCAAGAAGTCCTGAAGGGTATAGTCTAGAAGATTTCCTAGCAACGGTTAAATACTACATGACTAATCCACAAGAACGCCCTGTTTCAGACGATGGCTGGGGAGTAATTACACCAAGTACACCATCTGAATCAACAGAAGAAACAGAGACGGAAGAAAGTGATGAAGAAATTATTTCTGAAGAAACTGAGGAAATTGACGAGTTTACAGAAGAATTAAAACGAAGAGCAGAAGAGTTTGGCATGGACTTCAAAACCTTTGAACAAAGTCTGGTCACACTCTCAGACCGTTACAAAGTTTCTTTTGAAGCTTTCGAATATGATGCAACAAGCAAAGTTGTTCGACTTGTAGATAAGGATGGGGTCAAACGGACCATTTCCCTTCCAAGTTTAGAAGAACAAGTATAGTAAACAAAATACCTGTAGCGCTGAGCTCTGCAGGTATTTTTTTACAGAAAAACGATAAAGATTATCTTTGACTATTTGCCTTTTTTAGCGTAAAATAGAAAGGAAAGACAAAAAAGGAGAACAGCCTTGGAACTTAACGTATTTGCAGGACAAGAAAAAAGCGAACTTTCCATGATTGAAGTAGCCCGTGCTATTTTGGAAGAACGTGGACGTGACAACGAAATGTATTTCAACGACTTGGTCAATGAAATTCAAAACTACCTTGAAAAATCAAACAGCGAGATTCGCGCAGCCCTCCCAACCTTCTATTCTGATTTGAATGTGGATGGAAGCTTCATTCCACTTGGCGAAAACAAATGGGGCTTACGTTCTTGGTACGCAATCGATGAGATTGACGAAGAAGTGATCACTCTTGAAGAAGATGATGAAGATGCACCAAAACGCAAGAAGAAACGTGTCAATGCCTTCATGGACGGTGATGAGGATGCGATTGACTACGGACATGACGATCCAGAGGATGAGGACAACTATCCGGGTAGTGCATCATCAGAATACGATGATGAAAATCCAGATGACGAAAAAGATGAAGTTGAGTCCTATGATTCAGAAATCAACGAAATTATCCCAGATGACGAATTGGATGAAGAGGATGTTGATTTAGGTGAAGATGACGACGAGTATTCAGATGAAGAGGTCGTCGACGAATAAGAATTATATCCCCATAGGTTCTTAAAAATAATTTGACAAGACTACCAAATTACGATAAGATATTATCGGGCACCTCTTTTGAGGTCGGAGCTCCCTAGCGATAGGGAGCTATTTTTGTTTTTTCTTCAAGTTAACAGGAAGTATCCCCACAAATCGCTTCCTATTAGCCTGAATCGTAGAAAAGGAGTTTGCATGACAAAGTATATTTTTGTAACAGGTGGTGTTGTTTCCTCTATCGGCAAAGGGATTGTAGCAGCCAGTCTAGGTCGTTTATTGAAGAACCGAGGTCTCAAGGTAACAATCCAAAAATTTGATCCATACATCAACATTGACCCGGGAACAATGAGTCCGTATCAACACGGTGAAGTTTTTGTGACGGATGACGGTGCAGAAACCGACTTGGACCTTGGGCACTATGAGCGTTTCATCGATATTAACCTGAACAAATATTCAAATGTTACAACAGGTAAAATTTATAGCGAAGTCCTCCGTAAAGAGCGTAAAGGGGAATATTTAGGGGCGACAGTTCAAGTTATTCCGCACATTACAGATGCTTTGAAAGACAAAATCAAGCGTGCAGCTCGTACTACAGATGCAGATGTCATCATCACGGAAGTGGGTGGTACAGTAGGTGATATTGAAAGCTTGCCATTCCTTGAAGCGCTTCGTCAGATGAAGGCAGATGTCGGTTCAGACAATGTTATGTATATCCATACAACACTCTTGCCTTATCTCAAAGCAGCAGGCGAAATGAAAACCAAGCCAACACAACATTCTGTAAAAGAGTTGCGTGGTCTAGGTATTCAGCCAAACATGTTGGTAATTCGGACAGAGCAGCCTGCTGGACAAGGAATTAAAAATAAACTGGCACAATTCTGTGATGTCGCTCCAGAAGCAGTTATTGAGTCCTTGGATGTCGAACATCTTTACCAAATCCCATTAAATATGCAAGCGCAGAACATGGATCAAATTGTTTGCGATCACTTGAAACTCGACGTACCTCCAGCAGATATGACAGAGTGGACAGCAATGGTAGATAAGGTTCTTAATCTCCAGAAAAAAGTAAAAATCGCTTTAGTTGGTAAGTATGTAGAATTACAAGATGCCTATATTTCTGTAGTTGAAGCTCTAAAACACTCAGGATATGCAAATGATGCTGCTATCGAATTGGATTGGGTCAATGCAAATGATTTGACAGCAGAAAACGTAGCTGAACGTCTAGGACAAGCACAAGGAATTATCGTTCCTGGTGGCTTTGGACAACGTGGTACCGAAGGGAAAATACAAGCCATTCGTTATGCTCGTGAGAATGACGTGCCAATGCTAGGGGTCTGCTTGGGAATGCAGCTGACCTGTGTAGAATTTGCTCGTCACGTTCTCGGTTTAGATGGTGCTAACAGCTTTGAATTAGACCCAGAAACCAAATATCCAATTATTGACATCATGCGTGATCAAATTGGAGTAGAAGATTTAGGAGGAACTCTCCGTTTAGGTCTTTATCCAAGCAAGCTCAAACGTGGCTCCAAGGCTGCAGCTGCTTATGATAATCAAGAAGTTGTACAACGTCGCCATCGTCATCGTTATGAGTTTAACAATGAATTCCGTGAACAATTTGAAAAAGCAGGTTTTGTTTTCTCAGGCGTGTCACCAGACAACCGTTTGGTAGAAATTGTTGAAATTCCAGAAAATAAATTCTTCGTTGCCTGCCAATATCATCCAGAACTACAATCTCGTCCTAATCGCCCTGAAGGTTTGTATACAGCCTTTGTTTCAGCAGCTATAGAGAATGAAAAATAAGTATAACCACTATAGAAGAAGATTGGATTATTCAATCTTCTTTTATATTTTTTTATATAACGAAAAAGATGTCAGTATTTATAGAAGAAAATGCGAAATATCACCCCCATATGGCATCATTGTCTAGGCGGTTTTAAGCAATATCATTATATAGTAGAGTGTTGCAAAAGAATCAGCTAAATCAATACGTTTTGGCAGACGTTTTGGCAAAAAAAGTAAAAATAAAAAAATAAAATTCAAAAAAAGTGTTGACAAGGATAGTTCCTAATGATATACTAGTTCCTGTGTTAAGCGGGGATGGCGGAATTGGCAGACGCGCAGGACTAAGGATCCTGTGACCGCTTTAGGTCGTGTGGGTTCAAGTCCCACTCTCCGCATAGTGGACTAGCTAAGGCTAGTCCTTTTGCTTTGTCCAGATAAGTGCAGAGCACGATATATGCTAGTTCATAAATTACAAGAATGATACGAAACAGGCATTATTATGGCTTTCATGAAAAGATATGTGAAAGTTTTCTCAAAACTAGACGGTTTCAACTAGCATTTTCAAAATAAAAATGATAGAATAGAAGAGTATGAGGTGCAACCTCAAAAAATATTAGGAGGCTATCGAAATGCCATTAGTTTCAGCAGAAAAATTTGTCCAAGCAGCGCGTGACAACGGTTATGCAGTTGGTGGATTTAACACAAACAACCTTGAGTGGACTCAAGCTATCTTGCGTGCAGCAGAAGCAAAACAAGCTCCAGTTCTTATCCAAACTTCTATGGGTGCGGCTAAGTACATGGGTGGTTACAAAGTAGCTCGTAACTTGATTGCAAACTTGATTGAATCAATGAACATTACAGTTCCAGTTGCTATTCACCTTGACCACGGTCACTACGAAGATGCACTTGAGTGTATCGAAGTTGGTTACACTTCTATCATGTTTGACGGTTCACACCTTCCAGTAGAAGAAAACCTTGCAAAAGCAAAAGAAGTTGTAGAATTGGCGCACGCTAAAGGTATCTCAGTTGAAGCTGAAGTTGGTACTATCGGTGGTGAAGAAGATGGTATCGTAGGTACTGGTGAATTGGCTCCAATTGAAGACGCAGTAGCAATGGTTGCAACTGGTATTGACTTCTTGGCAGCAGGTATCGGTAACATCCACGGTCCATACCCAGCAAACTGGGAAGGTCTTGACCTTGACCACTTGCGTAAATTGACTGAAGCTGTACCAGGTTTCCCAATCGTATTGCACGGTGGTTCAGGTATTCCAGATGCACAAATCCAAGAAGCAATCAAATTGGGTGTTGCTAAAGTTAACGTAAACACTGAGTGCCAAATCGCATTTGCAAACGCAACTCGTAAGTTTGCAGCAGCTTATGAAGCAAATGAAGCAGAATACGATAAGAAAAAACTCTTTGACCCACGTAAATTCTTGGCAGACGGCGTGAAAGCTATCCAAGCATCTGTTGAAGAGCGTATCGACGTATTCGGTTCAGCGAACAAAGCTTAATGTAACTGCGAAGAAATCTCAGATTTCAAGCAAACAAAGCATAAGTTTCTTAGATTAAGCAAAAAAGGATTTTCTTTCGAGAATCCTTTTTATTATGTAGTTGATTGAGTTTGATCTAGTTCTTCGCTATGAAGAAATCTACGATAGAAGTGAGCAGAGAACAATTAAAATATAAACCGCTCCAAAGTTTTCATGACTGTAATAGCTTAGAGAACGAAGAATTATGGATGGTGCGCAAACTGTAGTATTAAAATATTTACCTATGAGTATAGATATTTTAAAAAAAGAAAGTGAAAATAATTCTTGCCAAGTCCAATCTTTTCTGTTAGAATAGTATGGTATGTGGTGCTAGCACATCCGATATATTTGATCAAATGAGGAGGAAGATACAATGGCTAAAGTATGTTATTTCACTGGTCGTAAGACTGTATCAGGTAACAACCGTTCACACGCTATGAACCAAACTAAACGCGCAGTTAAACCAAACCTTCAAAAAGTAACTGTTTTGATTGATGGTAAACCTAAAAAAGTTTGGGCTTCAGCACGTGCACTAAAATCAGGCAAAGTTGAACGCGTATAATAACAAAGTCGTTAGAAAAATCTAGCGACTTTTGTTTTTTGAAAAAATAGTCTAGATATAAAGTCGATGAGGAGCAAATTCGGTCACTACATAATAAACAGGAAAGAATATCAACTATATAGCTCTTCACATTGTTGTTGAAAGGTTAACAAAGAAGGAACGTGTCAAAAATGAACTGTGTATTGATGTGGGAGATTTTTCCAAGATCGAACATTTAAACTTGGATTGACATTAGGAGTTGTACGAGAGAGCATATCCGTACGGGCTCTACAAGAAGAGAATCACGAACTGGAAGAATAGAGAGTGTTTAAAAAATCCAAAAAAAATCTCCAAAAACCGGTTGACAATGTGTATAAGTCGTGATAGAATAATTGAGTTGTCTCTTGAGGGACTAGTCAGTAGCGGAATGAAAAAAAGTTTCGAAAAAGTGTTGACAAGTTCAGTAGAAGATGATAGAATAATTGAGTTGTCTCTTGAGGAACTGGTTAACAGCGAAACGAAAAAAAGTTTCAAAAAAGTGTTGACAAAGTTTCTAAGAAATGATAAACTTAGATAGTTGTCGCGAGAGCGCGACAACGAACAAGACCTTTGAAAATTAAAGAAGACGAACCAAACGTGCAGGGTGATTTATCTAAGGATAAATCGTCAATGACAAAACAAAACAATAAAACGGAAAGCTAGTGATAGCTTGAGTTTGAATCAAAACTTTTTATGAGAGTTTGATCCTGGCTCAGGACGAACGCTGGCGGCGTGCCTAATACATGCAAGTAGAACGCTGAGGTCTGGTGCTTGCACTAGACGGATGAGTTGCGAACGGGTGAGTAACGCGTAGGTAACCTGCCTCATAGCGGGGGATAACTATTGGAAACGATAGCTAATACCGCATAACAGTATTTACCGCATGGTAGATGCTTGAAAGGAGCAATTGCTTCACTATGAGATGGACCTGCGTTGTATTAGCTAGTTGGTGAGGTAACGGCTCACCAAGGCATCGATACATAGCCGACCTGAGAGGGTGATCGGCCACACTGGGACTGAGACACGGCCCAGACTCCTACGGGAGGCAGCAGTAGGGAATCTTCGGCAATGGGGGCAACCCTGACCGAGCAACGCCGCGTGAGTGAAGAAGGTTTTCGGATCGTAAAGCTCTGTTGTAAGAGAAGAACGTGTGTGAGAGTGGAAAGTTCACACAGTGACGGTATCTTACCAGAAAGGGACGGCTAACTACGTGCCAGCAGCCGCGGTAATACGTAGGTCCCGAGCGTTGTCCGGATTTATTGGGCGTAAAGCGAGCGCAGGCGGTTTGATAAGTCTGAAGTAAAAGGCTGTGGCTTAACCATAGTACGCTTTGGAAACTGTCAAACTTGAGTGCAGAAGGGGAGAGTGGAATTCCATGTGTAGCGGTGAAATGCGTAGATATATGGAGGAACACCGGTGGCGAAAGCGGCTCTCTGGTCTGTAACTGACGCTGAGGCTCGAAAGCGTGGGGAGCGAACAGGATTAGATACCCTGGTAGTCCACGCCGTAAACGATGAGTGCTAGGTGTTGGGTCCTTTCCGGGACTCAGTGCCGCAGCTAACGCATTAAGCACTCCGCCTGGGGAGTACGACCGCAAGGTTGAAACTCAAAGGAATTGACGGGGGCCCGCACAAGCGGTGGAGCATGTGGTTTAATTCGAAGCAACGCGAAGAACCTTACCAGGTCTTGACATCCCAGTGACCGTCCTAGAGATAGGATTTTTCTTCGGAACACTGGTGACAGGTGGTGCATGGTTGTCGTCAGCTCGTGTCGTGAGATGTTGGGTTAAGTCCCGCAACGAGCGCAACCCCTATTGTTAGTTGCCATCATTCAGTTGGGCACTCTAGCGAGACTGCCGGTAATAAACCGGAGGAAGGTGGGGATGACGTCAAATCATCATGCCCCTTATGACCTGGGCTACACACGTGCTACAATGGCTGGTACAACGAGTCGCAAGTCGGTGACGGCAAGCTAATCTCTTAAAGCCAGTCTCAGTTCGGATTGTAGGCTGCAACTCGCCTACATGAAGTCGGAATCGCTAGTAATCGCGGATCAGCACGCCGCGGTGAATACGTTCCCGGGCCTTGTACACACCGCCCGTCACACCACGAGAGTTTGTAACACCCGAAATCGGTGAGGTAACCTTTTAGGAGCCAGCCGCCTAAGGTGGGATAGATGATTGGGGTGAAGTCGTAACAAGGTAGCCGTATCGGAAGGTGCGGCTGGATCACCTCCTTTCTAAGGAAATGGAAACCTGTACGTTAGTCTTCTTTAATTTTGAGAGGTCTTGTGGGGCCTTAGCTCAGCTGGGAGAGCGCCTGCTTTGCACGCAGGAGGTCAGCGGTTCGATCCCGCTAGGCTCCATTAACAACGGAAGTTGTTAAGATTTTGTCCATTGAAAATTGAATATCTATCAAACATTCCTAAACGTATGTAACAGTACGTATAGAAATAGTAACAAGAAAATAAACCGAAAACGCTGTAAATATTTAATGAGTTTTCTAATTTTTGAAAAAATTAGGTTAATAAGGTTAAGTTAATAAGGGCGCACGGTGGATGCCTTGGCACTAGAAGCCGATGAAGGACGTGACTAACGACGAAATGCCTTGGGGAGCTGTAAGTAAGCAATGATCCAGGGATGTCCGAATGGGGGAACCCGGCAGGTAATGCCTGTCACTCACTACTGTTAAGGTAGTGAAGAGGAAGACGCAGTGAACTGAAACATCTAAGTAGCTGCAGGAAGAGAAAGCAAAAGCGATTGCCTTAGTAGCGGCGAGCGAAACGGCAGGAGGGCAAACCGAGGAGTTTACTCCTCGGGGTTGTAGGACTGCAAAGTGGACTTAAAGAGTATAGAAGAACTACCTGGGAAGGTAGGCCAAAGAGAGTAATAGCCTCGTATTTGAAATATTCTTTATACCTAGCAGTATCCTGAGTACGGCGAGACACGCGAAATCTCGTCGGAATCCGGGAGGACCATCTCCCAACCCTAAATACTCTCTAGTGACCGATAGTGAACCAGTACCGTGAGGGAAAGGTGAAAAGTACCCCGGAAGGGGAGTGAAATAGAACCTGAAACCGTGTGCCTACAACAAGTTCGAGCCCGTTAATGGGTGAGAGCGTGCCTTTTGTAGAATGAACCGGCGAGTTACGATATGATGCGAGGTTAAGTTGAAGAGACGGAGCCGTAGGGAAACCGAGTCTTAATAGGGCGGATTAGTATTATGTCGTAGACCCGAAACCATGTGACCTACCCATGAGCAGGTTGAAGGTGCGGTAAGACGCACTGGAGGACCGAACCAGGGCACGTTGAAAAGTGCTTGGATGACTTGTGGGTAGCGGAGAAATTCCAAACGAACTTGGAGATAGCTGGTTCTCTCCGAAATAGCTTTAGGGCTAGCGTCGACATTTGAGAATCTTGGAGGTAGAGCACTGTTTGGATGAGGGGGCCATCTCGGTTTACTGATTTCAGATAAACTCCGAATGCCAATGATTTATGGTCGGCAGTCAGACTGCGAGTGCTAAGATCCGTAGTCGAAAGGGAAACAGCCCAGACCACCAGCTAAGGTCCCAAAATAATTGTTAAGTGGAAAAGGATGTGGGGTTGCACAGACAACTAGGATGTTAGCTTAGAAGCAGCTATTCATTCAAAGAGTGCGTAATAGCTCACTAGTCGAGTGACCCTGCGCCGAAAATGTACCGGGGCTAAAACAATTTACCGAAGCTGTGGATAACACTTAGGTGTTATGGTAGGAGAGCGTTCTATGTGTGAAGAAGGTATACCGTGAGGAGTGCTGGAACGCATAGAAGTGAGAATGCCGGTATGAGTAGCGAAAGATGGGTGAGAATCCCATCCACCGTAAGACTAAGGTTTCCAGGGGAAGGCTCGTCCGCCCTGGGTTAGTCGGGACCTAAGGAGAGACCGAAGGGTGTATCCGATGGACAACAGGTTGATATTCCTGTACTAGAGTATGAAGTGATGGAGGGACGCAGTAGGCTAACTAAAGCGGGCGATTGGAAGTGCCCGTCTAAGCAGTGAGGTGTGATATGAGTCAAATGCTTGTATCTATAACATTGAGCTGTGATGGGGAGCGAAGTTAAGTAGCGAAGTTAGTGACGTCACACTGCCGAGAAAAGCTTCTAGCGATGTATCATACTCTACCCGTACCGCAAACCGACACAGGTAGTCGAGGCGAGTAGCCTCAGGTGAGCGAGAGAACTCTCGTTAAGGAACTCGGCAAAATGACCCCGTAACTTCGGGAGAAGGGGTGCTGACTTAAGGTCAGCCGCAGTGAATAGGCCCAAGCAACTGTTTATCAAAAACACAGCTCTCTGCTAAATCGTAAGATGATGTATAGGGGGTGACGCCTGCCCGGTGCTGGAAGGTTAAGAGGAGGGTTTAGCGTAAGCGAAGATCTGAATTGAAGCCCCAGTAAACGGCGGCCGTAACTATAACGGTCCTAAGGTAGCGAAATTCCTTGTCGGGTAAGTTCCGACCCGCACGAAAGGCGTAATGATTTGGGCACTGTCTCAACGAGAGACTCGGTGAAATTTTAGTACCTGTGAAGATGCAGGTTACCCGCGACAGGACGGAAAGACCCCATGGAGCTTTACTGCAGTTTGATATTGAGTATCTGTACCACATGTACAGGATAGGTAGGAGCCTATGAAGTCGGGACGCCAGTTTCGACGGAGGCGCTGTTGGGATACTACCCTTGTGTTATGGCTACTCTAACCCGGATAGGTTATCCCTATCGGAGACAGTGTCTGACGGGCAGTTTGACTGGGGCGGTCGCCTCCTAAAAGGTAACGGAGGCGCCCAAAGGTTCCCTCAGAATGGTTGGAAATCATTCGCAGAGTGTAAAGGTATAAGGGAGCTTGACTGCGAGAGCTACAACTCGAGCAGGGACGAAAGTCGGGCTTAGTGATCCGGTGGTTCCGTATGGAAGGGCCATCGCTCAACGGATAAAAGCTACCCTGGGGATAACAGGCTTATCTCCCCCAAGAGTTCACATCGACGGGGAGGTTTGGCACCTCGATGTCGGCTCGTCGCATCCTGGGGCTGTAGTCGGTCCCAAGGGTTGGGCTGTTCGCCCATTAAAGCGGCACGCGAGCTGGGTTCAGAACGTCGTGAGACAGTTCGGTCCCTATCCGTCGCGGGCGTAGGAAATTTGAGAGGATCTGCTCCTAGTACGAGAGGACCAGAGTGGACTTACCGCTGGTGTACCAGTTGTCTTGCCAAAGGCATCGCTGGGTAGCTATGTAGGGACGGGATAAACGCTGAAAGCATCTAAGTGTGAAACCCACCTCAAGATGAGATTTCCCATAACTTTATGTTAGTAAGAGCCCTGAGAGATGATCAGGTAGATAGGTTGGAAGTGGAAGTGTGGCGACACATGTAGCGGACCAATACTAATCGCTCGAGGACTTATCCAAAAAATAAACTAGAGTCAATATTGACAGCGTTGGTAAAACTTGTTAGAATATAGATATTCAATTTTGAGTTGACAAGACTCAACAGTTAAGTGACGATAGCCTAGGAGATACACCTGTACCCATGCCGAACACAGCAGTTAAGCCCTAGAACGCCTGAAGTAGTTGGGGGTTGCCCCCTGTTAGATACGGTAGTCGCTTAGCATATTCCGCCATAGCTCAGTTGGTAGAGCGCATGACTGTTAATCATGATGTCACAGGTTCGAGCCCTGTTGGCGGAGTAAAGAGAAATCTTTAGTATATGGTCCGTTGGTCAAGGGGTTAAGACACCGCCTTTTCACGGCGGTAACACGGGTTCGAATCCCGTACGGACTATATTGGGAGGCTGCTTAGGTCTCTTTTTTTGTTTTTTGAGGTGAATGGGCTTTAATTTGGCTCCTTTTTCTTTTCTTGTTGCTTTGTCTATTCATTGTTTGTTGATATAATAGAGACATGAAAAGATTATGTGATGAATTATCGGTTTTGCCAGGGATTGGTCCAAAATCGGCTGAAAAATTTTTAAAAATTAACATTCAGAATATTAATGATCTGTTAACTTACTATCCATTTAGATATGAAGATTTTGAGAGTAAGTCTATTTATGATTTGCAGGATGGTGAGAAGGCAGTGGTAGTTGGGGAGGTGGTATCTCCAGCTAATGTACAGTATTATGGTTACAAAAGAAATAGACTCCGTTTTTCAATGAAACAGGGTGAGGTTGTCTTAGCAGTTTCGTTTTTTAATCAGCCTTATTTAGCAGATAAGATTGTTTTGGGGCAGGATATTGCAGTTTGGGGAAAGTGGGATAAGGCTAAGGCAAGTTTGACAGGAATGAAAGTTTTGGCTCAAGTATCAGATGAGCTACAGCCTGTCTATCATGTGGCGCAGGGGATTTCGCAAGTAAATTTGGTTAAGGCTATTAAAACAGCTATTGATCAGGGATATTTGCATTTATTAGAGGAGAATTTACCATCAGTTTTACGAGAGCGCTATCGGTTAATGAATCGCCGAGAGGCGGTTTTTGCGATGCATTTTCCGACAAATTTAGAAGAGTATAGACAAGCTTTGCGACGTATGAAGTTTGAGGAATTATTTTATTTTCAATTACAGTTGCAAATGCTTAAAGCCAACAATCGTGATATTTCGAATGGTTTGAAGATTGCTTATGATGCTGATAGATTGGCTATGCAGATAAGACAATTGCCGTTTGTCTTAACGGATGCTCAGTCTGGGGCTTTGGCTGAAATACTATCAGATATGAAGTCCTATGGGCACATGAATCGTTTGCTACAAGGGGATGTTGGTTCAGGGAAGACAGTAGTTGCTGGATTGGCTATGTTTGCTGCTGTGACTGCGGGGATGCAGGCTGCAATGATGGTCCCGACAGAAATTTTGGCGGAGCAACACTTTGAGAGTTTGCGCCAGCTTTTTCCAGAACTTTCTATTGCTCTTTTGACAGGGGGAATGAAGGTTGCGGAGCGTCGTGCTGCTTTAGAGGCGATTTCTAGTGGTCAGGTAGACATCATTGTAGGAACTCATGCTCTTATCCAGGAAAGTGTGACGTACCATAAGCTTGGTTTGGTTGTGACGGATGAGCAACATCGTTTTGGTGTTAAACAGCGCCGTCTGTTTCGTGAGAAGGGTGATAATCCGGATGTGCTTATGATGACTGCTACACCTATTCCTCGGACGTTAGCTATTACAGCTTTTGGAGATATGGATGTATCGATTATTAATCAGTTACCTGCTGGTCGGAAGCCAATTATCACTCGCTGGGTCAAACATCAACAGCTGCCCACGGTCTTAGATTGGCTGGAGCGGGAGTTAGAAGTGGGTGCCCAGGTTTATTTTATCTCTCCGCTGATTGAAGAATCTGAGGCTCTAGATTTAAAGAATGCTGTAGATCTGCAATCTGATTTACAGGCGCATTTTGGAGAGCAAGTTACAGTGGATTTGTTACACGGTAAGATGAAAAATGACGAGAAAGATGCCATCATGCAGGCTTTTAAGGAGCGAAAAACGAATATTTTGGTTTCTACCACTGTTATTGAAGTCGGAGTCAATGTGCCCAATGCAACGGTGATGGTTATTATGGATGCAGATCGTTTTGGTTTAAGCCAATTACATCAGTTGAGAGGGCGTGTAGGACGTGGTCATAAGCAGTCTTATGCAGTGTTAGTTGCTAATCCTAAAACAGAGTCTGGTAAGGAACGCATGAAAATTATGACAGAGACGACAGATGGTTTTATTTTGGCTGAAGCTGACTTGAAAATGCGTGGGTCTGGAGAAATATTTGGAACTCGTCAATCAGGTTTGCCAGAATTTCAGGTTGCAAATATTATTGAGGACTATCCAATTTTAGAGGAAGCAAGACGAGTTGCTAGTCAGATTGTTAGTGTGGAAAATTGGCAGGAGGACCCTAATTGGTCGATTTTACTTGCTAATTTGAAAGATGGAGAGGAATTGGATTAGTCATATAAAAAAGGCCAACACACATGTGCTGGTCTTTTGACATATTGTATAGTTCGTCAGCGATTAACCTTGGATGTAATCTGCCAAGCTTTGCTCTTCCAAGCCTGCATTGAGAGCGATAAGGAGTTTGAGTCGGGCTTTTTGAGCATTCAATTCTTTAACAAATAGAATGCCGTCTTGCTCCAGTTGGATGCCACCTCCTTGGTAGGCATAGACAGGCTCAGCAATTCCGTTAAAACAGCGAGATACCAGAATAATGGGTATCTTTTGATCAAGGAGTTTCTTAATGGCTGGAAGGATGGTAGGCGGAAGATTTCCGGCGCCGAGTGCTTCAATGACTAAGCCGGAAATTGAGCTTGCAGTGAGAGAATCAAGGAGGATGGAGTCCATATCTGCATAAGCTTTTATGATTGGGACCGTTCCTGTGACTGTTGACAAGTCAAATCGAACACGTGGTTCAGCAGTTTTAAAATAGAGAATCTCTCGTTTGGTGACTAAGCCCAGTGGTCCATGGGTTGGTGTTTGAAAGGTTGAGACATTGGTGGTATGCGTTTTTGTAACATATTTAGCAGCATGAATTTCATCGTTCATGACCACTAGAACGCCTTTATCTGCGGATTTATCATCAGCAGCCACACGTAGGGCTGTTCGGTAGTTATAAATTCCGTCGCTACCTAGTTCATTTGAGGAACGCATAGCTCCGGTCAATACAATTGGTTTTTCTGGAATAGCCATTGTATCAAGGAAATAGGCAGTTTCTTCTAAAGTATCTGTGCCATGTGTAATGACAAAACCATCGAAGTTCATTTGTTCTTCTTTGATTTTTTGGTATAGAGCCATCATGTGTTCTAAGCGAATGTGTGGACTTGGAACATTGAGAAAATCCAAGGATGTCACTTGAATTTCTTCTAGTGGGCTATCAATTTGGGTCATTGGATTGATTTTACTCGATGTAACTTCACCCTGATGATTGGCTTGCATAGAAATGGTTCCACCTGTATGCAATACTAGAATTTTTTTCATAAATTTTCAGTTTCTTTCAAAGTGTGATATACTAATTGTAACATAATTCTTAGAAAGTAGGTGAGTTGGTTGACGATAAAGGCTGTATTTTTCGATATTGATGGTACCTTATTGACCGACAATCGTATGGTTAGTAGTTCAACTATTCTCGCCATTAATGCTTTGAAAGAGAAGGGGATTTTAGTTGGTCTAGCTACAGGACGTGACCCTCGTTTTGTTTTGCAGTATATGGCTAGTTTAGGGCTAGATTTGGCCATTGCTTATAACGGTCAATATATTTTTTCAAGAGAAGAAGTTATTTATAGTCAGAGTTTAGAGCCAAAGCAAATTGAACAAATTATGGAGTATGCGCAAACTCACCATAAGGATTTGTCTTTTGGAACTGCTAAAGGCATATTTGGTAGTAAGATTATGAGTGCTGGAACAGGAAATTTTGCATATCGTGTGACGCGTATGATTCCGGAGTCCTGGGCTGGAATCATAAACTTTGTTTTCAATCGCTTGGTACGTTGGATTAGTCCTCAACAGGAAACGAATTTGAAAGGTTTTCTCTTTCAACCAATCTATCAGCTGATGTTGCTGACGACGGAAAGGGAGACGCAATCATTGGAGGTGCTCTTTCCGAACTTGTCTTTTACGCGTTCGAGTCCCTATGCGACTGATATTATCAGTAAGGGAAATTCAAAATTATCGGGTATTGTAAAGGTTGCAGAACGATATGGTTTTGAGTTAGATGAAGTTATGGTATTCGGAGATTCTAATAATGATTTTGAAATGTTGAATGAAATTCAGCACTCGGTAGCGATGGGAAATGGGACGAAAAAGGTTAAACAAGCAGCTTCCTTTGTTACAGATACAAATAATCGTGATGGGATTTATAAGGCATTAATTCATTTTGGTGTGATTGAGGGATAAGATGTTTCAGAGCAAGGACGATAATTTTAATAGGGTAAAGGATTTTCATTTTTTAATGGATGGTGAAACCCAAGAACTTCCCAGTGTGTATGATGGACAGACGGCTTTGCATCGTGCTGGTTTTAAAGTGGAGGAGTTGGTAGAATTTCTACATGCAGCTTCAGAATCTGAAGTTGAGTTTCATGATTTTATTCAACAACTTCATCAGGATTTAGATACTGCTGCTGCTAAGGTATCTGGCAAGAGAAGTTTCGGGGTTTCGATGCAGGATCAGGTAGATGCTTTGCTGGATATTCTTTATTTTACATATGGTTCGTTTGTTTTGATGGGGGTTGATCCAGAACCAATTTTTCAGATAGTCCATACTGCAAATATGGGGAAAACATTTCCAGATGGGAAGGCTCATTTTGATCCAATTACCCATAAAATTTTAAAACCTGATGATTGGGAAGAACGGTTTGCGCCGGAGGAAAAGATTCAGGAAGAGCTGAAAAGACAGATGAAAAGACTTGATTCGTAAATCAAGTCTTTTGGTTTATAAACTTTTTTCTCCATCGCGAACAATGAGTAAATCGATAGTTGCGTGGCGCATGATATATTCGGATGAGGATCCGATTAGGAGACGTTCAAAGGCATTTAGACCAGTTGCTCCAAGTAACATAAGATCCGCACCGGTTTCCTTTGGAATATCGATAGCCAGTAGGGTTTTTGGGTTACCGAATTCAATGCGAATCTGTACATCGGTCAGACCAGCGTTGAGGGCTTCTTGTTTGTATTCTTCGAGGAGGAGCTCCGCCTCTCTTTCTAAAGATTCATAGACAGAGGCGTCAAATGCAACAACATTGTGGAGAGCACGTGTATCAATCACATGGGCGATAATCAGACGTGCTTGGTTGCGTAGTGCGACATGAATGGCTTTATGAAGAGCTAATTCTGCTCCTTTAGAGCCGTCTACAGCGACGAGTATTGTTTTGTAAGATTGTGTCATAATAATCACTCCTTTCAGAAGAGCTTTGTCCCGAAATAGGTAGAGTAGTTCCTTACATTTTTATTATAAGCCTTTTGAGAGAAAATGTAAAGGATTCTTGTACTTTTTTAGCTTTTACAGTACAATAGAAAAGATAGAAAGTCGAGGTGACGACATGAAGCAATTTAACAAGTCAACAAAATTGGATGATGTAGCATATGATATTCGTGGGCCTGTTTTGGAAGAGGCCATGCGCATGCGTGCCAATGGAGAGCAGATTTTACGTTTGAATACGGGGAATCCTGCAGAATTTGGTTTTACTGCTCCAGATGAAGTTATTCGTGACTTGATTCATAACGCCCGTAAATCTGAGGGATATTCGAACAGTAAGGGAATTTTTTCTGCACGTAAGGCTATCATGCAGTATTGTCAGCTAAAGAAATTTCCAAATGTTGATATTGAAGATATTTATCTTGGAAACGGCGTGAGTGAGCTGATTGTTATGTCTATGCAAGGTTTGCTAGATAATGGTGATGAGGTGTTGGTGCCAATGCCAGACTATCCTCTCTGGACTGCTGCAGTTAGTTTGGCTGGTGGTAAAGCTGTTCACTATGTTTGTGATGAAGCAGCTGAATGGTATCCAGATTTGGCAGACATGGAGTCCAAGGTGACTTCTCGAACCAAGGCAATTGTCCTTATCAATCCAAATAATCCAACTGGTGCTCTCTATCCGAAAGAAATTTTAGAAGGAATCATTGATATTGCTCGTAGACACGAATTGATTATTTTCTCTGATGAGATTTATGATCGTATGGTCTTTGATGGAGCTGTTCATATCCCTATTGCGACACTGGCTCCAGATTTATTTGTTGTGACGATGAATGGACTGTCTAAATCGCATCGTATTTGTGGTTTCCGAGTCGGTTGGATGGTCTTATCTGGTCCGAAAAAGCATGTAAAAGGTTACATTGAAGGCTTGAATATGTTGTCCAATATGCGTTTGTGTTCAAACGTTTTGGCTCAACAGGTTGTTCAAACTTCTTTGGGAGGTTACCAATCGGTTGATGAACTCTTGATGCCTGGCGGACGCTTATATGAACAAAGGGAGTTTATTACTAAGGCGATTAATGATATTCCAGGACTTTCTGCTGTAAAACCTAAGGCTGGTCTGTATGTCTTCCCAAAAATTGATCGTGAGATGTACAGAGTTGATGATGATGAACAATTTGTATTGGATTTCCTCAAGCAAGAAAAAGTACTTTTGGTCCATGGTCGAGGTTTTAACTGGAAGGATCCAGATCATTTCCGTATTGTGTATTTACCACGTGTGGATGAGTTGGCAGAAATTCAAGAAAAAATGTCACGATTCTTGCGGCAATATCGTAGATAATGGAATTTAGGGCTGAATGTTAATCAGCCTTTTCTTTTTACTTGAATGAAATTGTTTGTATTTTTCTAACAACGGTAAATATTCTGATAATTGTTGAAATTTTATGTATTTTTTGCTATACTGAAAGCAATTACAGAGTAAAGAGGAAAATATGACAACATTATTAGAGAAGACACGGAATATTACTTCTATTTTGAAGCGTTCCGAAGAGCAATTGGCAGAAGAATTGCCTTACAATGCCATTGCTGAGCATTTATCAGCTATTATTGACTGCAACTCGTGCATCATTAATAGTGAAGGTGAGGTTTTGGGATACCACATGAACTATGAGACGAACAATGATCGTGTGGAAGAATTTTTCCAAAATAAACAATTCCCAGAAGGATATGTAAAAGCAGTTGCGCAGGTTTACGATACGCAGGTTAATTTGCCTGTCGAGAGCGAGTTGACTGCCATCCCTGTCGAATCACGTTCGACCTATCCAAATGGTCTGACAACGATAGCGCCTATCCATGTGACGGGGATTCGTTTTGGTTCGCTTATTATTTGGCGGAATGATGAGCAGTTTCACGATGATGATTTGATTTTGGTGGAGATTGCGGCAACAGTAGTTGGTATTCAGTTACTTAATTTCCAACGGGAAGAAGACGAGAAGAATATCCGTCGTCGTGCGGCAGTTAATATGGCGGTAAATACGCTATCTTACTCAGAAATGAAGGCAGTTGCAGCTATTTTGGGTGAATTGGATGGCAATGAGGGGCAATTGACTGCTTCTGTGATTGCAGATCGTATCGGCATTACACGCTCGGTGATTGTGAATGCACTGCGTAAGTTGGAGAGTGCAGGGATTATTGAAAGTCGTTCTTTGGGAATGAAGGGGACTTATTTGAAAGTTCTCATCCCAGCTATTTTTGATGAAATTAAGAAACGTGACTACTAAAATGACAAAAGCATTGATTTCGATTGATTATACAATAGATTTTGTGGCAGACGAAGGAAAGTTGACTGCTGGAAAATCAGCTCAGGCTATTTCTGAACGAATTGCTCAGGTTACGCAAGAAGCTTTTGAAAATGGAGACTATATTTTCTTTGCGATTGATGGTCATGAGGAGGAGGATGAATTTCATCCTGAAGCTCAGCTTTTCCCAAGTCATAATATCATTGGGACGCAAGGGCGTGACTTGTATGGTCCTTTAGCAGATTTTTATCAAAAACATAAAGGGCATGCGCGTGTTCGTTGGATGGATAAACGTCATTATTCTACTTTTTCTGGTACGGATTTGGATGTTCGACTAAGAGAACGTGGTGTAGATACGGTTGTCTTGACGGGTGTTTTGTCTGATATTTGTGTTCTTCATACAGCTATTGATGCTTATAATAAGGGGTATCGTATTGAGGTGATCTCATCAGCCATTGCTGCATTGACGGAGGAGAATCATCAGTTTGCTCTCAACCATTTGCGTCATGTACTTGGTGCGACAATCATTGACTAATAGTATAGTGGCCAGTCTGTGGACTGGTTTTTCGTTTTTCTCCAACAGGAATCTGTATCATCAACACTCTTCGAAAATCAAACTCAGACCTTGTTGACTTAGCTTGATGAACTTCAGTTCCATCTACAACTACGTCGTCAGTCTGATTCTGATATAGTCATTTAGTTTTTCTTTTATTACTTCGTTAACTCGCTTTGCCGTACTCCAGTACTGTCTGCAGCTCGTTGCCTAGTACTAAAAGTAAACTAAAAGACTATAAAAGAAGCGGTGTGATTGACCATGATAAATTTATCAAAATGCTTTACATAGGTGATTACTTGGTGTATAATATAGTTTGTGTGTAATGGACGCACAAAAATACAGTTTATCCGCTGGGTTTAAAAGCACCTAAGATTGACAAAGATAGGAGAATAAAATGAATCCATTGATCCAAAGTTTGACAGAAGGTCAACTTCGTACTGACATCCCTTCATTCCGTCCTGGTGACACTGTGCGTGTTCACGCTAAGGTTGTCGAAGGTAACCGCGAACGTATCCAGATTTTCGAGGGTGTTGTTATCTCTCGTAAAGGTCAAGGCATCTCAGAAATGTACACTGTACGTAAAATCTCTGGTGGTATAGGTGTTGAACGTACATTCCCAATCCACACTCCACGTGTTGATAAGATTGAAGTAGTACGTTACGGTAAAGTACGTCGTGCTAAATTGTACTACCTACGTGCATTGCAAGGTAAAGCAGCACGTATCAAAGAAATCCGTCGTTAAGATAGTCCTACAGACTATTTTGGTCGGAGAAATGGGAGGCAGCGAAAGCTGTCTCTTTTTTTAAAAAAATCTGTTGAAAAGTACTTTATTGTGAAAGCAGTGGTAAAATGGATTGTTTTTGTGTCTCTTCCATGAAATAATATGTTATACTATATATTATTGTAGCTAGTATAGAGGAGGTTGCGGATGAGCGAACAGTTTATTCCATCTGTTTTGTCAGATTTACGGCAGGATATTGTTCAGATGCCAGAAGTTATCAAGGAATGTAGTGGAATTCGTATTTATGGTCGTCGCATTCGTTCAGTCTTATTTACAACGGATGTGTCGATTATTGCCAATCACAATGCAGATGCTATTTTGGCTGTTTATCCATTTACGCCCAGTCCAGCTATTATCAAAAGTATTATGTTGGTTGCGTCAGTTCCAGTCTTGGCTGGTGTTGGTGGAGGCTTGACGACAGGTATGCGTTCAGCTAATATGAGTCTATTGTCTGAGTCGGAGGGAGCATACGCTGTTGTGGTAAATGGACCAACGGATGTAAAAACAATTGAAGCAATCAATAAGGTAGTAGATATTCCTATCATTTATACCGTTGTTTCTGAAAAGTCTGATTTAACCTCACGGATTAAAGCAGGAGTAGATATTTTAAATGTTTCTTGCGGTATGGAAACGCCAAGGGTTGTGAAGAAGATTCGAGAAGCTTTCCCTGACTTTCCAATTATTGCGACTGGTGGTCCGACTGAGGACTCTATTCGTCGGGTTATCGAAGCTGGAGCCAATGCTGTCTCCTATACAGCTCCAAGTAATGGGGAGCTTTTTAAGGGGAAAATGGAAAAATACCGCAAACATGCAAAGGATTAGCTCATAAAAAAGATAGGTGAAGTAAACAGTAAGTTTTATTGCTAGATGAAACTTGCTGTTTTTTATCGTTTTACGGTGTGAGGTTAGGAATACTTCGCAATTTAAAGAGCGGATTTTTAGGGGGAAATAGGTAACATATTAGGTCATTTCTACCTTTGTCTGGGGCTGGAAATATGGTATAATGAGAAGATAGATTTCCATTAGGAGGAAAGTAAGAATGAAGATTTCTGAAGCTGAAGTCCGTCACGTTGCCAAGCTGTCTAAGCTGGAATTTTCGGATCAAGAAACAGCGGAATTTGCGACAAGTTTGAGCAAGATTGTCGATATGGTTGAATTGCTCAATGAAGTAGATACGACAGGTGTTGCGGTAACGACCACTATGGCTGACCGTAAGAATGTCTTGCGAGCAGATGTTGCCCAAAAAGGTGAGAGCCGTGAGGAGCTCTTTAAAAATGTGCCTGAATCACAAGATAACTTTATCAAGGTACCAGCTATTCTAGACGGGGGAGGAGATGCCTAATGACTTTTAACAATAAAACTATTGATGAATTGCATGACCTCCTTGTCAAAAAGGAGATTTCTGCGGTTGAGTTGACCAAGGCAACTTTGGAAGACATTAAGAGCCGTGAGGGAGCTGTGGATGCTTTCTTGACTATCACAGAAGATGCGGCCTTGGCGCAGGCTGCGGCCCTTGATGAAAAAGGGATTGATGCGGACAATGTTATGGCAGGGATTCCTTTGGCAGTCAAGGACAATATCTCTACCAAAGGTATTTTGACAACTGCTGCTTCAAAAATGCTCTATAACTACGAGCCGATTTTCGATGCGACATCGGTTGCTCAGGCCTATGCAAAGGATATGATTGTTGTTGGTAAGACCAACATGGATGAGTTTGCAATGGGTGGTTCGAATGAGAACTCTGCCTTCAAACCGACAAAAAATGCTTGGGACCAGACAAAAGTTCCTGGTGGTTCTTCAGGTGGTTCGGCAGCTGCGGTTGCTGCTGGTCAGGTCCGTTTGTCACTCGGTTCTGACACAGGTGGTTCCATCCGCCAGCCTGCGGCCTTTAATGGTATCGTTGGTATGAAACCGACCTATGGAACGGTGTCCCGTTTTGGTTTGATTGCCTTTGGTTCATCTCTTGACCAGATTGGTCCGTTTTCACAGACAGTCAAGGAAAATGCCCAGTTGCTCAATGTCATCTCTGGTCATGATGTCAAGGATGCAACATCAACGATCAATGAAATTGCTGACTTCACTAGCAAGATTGGTCAGGACATCAAGGGTATGAAAATTGCTCTTCCTAAAGAATACATGGGCGAAGGGATTGATCCGCAGGTCAAGGAAACCATTCTCAAGGCTGCTAAGCACTTGGAAAGTTTGGGGGCGATTATCGAGGAAGTCAGCCTGCCATATTCTAAGTATGGGGTTGCTGTTTACTACATTATCGCATCATCAGAGGCTTCTTCTAACTTGCAACGTTTTGACGGTATCCGTTATGGTTTCCGTGCAGAAGATGCAACCAATTTGGATGAGATTTACGTGAAGACCCGTAGCCAAGGTTTTGGTGAGGAAGTCAAACGTCGTATTATGTTAGGTACATTTAGCTTGTCATCTGGTTACTACGATGCCTACTTCAAGAAGGCTGGTCAGGTGCGGACCTTGATTATCCAGGATTTTGAAAAAGTCTTTGCCAACTATGACTTGATTTTGGGTCCAACAGCTCCGACAGTTGCCTTTGGTTTGGACACGCTCAACCATGACCCTGTGGCTATGTACTTGGCGGACTTGTTAACAATTCCTGTAAACTTGGCTGGTCTTCCTGGTCTTTCTATTCCTGCTGGTTTTGTGGAAGGCTTGCCAGTCGGTTTGCAGTTGATTGGTCCAAAGTATTCAGAAGAAACCATTTACCAAGTGGCTGCTGCTTTTGAAGCGACGACAGACTACCACAAGCAACAACCAGTGATTTTTGGAGGTGCTAACTAATGAACTTTGAAACGATTATTGGTCTAGAAGTCCATGTGGAGTTGAATACCAACTCGAAAATTTTCTCACCTTCATCTGCTCATTTTGGTGAGGATCCAAATGCTAATACCAACGTGATTGATTGGTCTTTCCCAGGTGTCCTTCCTGTCCTTAATAAGGGCGTTGTGGATGCTGGTATCAAGGCTGCCTTGGCCTTGAACATGGACATTCACAAGGATATGCACTTTGACCGCAAGAACTATTTCTATCCTGATAACCCTAAAGCCTATCAGATCTCTCAGTTTGACGAGCCGATTGGCTACAATGGTTGGATTGAGATTGAGCTAGAAGACGGCTCAACCAAGAAAATTCGTATCGAGCGTGCGCATTTGGAAGAGGATGCAGGTAAGAATACCCACGGGACAGATGGTTATTCTTATGTGGACCTCAACCGCCAGGGCGTGCCCTTGATTGAGATTGTGTCAGAAGCGGATATGCGTTCGCCTGAAGAGGCCTATGCCTACTTGACAGCCCTCAAGGAAATCATCCAATACACTGGTATTTCAGATGTGAAGATGGAAGAAGGTTCTATGCGCGTGGATGCTAATATCTCTCTTCGTCCCTATGGTCAGGAGAAATTTGGTACCAAGACTGAGTTGAAAAACCTCAACTCCTTCAACTATGTTCGCAAGGGCTTGCAGCACGAGGTAGAACGTCAGGCGAAAATCTTGCGTTCAGGTGGTCAAATCCAGCAGGAAACTCGTCGTTATGATGAATCTACTGGTGAAACCATTCTCATGCGTGTCAAAGAAGGGTCAGCTGACTACCGTTACTTCCCAGAGCCAGATCTACCACTTTATGAGATTGATGATAGCTGGATTGAGGAAGTGCGTGCAGAATTGCCAGTCTTTCCAAAGGCTCGCCGCGCTCACTATGTGGAAAACTTGGGCTTGACCGCCTATGATGCGGGTCAGTTGACGTCTACCAAGGCTCTGTCTGACTTCTTTGAAGCAGCAGTGGCAGTAGGTGGCGATGCTAAACAAGTATCTAACTGGTTGCAGGGTGAGGTGGCTCAGTTCCTCAATGCTGAAGGTAAGACTATTGAGCAAATCGCCTTAACACCAGAAAACTTGGTGGAGATGATTGCCTTGATTGCGGATGGAACTATTTCATCTAAGATTGCCAAGAAAGTCTTTGTTCACCTGGCCAAAGAAGGTGGCTCTGCTAAGGCTTACGTTGAGAAAGCTGGTTTGGTACAGATTTCAGACCCTGCGGTCTTGATTCCGATTATCCACCAAGTCTTTGCGGATAATGAAGCAGCCGTAGCTGACTTCAAGTCTGGCAAACGCAATGCTGACAAGGCCTTTACAGGCTTCTTGATGAAAGCAACCAAGGGACAAGCTAATCCACAAGTTGCACAACAACTCTTGGCTCAGGAATTGGCTAAGTTGTTAGACTAATACTCTTCGAAAATCAAACTCAAACCTTGTTGACTTGATTTGATGAGTGTAAAGCTCCAGTGGAGCTGTACAGCTTGTCATCATCAAATAATAAAGTGGGGGCTATCTGTTCAGGTAAGAACCGAAGACGTTCGCTCTATCTCCGAACCTTTGGAGCTAGTTTGATTTTGATTTTCATTGAGTATTGGATAAAATAGAAGAAAACCGAGAATTCGTCAGAACTCTCGGTTTTTCTTTTGCACTTTTAATAAGAACTTTCCCGTATAACCAGCTGGGTACCCAGTTTGATTTTACGGGGGTGGTGGGGCGTTGGACTTGTTATGACACGGTCCAGCAGTTGCATGGCTTCTTGGCCCATTTCTTCGGTGTAGACACTGATAGAAGACAGGGCTGGATAGACTTGGCGCGTGATGGCTGTATCGTTAAAGGTGATGAGCTGGACCCGTTCTGGCACGGCGATTTGACGCTCTTGAAGGGCTCGAAGGGCGCCGACAGCTAGAGTGTCGTTTGCCATGAAGAAGGCTGGGGGCAGCTGGTCACCCAGGTCGGCAATAGCCTGGCTCATCAGCTCATAGCCCGACTGGGTGGAGAACTTTCCTTGGTAGATGTAGTCTTCTTGGAGCATGCCCAAGGTGTCTAGATAGGTCCGGAAGGCAGTCAGGCGGGGGTCTGTTGGCAGTTGGTGTCCGTCTGTGGTTTCTTCCTGTCCTACTAGGAGTCCAATATCAGTCAGACCTTGTGAACGGAAGTGGTCGATAACTGTCTGAACAGAGTGTTCAAAGTCAGTTGTGACGCAGGAGAATCCCTCGGTCAGCGTATCAGAGTCCACAAAGATCAGCTTGGAAGACAAGTTAGTCAGCTCTGCTATTTGCCCAGAAGAAAATTTACCAACTGCGATGATGCCGTCCAATCCTTGAAGGAGGGGATTGGTCAAGTCGTTGAAGGAGCGGATGATTTGATAGCCCAGAAGGCTGGCGGTCTGCTCAATGCTGGCACGGATGGAATAGTAGTAGAGGTCAGCCAGCTCTTCGCTTTCGGTGTACCATTGGACAATACCGATGGTGCCTTTTTGTTGGGGTGCTTGTTTTTTGAGGTGTTTGGTGTAGCCCAGGTCCTGTGCCAAGTTGAAAATGCGGTCGCGGGTTTCTTGGCTGACGGATAGGGTCAGGTCGCCCTTGAGAACGCGAGAAATGGTGGCAGAGGAAAGGTGAGCTTTTTCGGCGATTTCTTTGATAGTAACCATGTTTTTCTCCTGTTTATTTGTCTCTAGTATAGCATAAAAAACGAAATTAGTAAAAATTTAGTAAAAATATTGACTTTTAAATTGTTGAGTTGTACAATAAAAGAAAACGATTACAAAATCAAGGAGGTTCTTATGAATAAAGAACAACTCAAGCAAGCCTTTCTCGATGTGTTTGGTCAAGAGGCGGATGCGACTTTTTTCTCACCAGGGCGTATTAATTTGATTGGTGAGCATACTGACTATAACGGTGGTCATGTTTTTCCTGCGGCCATTACCTTGGGAACATACGGGGCTGCTCGCAAACGTGAAGATCAACTTTTGCGTTTCTATTCTGCTAACTTCGAGGAAGTAGGTATTATTGAGGTTGATTTGAACAATCTGGTCTTTGATAAGGCGGACAACTGGACCAACTATGCCAAAGGTGTTCTTAAGTTCTTGAAAGAAGCAGGACATAGCATTGATACAGGTATGGAAGTCTTTGTTTACGGTAACATTCCAAATGGTTCAGGCTTGTCATCATCAGCTTCTCTGGAACTCTTGATTGGCATCATCGCAGAAGAATTGTATGGTCTAGAATTGACTCGCCTTGATTTGGTAAAAATTGGGAAACAAACGGAAAATCACTTTATCGGTGTCAATTCTGGTATCATGGACCAGTTTGCTATCGGTATGGGAGCAGACCAGCGTGCCATTTATCTGGATACCAATAGCTTGGAGTATGAATTGGTGCCACTGGATTTGGGTGACCATGTGATTGTCATCATGAACACCAACAAACGTCGTGAACTGGCAGATTCTAAGTACAATGAGCGCCGTGCGGAATGTGAAAAAGCAGTGGAAGAATTGAATGCAGTCTTGAATATTCAAACTCTGGGAGAATTGGATGAGTGGACCTTTGATCAATATAGTTATTTGATTAAGGATGAAAACCGTATCAAGCGTGCCCGCCATGCTGTTTTGGAAAATCAACGGACCTTGCAGGCTCGTAAGGCCTTGGAAGAAGGAGATTTGGCAACCTTTGGTCGTTTGGTCAATGCTTCTCATGTTTCCTTGGAACATGATTATGAAGTGACAGGTTTGGAATTGGATACCTTGGCTCACACAGCTTGGGAGCAAGAAGGTGTTCTTGGTGCTCGGATGACGGGAGCTGGTTTCGGTGGCTGTGGTATTGCTATTGTCCATAAGGATAAGGTTGATGCCTTTACTGAAAATGTTGGTAAGACCTATACAGAGGTTGTTGGCTATGAACCAAGCTTCTATGTAGCGGAAATTGCTGGAGGCTCTCGCGTCTTATAGTCTTTCATTATTAGGTTGACAGAAGTGACTTACATGTCAGTTGCTCGACTGGATGCGACGAACGTTGAGAAGTGGTATTGGCTTGTTTCCTAGCCTTTTCTTAAACTGAGAGACTATTGTAAATAATAGATTGGAGAAATGATGACAGGATTGGTGGATCGTTTTGTTGAGCAGGTCATTGCCAACAGTGATTTTGAGGAAATGGATGCTCTTTACCTGCGCAATCGAGTCTTGGCTTTGGTGGGAGACCAGGTTTTGACTGTTCAAACAGATTTAGAGGACTTGATTGAATTAAAAGATGAACTATTGGCTTATGGAGTTCGAACTGGTTTTGTGGGTGAATTGCTGGAAGAGCAGGACATGGTTGGGGCTTGTTTGATGGATTTGATGACACCGAGTCCGAGTCAGGTCAATCGTGATTTTTGGCAGACCTATCAGGACAGTCCAGAGCAAGCGATTGGCGACTTCTATGAATTGAGCAAGCGCAATGACTATATCAAGATGGCTGCAATTGCGAAAAATATCTATTATCAAGTTTCGACAGAGTATGGGGATTTGGAAATCACAATCAATCTGTCTAAACCTGAGAAGGATCCCAAGTCTATTGCAGCGGCTACGAAAGCTGAAGCGAGCAATTATCCCAAATGTCTACTCTGTATGGAAAATGAGGGCTATCAGGGTCGGATTAATCACCCTGCACGCGCCAACCACCGCATTATTCGCTTGGATCTTGGTCAGGAAAAGTGGGGCTTCCAGTATTCGCCCTATGCTTACTACAATGAACATGCTATTTTCCTAAATCAGGAACATGTGCCGATGGTCATTAGTCCGCGAACATTTGAGCAACTCTTGGATTTGTTGGATTTGTTGCCAGGCTATTTTGTTGGCTCCAACTCCGACCTACCAATCTCGGGTGGCTCCATCTTGACTCACAATCACTATCAGGGTGGGCGGCACAGTTTTGCCATGGAAAAGGCACCGATAGAAGGCCAGCTGGTTTTTGACGGCTTTGAGTCCGTATCTGCTGGCATTGTCAAATGGCCCATGTCGGTGATTCGCTTGAGTTCAGCAGATAAGGCATCGCTTCTTGGTTTAGCGACTAAGATTTTGGAAAAATGGCGGAGCTACTCAGATGATAGCGTTCAGATTAAGGCTGAGACGGATGGAACTCCCCATCATACCATCACCCCTATTGCTCGGAAACGAGGAGATTTGTACGAGCTGGATTTGGTTCTCCGCGACAATCAGACCTCAGAAGAGTTTCCAGATGGCATCTATCATCCACATCCAGATGTGCAACATATCAAGAAAGAAAATATCGGCTTAATTGAGGTAATGGGCTTGGCGATTTTACCCCCACGTTTAAAGGCAGAATTGGCTGAAGTAGAAAAATTCTTACTGGGTCAAGATAGTCAAGTGGCTGATTATCATCAGCTTTGGGCGGAAAGCCTGAAAACAGCTCACCCAGATGTGACGGAAGAAACCGTCGAACAAGTTGTTCGTGAGTCAGTGGGACAAATTTTCGCGCGTGTATTGGAAGATGCAGGTGTCTACAAACGAACTCCAGAAGGACAGGCAGCCTTTCTACGATTCGTAGAATTTGTAGGTTTAGTAGCATAAATGTAAGAAAGAGTGGGAGTGGGACAGAACTCGACCAATCTAAAGAGTTCGTCAACAAGTCCTTATTTCCAGTTGTTGAGCTGAAACAGTCTATCCCCAGACCTTGAATGATGAGAGTTGACTACCGCCAGCTTGTATCTCCCACTTCAAAAGGTCTCCCAGACCTTTTGAACTCCCACCCCGTACAGCTCAAACTGTCTGGGAGACAGTTTGAGGTTGGAAATGAAGCGAACTTTGTTCGCATCAGTCGTAGAGGTCAGATTTGGAGCGTGAAACGCGAACTGCTGAGATTTGCTCTGCAAATCCCATTTCCAACCTTTAACAGTCTCCCAGACTGTTAAAGCCAATCAACCACTGCGCTGAGATGTTGACGCAAACTTAGTGAGGTTGGACCTGTCTTTTTGCCTCCCTTCCTGCTCTTTTGGTATAATGGAAGTATTCACAGTGTGAGAAGGAGATATGATGGCGGAAAAGAGATTGGGGACACTGATTACATTAATAGCAGGTATAGCCTGGGGCTTGTCTGGAGTGAGTGGGCAGTACTTGATGTCACGTGGTGTTTCAGTAGATATGATTACCTCCCTGCGTTTGTTGGTATCGGGATTCTTTCTCGTTGGCCTGGCTTATGCTACAGCGAAAGAACAGCTGCTGATAGTATTGAAAAATAGAAAAGCCTTGTTGGGAATTTTTGTTTTTGCGATGTTGGGTCTGGTTCTTAACCAGATGGCTTATTTACAAGCCATCTATCATACCAATGCGGGAACGGCTACGGTTTTACAATACCTTTGCCCTATCTTAGTCTTGGCTTATACCTGTTTGAAAAATAGGGAAAAACCATCAGGGATTGAGTTGATTTCAATTCTCTTAGCCGTAGCAGGAACTTTTCTGATTGCGACTCATGGCAAATTAGATGAATTGGCAGTGACTCCAATCGGTTTGTTCTGGGGAATCTTCTCAGCCTTTACTTATGCGCTATATATTATTTTGCCAGGTAAATTGATCCGTCAATACGGCAGTATAACGGTGATTGGTTTAGGGATGTTAATGGGTGGTTTTGTAGTCACGCTTGGTTTGCAAACTTGGCAGCATCGTCTTCCTATTGATGGTGGAAGTTTCCTGGGGCTGTTAGGTATTGTCGGAGTCGGGACGATTTTTGCCTATACTGCCTTTCTTAAAGGCGTCAGTATGGTTGGTCCTGTCAATGGTAGTCTTTTGGCCTCGATTGAGCCGATTGCATCTGTCTTTTTTGCAGTATGGTTGGTCAATGAGCAATTTTATGCAATTGATTTTGTTGGAATGTTGTTGATTTTACTTGCTGTTTTACTTATTTCTTTAAAAGATATATTGGTTGCCCAAAAGAGTATTGGTTAATATACTCTTTTTTGTTATACTAAAGAAAAAACTTGAAAGGAATAAAGATGATTAAAGAATTTTGTTCCGAAAATCATGTAGGTGTGATGAAGGCCCTATCCCTAGGAGCTAAACGGATTGAACTCTGTGATAATTTGGCAGTCGGAGGGACGACGCCGAGTTATGGAGTGATCAAACATGTTTGTCAACTGGCTCATGAGAATGAAGCCACAGTCATGACCATGATTCGCCCTCGAGGTGGAGATTTTTGCTACGATGAAGCTGAGGTGGAAATGATGGTTGAAGATTGTAAAGTAGCGATTGAACTAGGTTCAGATGGTCTGGTTTATGGTTTGTTAACCGAGGAAAATTGGTTGGACGAAGCAGCCTTGGAAAGACTGTTTGCTGTTTCGCAGGACTGTCAGATTGTCTTTCACATGGCTTTTGACCAAATTACTCGCGAACGCCAATTTGAGGCTCTTGATTGGCTGGCAGAACATGGAGTGACACGGATTTTGACGCGTGGAAGTCTGACAGGGTCTGCCTTGAACAAGGTGGAATGGTTACAGGAGATTGTCGCCTATGCACAAGGTAAAATTGAAATCTTGATTGGTGGTGGATTGACTGTGGAAAATGTGCCAGTTTTACTAGAAAAACTAGCTATTGACCAAGTTCATGGGACAAGATTGTTTTGGTAGGACAGGTCTGCCTCTAAACGGCTCAGCAGACTATTTACTTTTCTGGGGTTATATTAGCTTTATTTAAGGAAGAGGGAGTATACTCTTTTTATTCTTTTTCATACCCCTCCTAGAAAGTACCTAAGTGGGTGCTTTTTGTTCATATTGCACAAAGGGTTTGTGATATGAAAATATTTACAAAAATGTATAAACTTGTTACAATAATGGTATAAATAAACACGTGGGGAGGAGACTATGGGGATGGTTGGAAATCACGAAATTTCAGATAAGATTCTATTGCCAGATGGATATTATGAGAAGCTTTTAGAGTATGCACAAGCTGAGAAAACTGGTTTCGATGCGGAATTGGAAAGACTTGGCGAGCAGGGGCTGTTGCTTAATGTCTACAAGGGTCAGGAAGCAGATAGGGAAATTATCCTGTCTGATATTGAGAACTTAGACAAAGAAATTAGAGAAGAGTTGGCTCAATATGCCGTAACACTTCTGAATCCATTGCGTAAACAGTTGGGGACTGTAGCAGTGGAGATGAGTGATTTTGCTTTGGACTATGCTGTTCGTTTAGCCCAATCCTTGAATAGTACTTTGCGTTATCATAATTATGATAGTTTGATTGCCATTGCTAAAACCAAAGGAGTTGAACCCAAAGGTAAGGACTGTCAATCATTTTCAGAGTACAGACAGCGTTACAGTCTCTATGATGCTAAGAAGTTAATTTATCGCGCTCTCGCATGGCGTCTATTCGATGATAGTCATGCAAATTATGGACATGCTCTTACCATTTTGGGGTTGGATGAGGATGAGTCAGGAGTAGAGCAAATCGGTTTTGCTTTTTCAAAATTTACTCTTGATATTGATTGGTTGCTAACCCATATGATTTTCATTCCGAAAGATTGGATTTTGGAAGAAGGGCAGATGTAATTTACAACTACCATTAGATTACCTCCAGAAGGCACTCGGTTGATCCGAGTGTTTTCTGCTATCCATTCGCATTTTTCTTAGAAAAATGGTATAATTATCTGATAAAAAACTTTGGAGACGACAGTGAGTTTAGAAAATTACATGCCGGATTTTGCCTTGGAAAAGGCTTATGACGTGACCGTCGAAAGCTTGAAAAAACATGGCATCAAAGTAGTGTTTGTTGACTTGGATAATACCTTGATTGCTTGGAACAATCCCGATGGAACGCCAGAGATGCGCCAGTGGTTACATGATTTGCGAGACGCAGGCATTCCCGTTGTGGTGGTTTCAAACAATAAATA
Source organism: Streptococcus suis (assembly GCF_902702775.1). NCBI lineage: Bacteria > Bacillati > Bacillota > Bacilli > Lactobacillales > Streptococcaceae > Streptococcus > Streptococcus suis. The sequence continues at coordinate 350,542 of NZ_LR738724.1, forward strand.
TGAACGTGTCAAACGGGCGGTTGAAAAATTTGGGATTGAATTTGAAGCCTTCGCTCTCAAGCCTTTTACCTTTGGGATTAACCGTGCTTTGAAACGCTATGATGTCCAGCCACATGAAGTGGTCATGATTGGCGATCAGTTGATGACGGACATTCGGGCTGCTAAGCGAGCAGGTCTCAAGTCTGTCTTGGTCAAACCCTTGATAAAGACGGACTCTATCAATACGCAGATCAACCGTTGGCGTGAGCGACGGACCATGAAGAAAATCATCGCTAAATATGGAGCGATAGACTACAAGAGGGAGATGTAAGTGGAAGAATTATTTTGTATCGGCTGTGGTGCCCAGATTCAGACGCTAGACAAGGCTGTCGCTGGTTTTACACCTCAATCAGCCCTAGAAAAAGGCCTGGAAACAGGGCAACTATACTGCCAACGTTGTTTCCGTTTGCGCCATTACAATGAGATTTCAGATGTCAATATCTCGGATGACGATTTCTTGAAACTCCTCCATAGCGTAGGAGAAAGCGATGCCTTGGTGGTTAATGTCATTGATATTTTTGATTTCAATGGTTCAGTCATTCCAGGTTTGCCTCGCTTTATTTCTGGAAATGACGTGCTTTTGGTCGGCAACAAGCAGGACATTTTACCCAAGTCTGTCAAGACAGGCAAGGTCACTCAGTGGTTGACTGAACGGGCGCATGAAATTGGCATGCGACCAGTCGATGTGGTCTTGACTTCAGCCCAAAACAAGCAAGCTATCAAGGACTTGATTGAAAAGATTGAACAACACCGCAAGGGACGGGATGTCTATGTGGTCGGCGTGACCAACGTTGGCAAATCAACCTTGATCAATGCTATTATCCAAGAAATCACAGGGGACAAAGATGTCATTACGACTTCACGTTTCCCTGGAACGACGCTGGATAAGATTGAAATTCCTCTGGATGATGGTTCATTCATTTATGACACGCCAGGGATTATCCATCGTCACCAGATGGCCCATTATTTGACGGCTAAAAACCTCAAGTATATCAGCCCTCGGAAAGAAATCAAGCCAAAGACCTACCAGCTCAATCCAGAACAAACCTTGTTCTTGGCTGGTCTGGGACGATTTGACTTTGTGGCTGGTGAACGCCAAGGCTTTACGGCCTTCTTTGACAATGAATTGCAGCTCCACCGCACTAAGTTACAGGGGGCTAGTGAATTTTACCAGAAACATGCAGGTTCACTTTTAGTGCCGCCAACCAGCAAGGAATTGAAAGAATTTCCTGAGTTGGTTCGTCATGAATTTACCATCAACGAAAAGACGGATGTGGTCTTCTCAGGTCTTGGTTGGATTCGTGTCAATGAAAAGGCCAAGATTGCTGCCTGGGCGCCTAAGGGTGTGGATGTGGTGATCCGCAAGGCGATTATTTAGATGTGAGTCCTGGTTACATTTGTTAGCCAATAAATATAGAAACATAGGAAAAATAGATGTCATTAACTTCAAAACAACGTGCCTTTTTGAACAGTCAGGCACACAGTCTCAAACCCATCATTCAGATTGGGAAAAATGGTCTCAATGACCAGATTAAAACCAGTGTTCGTCAGGCGCTGGACGCGCGTGAATTGATCAAGGTGACCTTGCTACAAAATACGGATGAAAACATCCACGAAGTAGCTGAAATCTTGGAAGAAGAAATCGGTGTGGATACGGTCCAAAAAATCGGTCGCATCTTGATTTTATTCAAACAATCTAGCAAGAAAGAGAACCGTAAAATTTCCAAACAGGTCAAAGAAATCTAAGAAGGAGAGCCTATGGCTATTGAACTCTTAACACCCTTTACCAAGGTTGAATTAGAGGTTGAAAAGAAAGAAACCAATCGCAAACAAGTGGGTATTCTGGGTGGGAATTTTAACCCTGTCCACAATGCTCATTTGATTGTGGCAGACCAGGTCCGTCAACAGTTGAAGCTGGATGAAGTCTTGCTCATGCCAGAATTTCTTCCGCCGCATGTGGATACAAAAGAAACCATTGATGAGTACCATCGCTATTCCATGCTCAAGATGGCTATTGCAGGGATTGAGGGCTTGGGGATTGAAACCATTGAACTAGAACGCCGTGGTGTCAGCTATACCTACGACACCATGAAATTGCTGAAGGAAAAAAATCCTGATACGGATTATTATTTTATCATCGGTGCAGATATGGTAGACTACCTTCCAAAATGGCATAGGATTGATGAATTGGTCCAGTTGGTGCAGTTTGTTGGTGTCCAGCGTCCTCGTTACAAGGCAGGGACTTCCTATCCTGTTATCTGGGTAGATGTGCCTTTGATGGACATTTCCTCTAGCATGGTGCGGAGTTTTATCAAGCAAGGACGGGTGCCGAATTTTATGGTGCCTCATGAAGTTCTGGACTACATTGAAGAAAAAGGACTGTACCAATGATTGCAGCAGATTTGACATTTGACCGTCAGGCTCTTTTGGAGAAAATCCGTGTAGCCATGAAGCCAGCGCGCTTCCAACATGTCTTGGGTGTGGAGCAGGCGGCGCTTGTCTTGGCAGATCGATACGGCTGTGATCCGAAAAAAGCCAGTCTGGCAGCACTTTTGCATGATTATGCCAAGGAAGTGGAAGACCAAGTCTTTCTGGACTTGATTGCCAGGTATGACTTGGACAAGGACCTGCTCAACTGGGATAATAACATCTGGCACGGTGTGGTTGGCGCCTATAAAATTGCAGAAGATTTTGGTTTGGAAGATGAGGAAATTTTCCAAGCCATTCAACGACACACCATTGGTGCTGGGCAGATGACCTTGCTGGACAAGGTTCTCTATGTGGCGGACTACATCGAACCCAATCGGGATTTTCCTGGGGTGGACGAGGCGCGTCGTATCGCAAAAGAGTCCTTGGACAAGGCAGTAGCCTATGAAACTGCCCAAACCATTACTTACTTAGCCAAGAAGGGAATTCCCATTTATCCACAAACCTTGGAAACCTATAATGGCTATGTTGCTTATTTGAAGGAGTAGGGATGCTTGCATTAAAACCTGTGGATGAGATTTCCTATCAAGCTGTCTTGGACTTGAAAGTAGCCGAGGAGGACAAGGGCTTCGTGGCTCCAAACGTGCGTTCACTCGCTGACGCTTGGCTTTACAGAGAAAACGGCGATGTTTTCCCCTATGCCATCTGGGCAGATGAACAGGTGGTCGGTTTTGCCCTGATTGACATTGATGAGGACATCCAGCAGTATATGCTCTGGCGGTTTATGATTGGCCAAGAATTTCAGGGGAAGGGCTATGGTCAGGCGGCTTTGGAGGTTGTAATAGCAATGGCTCAATCACATCCTGTCTGCGACCATTTGATTGCAGCTTATGTTAAGGGCAATCAGAAGATGGCTCATCTCTTGGAGAAAAATGATTTTGTCTTAGATGTTGAAGAAGAAAGGGAATTGGTCTTCCGTTTGGAAACGCCTGGTGTTAAGCTATGAAATCTGCATTGTTAGTCATTGACATTCAAAACCTTCTAGTGGAGGAAAAACCTTATGCCATTGAAGAGCGATTAGCCCTCTGGCAAGATAGCCTCACAAAAGCTCGTCAAGCGGGTATAGAGATTATCTATGTCCGTCAAAATGACGAGGAATTTGCCACAGGCAGTCATGGTTGGGGCGTCCATCCAGCAGTAGCTCCTTTGGTTGGCGAGAAGATTGTTGACAAGAGGTACAGTTCTGCCTTCAAGGATACGAACTTGCAAGCCTATCTTGATGAGCAAGGGATTGAGCGATTGATTGTCATGGGCATGTCAACTAATTTTTGTATTGATACAACTATCAAGGTGGCCTTTGAATTGGGCTACACCGTGGCGGTCATCAAAGATGGAACTACCACTCCCTATACAGCAGATCTTCCAGCAAAGGAACTGATTGGTCAATATGAAACTATCTGGTCCTGGAGTTTTGCCCAGGTAGATAGATTAGAAAATATAATTAGAGGATAAGATGAAAGAACTAGATTTAGTAAAAGTTGTGGTCCAGGCTGCTGATGACAAGCGAGCTGAGGACCTTGTTGTAATTGATGTTCAAGGCGTGACCAGCCTGACAGACTACTTTGTGATTGCCAGCTCCATGAACAGTCGCCAGTTGGAGGCTATTGCGGAAAACATCCGTGAAAAGGTAGCGGAAGTTGGAATCAAGGGTAGCCGTGTAGAAGGCGATAGTAACGGTGGCTGGGTCCTTTTGGACCTTGGAGGCGTTGTCGTTCATATCTTCTCAGAAGAAATGCGTGACCTCTACAACCTTGAAAAATTATGGCATGAAGGCAGCTTCCTGGAAGTCGCAGACTTTTTAGATGAGGAGTAGTGAAACAGTTTGGGGAACTGTTTCAACTGGTCACCTTAAAACTCGAAAGTGACCAAAGAGAGTTCACTATTATGTAATTAGAAGTGATAGACTTTTTGAAAAAATATGAAAACAGATTTTGATTTGGGTGTACTATTCGAAACTTGAGTCAACATCTCAGCGCAGTGGTTGATTGGCAGCTTTGTTCGTGCTTCCCACTCCAAATCTGACCTAATCAACTGTGCGGGGGCAGGAATACGAACTCTTTTGATTTGAGGAGTTCTTTCCTGCTCCCTTTTTATGAAAGGAAAAATGGGAAATATGGCGACTTATGAAACCTTTGCGGCGGTCTATGATGAAATCATGGATGACAGCTTGTATGATAAATGGACAGATTTTAGTTTGCGGAACTTGCCGCAAGACACCAAGACAATTTTAGAATTGGCCTGTGGGACAGGGATTCAGGCTGTACGTTTTGCTCAAAAGGGTTATGAGGTGACAGGGCTTGACCTGTCCTATGAAATGTTGGAATTGGCCCAGAAAAAAGCAGAAGCTGCTGGTGTCATGATGGAATTGGCCCAGGCAGATATGATGGCTCTGGAAGGTGTTGGAAATTTCGATGCGGTGACCTGTTACTCGGACAGTCTGTGCTATATGTCGGACCGAGAAGCCGTTTTGCGGGTCTTTGAAGGAGTTCACTCTGTTCTCAATCAAGGTGGTACTTTCCTTTTTGACGTTCACTCCATCTATCAAATGGAGGAAGTATTTGCAGGCTATAGCTACCATGAAAACTACGAGGATTTTGCTTTTGTCTGGGATACCTATGAGGGAGAGCATGAGCATTCCATTGTTCATGAATTAACCTTCTTTGTCAAAGATGAGGACAGTCAAGAGGAGCGGTTTATCCGTCGGGATGAAGTGCATGAAGAGCGGACCTATCCGATTGAAACCTATGTGGAATTATTGAAAGAAGCTGGTTTTGCATCTGTGGAAGTCTTTGCGGACTTTGAAAATCAAGCTCCGACAGAAACCAGCCAGCGGTGGTTTTTCAAGGCGGTCAAGGCATGATTTCAGGGATAATAGCGGAATACAATCCTTTTCACACGGGACATAAATACCTGCTGGAACAGGCGGAAGGCTTGAAAATTGTGGTTATGTCTGGTAATTTTATGCAACGGGGTGAGCCAGCCATTGTGGATAAGTGGACACGGGCTCAGATGGCTTTGGAACACGGGGCAGATCTTGTTGTCGAGATGCCCTTTTTGGTGTCGGTCCAGTCGGCTGACCATTTCGCCAAGGGAGCAATCAGCATTTTACACAAGCTAGGTGTGGAAAAACTGGTTTTCGGTACGGAAGAAATGCTGGATTACCAGAAAATTGCGGATATTTATGTGGATAAGACGGAAGAGATGGAAAATTTTGTGAAAAACTTGCCAGACAATCTCTCTTATCCACAGAAGACCCAGGCCATGTGGCAGGAGTTTGCTGGGCTGACTTTCACAGGTGACACGCCCAACCATATTCTGGCTCTGGCTTATGCTAAGGCGGTGGCTGGAACAGGTATTCAGCTCATCCCTGTTCAGCGGCAGGGGGCTGGTTTTCATTCGGAAGAGGTGGAAACGACCTACGCCTCGGCGACGGCTATCCGAAAGGGTGCTGACCAGTTGGACTTGGTGCGTGACTTTTTACCGTCTGCCAGTCTCTTTGAAGAGGCGACCAAGGTAAGCTGGAGAAATTATTTTCCCCTGCTCCGCTACCAGATTGCGACCCACCGAGATCTCAGTCAGGTCTTTCAGGTCAACGAAGAACTAGCCAGTCGTATCCGCTCTGCCATTGGGAGCGCAGCGACCGTGGAGGAGTTAGTGGATGCCGTTGCGACCAAGCGCTACACCAAGGCGCGGGTGCGGCGGGTGCTGACCTACATCTTAGTCAATGCGGTGGAAGCTCCCTTGCCAGATGCGGTCCATGTCCTAGGCTTTTCGGCTCGAGGCCAGGCCTATCTCAAGACCGTCAAGGAGCGGGTGGACTTGGTGACGCGGATCGGCAAAGAGCCCTGGGACAGCCTGACCCAGCAGGCAGATGCGGTCTATCAACTGGGCGCTGACGCAATAGCAGAGCAGACCTACGGGCGAGTGCCGGTGAGGGTTGAGTGAGATGAAGAAAGAGAAAATAGGAAGTTTTTGTAGGTGACTTGAAAACGTTCCTATTTTTTTTGTATAATTTAAGTAGCAAAATCAAAGGACATAAATCATGGAAAATTGGATGGATTATTTTAAGCCTCACATTGTAGATAGGGGCTACAGTTTGTTTTTAGATGATGCTGTTCAAGGGCTTCAAGAGGTGGGTGAGGGGTACTATGCCCTTGTCTCTGGTAGTCAAGTCTATCAGGTGGATATTGACTTGGAGCATGGTCAGCTGGTCGGTATGTGGTGTGAGTGTCCCCATGCTCAGGAGATGAACCACTGCAAGCACATGGCTGCAGTCTTGTTTGCTATTTCTGAGTTGGAGGGTCAGCCAGTTGTTGAGAGGAAGGGACAGTCACTTGTCCAGCTCCTGGATAAGCTGACAGTTGAGCAGCTACGGGCTTTTGTTCTTGAATTAGCTCAAGAAGATAGGGAACTGGCTAATCGAATTCAGCTGCGTTTCTCTGCACAGTTAACTTCACAGCAAGTGGAAAATGTGAAAAAGGAAATCAGAGACCTGGGGCTTCCTTTTGAGGACAGGCGTACGGGCTATATCGAGTATAGGCAGACTAGGGATTACGAGCGGGCCGTAGAAAAGGCCATGCATCAGTATCTCCAGCCTTTGCTGGATAGGTGTGAGTATGAGAGTTTCTTGGCTGTATCAGATGCCTTCTATCATCAGATTTGCCAGCAGGAGTTGGATGATTCCAATGGAACGACTGGTAGTCTGCTGTATAGACTTGCTGGCTACTGGCAGTATTTATTGACTGTGGCTCCGGATAAGATTGCCCAAGAATTACTAGACTGGTGCTTAGGACAGCTAAGTGGCTATGAGGTTGCAGAGGATCTTCTCATGGAATTTGTGGAAATGGAGTTTCAAGAAGAAACCTTCCTTGAGCAGAAATTGACCTATTTTCAAGCGGTCTTGCAGGCGATAGAAGAAGGAGACAAGTCCTCTTGGTCATGGAAATTCCGTCGCGATCGATTTGCCTTGCTCTGTTACAGGTTGTTGGTTCAGTTGGGCTCTAGTGAGGCAGACTTGCTGACCTTCCAGGCTAATCATTGGGAGGTGGCTGAACTTCGTAAATTGTCTATTACCCAGGCTGTAGCAAATCAGCAGCTAGATCGGGCAGTCCATCTCTTGCAGGAAAGTAAGCGATTGGATGCCCAGTATAGGGGACTGGTGTCGGATTACAGCCAGCAGCTACGGGACATCTATCGTTCTCAAGGGCAGGATGACAAGGTCAGAGAAGAACTACTGGAGATGATTTTTTCAGTTGGTGATACAGATTTGGAGTTGATAGAGGAGTTACGGGACTATGTTTCTAGGGAAGAATGGCAGAGCTACTTAGATGATTTGTTGGAGGATGGTCGTTTCCAGTCGCAGCAGTTGAAATTGTTGCAATTGGCAGACCGACCGCAGGAATTATTGGACCGCATTACAGCAAGTTACTGGTTCTTAGAAAATTTGGATCGATTTGAAGACTATTTATCAGAGAAACTACCCGAGCAATTACGAGATGCCTACGCTCAAGCTCTTTGTCAGCAGATGGATGTGGCTAGTAGTCGAAGCCGCTATCGTCAGTTGGCAGGGTATTTAGTAAAAATTGCAGGTTTACCTGATGGAAAAGTGGTGAGTGCAAGTCTTCGCACCTCGTGGAAAGTCCAGTATCCGCGACGCAAAGCCATGATAGAGGAATTAGATGCAGTGAGGTGGTAGGATATGGCAGTTTCGTTTCAAGATGTGGTTGATTCGTTGCAGATGATTAGTCAAGGTGATAGGTACTATTATGATAGTCACATAGACGAATTGGTCTATCTGTCTGTTGGGGAGTTCAGAATTGAATCCCGTGATGGTTTAGAAGAGGAGATTGAGGAGGATGTAGCTGGAAGATTTGTAGGTCTACCGACTTATTATGACTTCAACCCTTACACATTTATGGAACTCTATATTTCTGATTTGACTGATGGAGACTTGTCTGGCCGTCTATCTCGAGCTATTCGAGGGCGCGGTGCTTTTAGACGTTTTAAGAATGAGTTAGAGAGATGTGACCGTTTTGAAGAATGGTATGCCTTTGAGACACAATGTTACAAAGAACTTGTACTGGAATGGTGCCAGGAAAATAAGATTGCTATTGTGGATAATCGGTTGAAGAAAATGTAGTATTTCCCTTGACTCTCACCTTACGTTATCCCTTATACTGGGCATAGAGAGGAGATTTCTATGAACGAAAATTGGACAGTTAAGCAGGTCAGTCGGTTGACAGGATTGACGGTGAGGACCTTGCACCACTATGATCAGATTGGTTTGCTAAAACCAGCATTTGTGGCTGAAAATGGTTATCGCTACTATAATCAGGAGAATTTGGCTCGTCTGCAAGAAATTCTATTATTTCGAGAATTGGATTTTCCTCTCAAAGATATTCAGCAGCTTCTGGATGTGACGGAAGTCAATCGTCAGCAGGTCTTGCGGGACCATATCAGCCTTTTAGAGTTCAAAAGGGAACGGTTGGACCGCATCATCAATCACGCCAGATTGCTCACAGAAAAAGGAGGAGAAGTCATGGATTTTCACGCATTTGACAGCAGTCAACTAGACGCCTACAAGGCGGAGGCAAAGGAACGCTGGGGACAGACCGCAGCCTATGCCGAGTTTGAAGTACGCTACGATGCCAGCAAGGACAGAGTCTTTGCCCGAGAGATGCAGGCTATTTTTGAAGTTTTTGGAAAAATGCAGAGCTTGGAAGCCGATCATCCAGATGTACAGGCTCAGGTAGCCAACTTGCAGGCCTATATCACGGAAAATTTCTACACCTGCACCAAGGAAATCTTACAAAATCTAGGTCTTATGTATGTTGAAGATGAACGATTTTCAGCCAACATTGACCGAGCAGGTGGACCAGGCACAGCAGCCTTTGTCAGTCAAGCTATTGCGATTTATTGCAAAGAATAAACGAAAGAAGTCTAGTGAGAACTAGGCTTTTTTTGGTATACTAAACTGAGGAGGAAGTTATGAAGGAAAAAATATATAAGAAGTTAAAAGAACTCGCCACAAAGTCTGTACGACGAGTGGATTGGAGTGGGGAGAGATGGTTTGTCCGAAGATATAAGCAAGGTTTGGCTTTGGGGTGGATTGCCTATTTTCTTTTGCGAGAAGAGCTGGTGAAGGAAATTCTCAGACCAGTTAGTAACTATTTAATGAATTTTTCCTGTATATACTGGTTTTATGCGAATAGACTGGCTTTTTTATTAGTCTTCACCTTTTTACTTTTCCTTATGAAGAGTATTTTTTCCATTTTGCGACGGTATTACTTTATCGGCTATTCTTTGTTAGATGAAGATGCATATCCTGAATATGACTTCCCTTTTCAAGGGGAATTGGTTTCTTTTTTGGATCGAAAGGAAGAACGGGGAAGGAATATCTTTTGGCTGAATGGTGCGTGGGGAAGCGGGAAGACCCACTTTATTCGTACCTTCTTTGAAAATCAATTCTACAAACCGCGTGAAATTTACTATATCTCCTGTTTTGGTATTCGGACCAGGGAACAGGCGGAGAAGGTACTGATTGATGAGATTGAGCAACATTCAACCTTTGGGAGTTTAGACCATATTCCTGTTGTCAGTAGTCTAGTCAAATGGTCTTATAAAATTCTGGGTCTAGACTTGATGAAAAAATATTCTCTTATTATTTTCGATGATTTGGAACGTGTTACTTATAGTGAAAAGAAAGGAGATAGCAAGGAAGAATACACGGATAGTCCTGAGGATTATAACGATCTTCTTGGTTTTATAGACCACCTTGCTAACCACCGTAATCAAAAAATACTTGTCTTGATGAATAAGGAAGATATGGGGAATACCTATCAACAGATTATTGAAGGGAAGTTTAAGCCGGTTGTGACAACTATTCCGAGTCAGGAAAGGATTGTTGAGCTCTTATCTAAAAAATATAGTGATAAATTGTTTATTCAAAATTTTATCTTACATCTATTCATGTTTCGTTGTAAGAGAGGACTGATAAATTTAAGAGAAATACCTCAGTTGGTTAAAAGATTAGAAGGGATAAAGTGTATAGTATGGTTTGAGTATATAGAAATAGAGCAGGAGAAATTGCTCGAAATTTTGAACAGTTTGGAGGATTTACAAAAAGCATTAGAAAGTGTTTGCTATCTTATCACAGGAGATATTGTGGGGCTGGATACTGTCATAGCTATACTTGAAGATTTACACGATAGTTTTCAAACAGAGTCAGAGGATTATTTCAAGAATGCATTCGAGGTATTTTATTTGATTGACTTTTTAAACTTTTGCGATAAAAATTTTATCGCTAAAAACTTTAGCGATAAATACTGTTACAAATTAGGATTTGATTCAACAGAAAAGGAGTTTGTTTTCTATAAACAGTATCAGATAGGAAAACAGTATCAGATAGGAGCCACCCCATGATTCAACCTATTATGAAAGATATTTTCTTCCTGCAGCAGAAGTCTGAGCCTGCGACTCAGCTAGATGTGCAGGTCGGTCAGGATTTGCAGGACACTTTAGCAGCCAATGCTCACGCTTGTGTGGGCATGGCGGCCAACATGATTGGCGTCAAAAAGCGGATTATCATCGTCAACATGGGCTTCACCAACCTGATCATGTATAATCCCGTCCTCATCAGCAAGGCCAAGCCCTATCAGACAGAGGAAGGCTGTCTGTCGCTGGAAGGTACCCGCCCGACGACACGCTATCAGGAGATTGAAGTGGAGTTTTTTGATGCTTCATGGAAAAAGCAGAGCCTAAAGCTGACAGATTTCCAAGCCCAGATTGTCCAGCATGAACTGGATCATTTGGAAGGGATTATCATCTAGTAGCTACCAAATCTACCGTCAGGTAGATTTTTTTAGTCATTTGAATTAACTTTGATACATCGTCACTTTCACCTTGCCATACTTTAGTATAGCCTGCGCCTCATTTCCTTGTCTGAAAGCTAATTCATTCGACTATAAAAAGTCAAAAAAGGTCAAACAAAACTATTGACTTTTGCTGACCAATGGTGTAGAATAAGATTCGTAAGGTAAAGGACCTTACGAATTCTTTGAACAAAAGGTCAGTTTAGGTCAAACTAAAAAGTTTGACCGACAAATTGACTAAATGGTCAGTAAAAGACAAACTTCTAAGGAGGTTGGGATGAAAGACAGGATTATACCCTATTAGCGTCATTTAGTTTATCTTTTATTACTGCGTTAACTCGCTTTGCCGTACTTCAGTACTGCCTTCAGCTCGTTGCCTAGTACTAAAAGCAAACTAAAAGACTATATCAATTTTTTTAAAACAAAGGTCAGTAAAAGTCAAAAGCAAATAAAACTTAAATGAGGTAAAAACTATGAACAACAATTTCAATAACTTTAACAATATGGACGATATTTTCAATCAACTCATGGGCAACATGGGTGGCTACAGCACAGAACGTCGCCGTTATTCTATCAATGGACGTGAAGTGACACCAGAAGAATTCGCTATGTACCGTCAGACTGGTCGCTTGCCACAGACAGAAGAAGTGGCTCAAACACAGGCCAAAGGTCAGATAAAGTCAGACGGAATTCTTGCAAAACTTGGTCGCAATTTGACACAAGATGCGCGTGAAGGTAAGTTGGATCCAGTCATTGGACGAAACAAGGAAATCCAAGAAACCTCTGAAATCCTAGCTCGCCGTACGAAAAATAATCCTGTTTTGGTCGGTGATGCTGGTGTCGGAAAGACAGCGGTAGTAGAAGGCTTGGCTCAAGCCATTGTCAATGGTGATGTGCCAGCAGCCATTAAGAACAAGGAAATCATCTCCATCGACATTTCAGGCTTGGAAGCTGGGACTCAGTATCGTGGTGCTTTTGAGGAAAATGTGCAGAATCTTGTGGATGAAGTCAAAAAATCTGGAAATATCATTCTCTTCTTTGATGAAATTCATCAGATTTTGGGAGCTGGTAGCACTGGCGGAGACTCAGGTTCCAAGGGGTTAGCGGATATTCTCAAACCAGCTTTATCCCGTGGGGAATTGACGGTTATCGGTGCCACTACGCAGGACGAATACCGCAATACCATTCACAAGAACGCCGCTCTGGCTCGTCGTTTCAATGAAGTCAAGGTTAATGCTCCGTCCGCAGAAGACACCTACCAGATTTTGAAAGGAATCAAGCCGCTTTATGAAGCCCACCACAATATTGAATTGCCAGATGAGGTTTTGAGAGCTGCGGTTGATTATTCTGTCCAATATATTCCACAACGTAGCTTGCCTGATAAGGCTATTGACCTGGTCGATGTGACCGCTGCACATTTGGCTGCACAACATCCTGTGACAGATATTCAGACCTTAGAAGCAGAAATGGCTGAGGCAAAACAGTTGCAGTTGGAAGCGGCTGAGAAAGAGGATTATGAAAAAGCCTTGAATGAAAAAGTCCGTATTGATAAGCTACAAAAACAGATTGATAATCATACGGAGCAACAGAAAGTGGTGGCGACCGTTAATGATGTGGCTCAGGCGGTTGAGCGGATGACAGGAATTCCAGTCTCACAAATGGGAGCTTCTGACATTGAACGACTCAAGGAATTGAAAAATCGTCTGGCAGCTAACGTTATCGGTCAAGACGATGCGGTGGAAGCAGTGTCTCGTGCCATTCGTCGTAATCGAGCAGGTTTTGATGACGGCAACCGTCCGATTGGTTCCTTCCTCTTTGTCGGTCCGACAGGTGTGGGTAAGACAGAGTTGGCAAAACAGTTAGCGCTAGACTTGTTTGGTAACAAGGATGCCATTATTCGTTTGGATATGTCGGAATACAGCGATCGGACAGCCGTTTCCAAATTAATCGGTACCACAGCTGGCTACATTGGCTACGATGACAATTCCCATACTCTTACCGAGCGCGTCCGCCGCAATCCGTACTCCATTGTCCTCTTGGATGAGATTGAAAAGGCAGACCCACAAGTGATTACCCTTCTCTTGCAAGTACTAGATGATGGGCATTTGACTGATGGACAGGGCAACCAAGTTAACTTTAAAAATACCATTATTATCGCGACTTCTAATGCTGGTTTTGGTTATGGAATGGCAGAAGGTGAAGAAAATCAAGATATCATGGACCGCATCGCGCCATTCTTCCGTCCGGAGTTCCTTAATCGTTTTAACGCAGTTATCGAATTCAAGCACTTGGATAAAGATGATCTCAAAGCCATTGTAGAATTACTCTTGACCCAGGTCAATAATACCCTGGCGAAGAAAGGCATCCAATTAATGGTAACGGAAGCTGCCAAAGAATTCTTGATGGAAGAAGGCTATGACAAGGCCATGGGAGCCCGTCCTCTGCGCCGTGTGATTGAAAATCAGATTCGTGATAAGGTAACAGATTACTATTTGGATCATGTTGATGTCAAATATCTGGAAGCGGATGTGGTTGATGGAAGCATCCAAATAAAAGAGCAAAGCTTTGCTTAAAAATAGTGAAGAATTTGAAAAATCGGATAGAAATATCTGATTTTTCTTTTTTGTTATTCGCTAACAAATGCTATAAAATAGGCTTCCTAGAGCACATTAAAACTTTTTTTATAAAATCCTTGACAAGTGCAAACGTTTGCGTTAAACTATATTCGTAACCGACAGAAAGGAAAACGTTTTTATGACAAATCGTACCAGTGGAATTTTGATGCATATTACCTCACTTCCAGGTAAGTTTGGTATTGGTACTTTTGGACAGTCTGCCTATGATTTTGTAGATTTCTTGGTGGAAACCAAGCAAACCTACTGGCAGATTTTACCACTAACAACTACAAGCTATGGAGATTCTCCTTACCAGTCTTTCTCTGCTATTGCAGGAAATACACACTTGATAGACTTTGACCTCTTGGTTGAAGATGGCTTATTGGCAACAGAAGATTTCCAAGATGTAAATTTTGGAGATAATCCTGAAAAAGTAGACTATGCTCTTATCTATCAAGTTCGTCGACCAATTTTGGAGAAGGCAGTTCAAGCATTTTTACAAGATGATAAGAAGAAAGCTGCTTTTCTAGAGTTTGAAAAGGCTAACTCATCTTGGTTGACAGATTATGCTGAGTTCATGGCTATCAAGGAATACTTTGGTAATAAAGCTCTCCAAGAATGGGAAGATAAAAAAGTTGTAGCTCGCAACGAGGAAGCTCTTGATAAGTACCGCTTAGAATTGGCAAATCAAATCGACTACTACAAAGTCACACAGTATTTCTTCTTCAGCCAATGGAAACAATTGAAAGAATATGCCAACAAACACCACATCAAAATCATCGGAGACATGCCAATCTATGTTTCTGCTGATAGCGTTGAAGTGTGGACAAAACCCCAACTATTCAAATTGGACAGTGAACGCAAGCCGCTTTATGTAGCAGGTGTACCAGCTGATAACTTCTCGGCAGATGGTCAATTATGGGGAAATCCTATTTACGATTGGCCAGAACATGAAAAAACAGGCTATAACTGGTGGATTTATCGTATCCATGAAAGTTTCAAACTTTATGATGTCCTTCGGATTGACCATTTCAAAGGTTTCTCAGACTTCTGGCAAGTTGATGGTAAGGCAGAAGTAGCTAAGGTTGGTACCTGGGAACCAGGTCCTGGCTACAATCTCTTCAAGGCTGTCAAAGAAACACTTGGAGACCTTCCAATCATTGCAGAAGACCTTGGAAACATTGACGCTAAAGCTCGCAAATTGCTTGCGGATTGTGGCTATCCAGGCATGAAAATCTTAGAATTTGGTTTCTTTGATGTAACAGGTAAGAGTATCGATGCTCCACACCGTTGCATTCCAAATTCAGTTGCCTACACTGGAACTCACGATAATGAGGTTGTCAATGGCTGGTACAACAATCTTGATCCAGAACAACAAGAATACGTGGACGCCTACAGCAACCGTAAGCCGATTGAAAAAGTTAGCCAAGCTATGCTCCGTATGCTGTTTGCAACAGTGAGTGATACAGCTATTGCAACCATGCAAGACGTCCTAGACTTGGGTGAAGAAAGTCGAATGAATATGCCGTCAACTATCGGTGGAAACTGGGAATGGCGCATGAAAGCTGAAGACTTGACCCAAGAACGCAAAGACTTCTTGACAAAAATGACATTACTATACCAACGAGGAAATGAAAACCATGACTAAATTTACAACATTTGCAGAAACAAATACTTCGAAGAAATTAGCTGATTTGACAAATGAAGAAATCTATCTTCAACTGTTGAACTACGTAAAAGAAGCTGCAGCTTCAAAACCAAAAAACACAGGAAAACGTAAAGTTTACTATATCTCAGCTGAGTTCCTTATCGGTAAACTCTTGTCAAACAACTTGATTAACTTGGGTGTGTACAAAGACGTTCAAGCAGAATTGGCAGCAGCTGGTAAATCATTGGCGCAAGTTGAAGATGTTGAACCAGAACCATCACTTGGTAACGGTGGTTTGGGACGTCTGGCTTCATGTTTCGTTGATTCTATGTCAACACTTGCAATCAACGGTGAAGGTGTTGGTCTGAACTACCACTGTGGTCTTTTCCGTCAAGTATTTAAGAAAAATGAGCAAGAAGCAGAGCCAAACTTCTGGATTGAAAATGATTCTTGGTTGATTCCAACAACTATCAGCTATGATGTTCCATTCAAAAACTTCACTTTGAAATCAAAATTGGATCGTCTTGATATTCTTGGCTATAAAAAAGAGACTAAGAACTACCTCAATTTGTTTGATATTGAGTCAGTAAACTATGACTTGATTACAGACGGTATTTCATTTGACAAGACTGATATTAAAGAAAACTTGACACTCTTCTTGTACCCAGATGATTCTGATAAGAATGGTGAATTGCTCCGTATCTACCAACAATATTTCATGGTATCAAATGCGGCTCAACTTTTGATTGATGAAGCAATTGAGCGCGGTTCAAACTTGCATGACTTGGCTGATTACGCTTATGTGCAAATCAACGATACTCACCCATCAATGGTGATTCCTGAGTTGATCCGTCTTTTGACTGAAAAGCATGGTATTGAATTTGCGGAAGCAGTTGCCATCGTTAAGAATATGACTGGTTACACAAACCACACTATCTTGGCGGAAGCACTTGAAAAATGGCCACTTGAGTTCCTTGAAGAAGTGGTGCCACACTTGGTTGATATCATCAAAGAATTGGATGCCCTTATTCGTGCAGAAATTAAAGACCCAGCAGTCCAAATCATTGATGAATCAGGTCGTGTACACATGGCTCACATGGATATCCACTTCTCTAACTCAGTGAACGGTGTAGCTGCGCTTCACACAGAAATCCTCAAAAACTCTGAATTGAAAGCTTTCTACGAGCTTTACCCAGAAAAATTCAACAATAAAACAAACGGTATCACTTTCCGCCGTTGGTTGGAATTTGCCAACCAAGACCTCGCTGACTACATCAAAGAATTGATTGGCGATGAGTACTTGACAGATGCGACTAAACTTGAAAAATTGCTTGCCTTTGCTGATGACAAGGAAGTTCATGCCAAGTTGGCTGAAATCAAGTTCAACAATAAGTTGGCTCTCAAACGTTATTTGAAAGACAATAAGGGTATCGAGCTGGATGAAAACTCTATCATCGATACACAAATCAAACGTTTCCACGAGTACAAACGCCAACAAATGAATGCCTTGTATGTTATCCACAAATACCTTGAAATCAAGAATGGTAACCTTCCGAAACGTAAAATCACTGTTATCTTCGGTGGTAAAGCGGCACCTGCCTACATCATTGCACAAGACATCATTCACTTGATTCTTTGCTTGTCAGAGTTGATCAACAATGACCCAGAAGTAAATAAATACCTCAATGTTCATTTGGTTGAAAACTACAATGTGACAGTTGCTGAGAAACTCATCCCTGCAACAGATATTTCAGAACAAATCTCATTGGCTTCTAAAGAAGCGTCAGGTACTGGTAACATGAAATTCATGTTGAACGGTGCATTGACACTTGGTACCATGGACGGTGCCAACGTTGAGATTGCTGAGTTGGCTGGTATGGACAACATCTATACATTTGGTAAAGATTCAGATACCATCATCGACTTGTACGATAAGGCTGGATATGTATCTGCGGACTACTACAATGGCGATGCCAATATCAAACGTGCAGTTGACTTTATCGTTAGCGATGAGGTAAAAGCACTTGGTAACGAAGAACGTCTTGGCCGTTTGCACCATGAGTTGATTTCGAAAGACTGGTTCATGACCTTGATTGACTTGGCTGAATACATTGAAGTAAAAGAACAAGTCTTTGCAGATTACGAAGAACAAGATTCATGGAACAAGAAAGTTGTTCACAACATTGCCAAAGCTGGATTCTTCTCATCAGACCGTACCATTGAACAGTACAATCAAGACATCTGGCACAGTAACTAATTGAATTCCAACAATTAGTAGGAAAGTTGATTGAACCACTCCAAAACTTATCAGATCAATTCTTCCTATGTGTTGAAGAATAAAAACTACCAGTTTTTACCATTATTGGTGCTCTCCTTAGTATATAAATGCAAAGAATGTCTCTGCAAAAGCGGAGACATTCTTTTTATAACTATAGAATTCTAGAAGTTTTATATACTTGGTCGAAAAAATCGAAAGTTTCCTTTTAGCGTTTCGCCATAGAAACAAAGCTAACTTTGTCTGGACGGTAACTAATTGTTCCATACTGGAAAGCTTGACCATTTGAAAGATAGGTGATACTAGTGACCACGACGACCATATCATAGTCTCCTAAGTCCATCAATTGTTTTTCTTCTTCGTTTGCAAAACGGAAGGAGATTTCACGTCTGGAATGAGAAATTGTTAAATGGAGTTCTTCTTCTAAGTAGCGGTAAATAGAGCTTTCGGCAATTTCTTTGCTGAGATAAGGGACGACCCTACGGTCAAAATAGGAAATGTCATATTCCAATCGCTCACCGTCAATTGTCCGTACCCGACTCACTCGATAGAAATCTACCTTATCATCAACTTCGAAAGTTGACATTAAATCTTTCTGGCCTTGAATAATATAAAGCGAAGTAAGTTGGGTCTGAATTTGGTGCTGTGATTTTTTGTTCAATTCGCCCGCTGTTTTAATTTCAGAAAGATACTGGTCCTTCATTAGACCATGTTCGATAACAATAGAAGATTTCCCCTGTTTCTTTTGAATATAACCATCCATTTCAAGAAGAGATAGGGCTTTGCGAATGGTATCCTTGGAGTAGGAATACACTTCCATTAATTCATTTTCTGTCGGTAGGGCCTGTCCAGTTGACCAAACCTGCTCTTCGATTTTTTTCTTAATATCTTGATAAACTTTTTTATACTTACTCATAGTTTCCTGTCTTTCTACCCATTAGTGTAT
The DNA here is from genome assembly GCF_902702775.1 of Streptococcus suis. Lineage (NCBI taxonomy): Bacteria > Bacillati > Bacillota > Bacilli > Lactobacillales > Streptococcaceae > Streptococcus > Streptococcus suis. The sequence continues at coordinate 369,422 of NZ_LR738724.1, forward strand.
CATAAAAGAGCCAGAAATGGGCAATACATCTATTTTATTTAGTAGAACACACAACTTTTACGTAAAAGTTTAAAATATTACGGAAAAGTTATTGACTAATGCAAACGTTTACGTTATACTATTTATATAAAAAGAAAACGGTTACGCATTTTCAGAGAGAGGGGGAGCAATGAAATTACTAACAATTAATGTCCATGCCTGGTTAGAAGAAAGGCAGGATGAAAAACTAGATGTTTTAGCCCAAACAATAGCTGAAAAGGCTTATGATGTCATCGCTCTTCAAGAAGTCAATCAGCTCATAACTGCTGATTTGGTAACGAAAGACTTGAAGGCGGATAATTATGGCTTGATTTTATTAGAAAAATTAAGAGCCTTGGGACAATTTGACTATTCATATTATTGGAGCAACTCACATATCGGCTACGATAAGTACGAAGAAGGGATTGCCTTTCTTACCAAGTTGCCAGTTTATGAAGTGGATCCATTTTATTGTAGTCAGAATAAATCTGTTGATTCCATCCTATCACGAAAAATTATGGGCTTGACGGTCTTCTATCAAGACCAGTTGATCGACCTGTATTCTTGTCACATCAATCTTCCGGGGAGTGAAGAGGAAGACCAGCTTGATAACATTCGTACGATTGTGGAACGGACTGGCAATAGACGTTTTAAGATTCTCATGGGAGATTTTAATACCGATGCCTTCTCAGATCGAGAGGCCTACGAAGCGATTACAGAGCTAGGGCTTTATGATTCATACAATCTAGCGATGGAAAAAGACCAGGGGATTACGGTTGAAAAGGCTATCGATGGCTGGGCTGGTCACAGTCAGGAAAAACGATTGGATTACATTTTCTTAAATCAGAAAAAGGAAGTTTTATCCAGCTTAGTGATTTTCAATGGAGAGAATCGTCCGATTATTTCAGACCATTTTGGTGTGGAAGTTGAAATTAATGTATAAAATGGCACAGAGCCAAAAAATAAAGGAGAAAAAATGAAAAAATTTCTTAGTTTCGAATTTTGGCAAAAATTCGGTAAGTGTTTAATGGTCGTGATTGCAGTTATGCCTGCAGCAGGTCTTATGGTTTCTATCGGAAACTCTATTCCACTAATCAGCCCAGAATCAGAACTCTTGATTCGTATTGGGAATATTATCGCCCAAATCGGTTGGGGGATTATCGGAAACCTTCACTTGCTCTTTGCCTTGGCTATCGGTGGTAGCTGGGCTAAGGAAAAAGCTGGCGGTGCTTTCTCGGCAGGTCTTGCTTTTATCTTGATTAACTTGATTACTGGTCACTTCTTTGGTGTGACGACTGACATGCTTGCAGATGCAGCGGCAACCGTAACCACTGTTTTTGGAACAGAGATTCCAGTTTCAGGCTACTTCGTCAATATCTTGGGTCAACCTGCTCTGAACATGGGTGTCTTCGTTGGTATCATCGCTGGTTTTGTAGGGGCAACAACCTATAACAAATACTACAATTACCGCAAATTACCTGATGTTTTGACCTTCTTTAACGGTAAACGCTTCGTACCATTTGTGGTTATCTATCGCTCAGTTCTTGTAGCGCTAGGATTAGCTATCTTTTGGCCAGTTGTTCAAACAGGAATCAACAGCTTTGGTAAATGGATTGCAAGCTCACAGGATACAGCACCAATTCTTGCACCTTTTGTTTATGGTACCTTGGAACGTTTGCTTCTTCCATTCGGTCTTCACCACATGTTGACCATTCCAATGAACTATACGTCACTTGGTGGTACCTATGACATCTTGACAGGTGCACAAGCAGGTACACAAGTATTTGGACAAGATCCGCTCTGGTTGGCTTGGATTACAGACTTGATCAACCTCAAAGACGCTGGTGATATGGCTCAGTACAATGACCTTCTTGCAAACATTACTCCAGCCCGTTTCAAAGTTGGTCAAATGATTGGTTCATCAGGGATTTTGATGGGATTGACTTACGCTATGTACCGCAATGTGGATGAAGATAAAAAACATAAGTACAAAGGTATGTTTATTTCTTCAGCACTTGCCGTATTCTTGACAGGTGTAACAGAACCAATTGAGTTTATGTTCATGTTTGCAGCAATGCCACTCTATGTCGTTTATGCTTTTGTACAAGGTGCGGCTTTTGCCATGGCTGACGTTGTCAACTTGCGTATGCACTCATTTGGTAATATCGAATTCCTTACACGTACACCGATGGCGATTAAAGCCGGTATCGGTATGGATGTAGTTAACTTCATTTGGGTAACAGCCCTCTTTGCAGTTGGTATGTACTTCATTGCCGACTTTATGATTAAGAAATTCAATCTAGCAACAGCTGGACGCAATGGTAACTATGATACAGAAACAACAGATGTGGTTTCAAACTCAAACGTAGATACTGCGGATGCCAATTCACAAGTGGTTCAAATCATCAACTTGCTTGGTGGTCGTGATAATATCGCAGATGTGGATGCTTGTATGACTCGCCTTCGCGTTAGTGTTAAAGATGTGGCACAGGTTGGAGATGAAAATGCTTGGAAACAGGCTGGTGCTATGGGCTTGATTATCAAAGACTCAGGTGTTCAAGCAGTCTACGGACCAAAAGCAGATGTTCTCAAATCAGACATTCAAGACTTGCTAGAATCAGGCGTAGCTATTCCTCGTACGGAAATTGTTGCGACAGAAGAAGTTGCTCCTGAGACTCAGTTCAAAGGTGTGACGGAGACAGTTTACTCTGTTGCTGAAGGGCAAGCCATTGCCATCACAGAAGTGAAAGATCCGGTCTTCTCACAAAAAATGATGGGTGACGGTTATGCAGTTGAGCCTAGCTCCGGCAATGTTTACGCACCAGTTTCAGGTATCGTAACCAGTGTCTTCCCAACCAAACACGCTGTCGGTATTTTGTCTGACAAGGGTGTAGAAGTCTTGGTGCACGTCGGCCTAGATACAGTTGCGCTAAACGGTGCTCCATTCTCAGCTAAGGTAACAGATGGTCAACGCGTTGAAGCAGGAGACTTGCTCCTTGTCGCAGATCTGGATGCCATTCGCTCAGCAGGACGTGAAACAACCATCGTTGTTGCCTTCACAAATACTGCTGAAATCAAATCTGTCAGCCTTGGAAATCTTGGACAGGTCAGTCAAGATAGCCAAGTTGCGATAGTAGAGTTGTAAAAAGTAAAAGACAAGTTCATGTGAGCTTGTCTTTTGTTTTTAAAATCTTCTCAATCCTTGCCATTTATGGTATAATAAAGCGATTTTATAAAATGTAGGAGGTTCCCCATGGGACGTAAATGGGCCAATATTGTAGCCAAGAAAACCGCAAAAGACGGTGCTAACTCAAAAGTTTACGCTAAATTTGGTGTTGAAATCTATGTAGCAGCGAAAAAGGGTGACCCAGATCCAGAAACAAACTCAGCGCTGAAATTTGTTATCGACCGTGCTAAGCAAGCGCAGGTTCCAAAACACATCATTGACAAGGCCATTGACAAGGCAAAAGGAAACACAGACGAAACCTTCGTGGAAGGTCGTTACGAAGGTTTTGGGCCAAATGGTTCTATGATTATCGTTGATACTTTGACATCAAATGTAAACCGTACCGCAGCCAATGTTCGCTCTGCCTTTGGTAAAAACGGCGGTAACATGGGTGCATCTGGTTCTGTATCATTCATGTTTGATAAAAAAGGTGTGGTTGTCTTTGCTGGTGATGATGCAGATGCGATCTTCGAATTGCTTTTAGAAGCAGATGTCGAAGTGGATGACGTAGAAGCAGAAGACGGCACAATCACTGTCTACACAGCCCCAACTGATTTGCACAAGGCCATCGTGGCACTTAAAGAATCAGGAATCCAAGAGTTCAACGTCACTGAACTTGAAATGATCCCGCAATCAGAAGTATCACTTGAAGGCGATGACCTCGCAACATTTGAAAAACTCTACGACGCCCTCGAAGACGACGAAGACGTCCAAAAAATCTACACGAATGTAGATGGGTTTTAATATAAAAAAAGTGCTAGTAGCACTTTTTTTATATTAAAAGGTTAGAAATTCCGGGGGACAGTCATTTTTATTAGAAGGTTGGAAATAGAAATCGTCGGCAGACGATTCTCATTGCACGTAGGATGTCCTAAAAGGTTGGAGATTGGAACTGCTGCTAGGCAGTTTTCTTTGTATCCAATTGCTCAAAGACGATAGTTGGTTGGAACTAGAGAGTGGAGGATTTTATCTTAAGTTCGAAGAAGGTACGATGGGAAAATTTGCGGAGTTTTCGGTGGCTGATAGTAGAGTGCTTGACAGATGAGGTATAAGGAAAAACTATAGCCAGGCTTTGGAAATATCTATTTGAATGGTCACGGGTTTTCTGTTATCATAGAACGGTAATAAGATTAGGAGAATGTATGTCAAATAATTTACTTGTTTTACAATCAGATTTTGGTTTAGTTGATGGTGCAGTTTCAGCGATGATTGGTGTTGCTCTCCAAGAATCGAGAGATTTAGTTGTTCACCATCTAACTCATGATATTACTCCGTACAATATCTTTGAGGGTTCATATCGCCTCTTTCAAACGGTCGAATACTGGCCGGAGGGGACAACATTTGTTTCGGTTGTTGACCCAGGAGTTGGTTCAAAACGTAAGAGTGTAGTGGCTTTGACCGAACAAAATCACTATATTGTAACGCCAGATAATGGGACGCTATCCTTCATCAAAAAATATGTGGGGATAAAGGCGGTTCGAGAAATTTCAGAGGTGGCCAATCGCCGTGCCAATACAGAACATTCGTACACCTTCCATGGTCGAGATGTTTATGCCTATACGGGAGCTAAATTGGCTTCTGGACACATTAGCTTTGAAGAAGTTGGTCCAGAATTAAGCGTGGATAAGATTGTGGAAATTCCAACAGTCCCAACGGAAGTTGGTTCAGATTATGTAAAAGGTGCAATTGATATTCTAGATGTTCGATTCGGCTCGCTTTGGACCTCGATTACGAGGGAAGAATTTTACACCTTGCAACCGCAGTTTGAAGATCGCTTTGAAGTGACCATATACAATAACGACATGCTTGTGTATCAAAACCAAGTAACCTATGGCAAGTCTTTTGCGGATGTACGTATCGGACAGCCATTGATTTATATCAATTCCCTCTATCGTGTAGGTGTTGCGATTAATCAGGGCTCATTTGCCAAGGCTTATAATGTCGGTGTAGGTCAAAACTGGCATATTGAAATCAAACGTATTAGTAATTAAAGAAATTTTAGGAGATAGTTATGAAAAATAATTCAATCAAAACAGTCGTTGCTACTGGTATCGGCGCAGCCCTCTTTGTGGTTATTGGTTTGCTGATTAGTATTCCAACCTTTGTACCAAATACCTACATTCAATTGCAGTATGCAGTTCAGTCGCTCTTGTCAATTGTTTTTGGACCAATTGTTGGTTTCTTTGTAGGGCTTATTGGTCATGCCTTTATAGACGCGCTGCGAGGTGGGTCGCCTTGGTGGTCATGGGTTCTAGCCTCAGCAGTTTTTGGCTTGGTGTTAGGTTTTGCTAGAAATCGTCTGCGTATTCAAGAAGGAATTTTTGACGGAAAAGATATTTTTGCTTTCAATATTTTTCAAGTAGTAGCTAACCTCATTGCTTGGGGAATCATTGCCCCAGTTTTAGATATTCTTATCTACAGTGAGGCGGCGAATAAGGTCTTTGCACAGGGACTTGTAGCAGGTATTGTAAACAGTATTACGGTTGCTATTGCAGGGACACTCCTTTTGGCTGTTTACGCAAAATCTCAAACGAAGACAGGTAGCTTGTCTAAAGATTAAGTTTTTATTTTCCCTAGAAAAGATTCTAGGGTTTTTCAATACAAAAAAATACATATATGATATAATAATATAAAACAAACGAAAACATGTGTTCAAGGGGAGAAGTATGGTCTGGACAGAAGAAAAGTTGGGACCGATTATTCATTCTATACTCAATCCTGACGAGGAAGTTTTAAGTCTTTATCAATCGAAAACGACGAAATCAATTTATGGATGCATTCTTTGGAATAGTTATTATTATAAGGTTTTCCGAGTTAGTAACCACCCATCACAATCTACATATAAACAGCCAACTTTTTATGATTTCCATGGCGAATTTTATATGAAGGGAGCGATTCGGACCTATCTTTACCACATGAACAGTTGGTATGAACTTAGTAAGCAAGGCTACTACCTTCTTCTCTTTTTTCAAAAGTTATGGGATGAAAAGCAAGAGGTGGAGGCGAGTTGGCAAAATGGTAGGATGCAGATTCGCTTAGTGGTTGAAGAAGAGGGGTGGCAAGTCCATTACCGTTTTCCAGATCATCAGGCAAGGGAGGTTGAACGCCTATTGGCCTCAGGCATGCTGGTGGCCATTCGCTCCTCCAGAAATTTTATCAAGATACGGACGAGTCGTTTTGTTGCACCGTATATAGCTCTAATCAAACAGCGTCAACTTTATCGAAAAAAGCCGAGTAAAGCTATGCTCCAGTGGGAAAAATATCAAAGTCAACTTATTGAAATCCAAAGGACCTATCGGCTAGTGGAGGAAAGTGCTCCGCAAACTTTTTTTGGACACTGGTTGAATAAGGTCCAACTCTATCTCTGCTCTGCCATTGCCAGCTATTGGGAAGAAGTTATTGAAGGAGTGGAGTGGCAGGAGGCAAGAGCAATCAAAGAGCAAAGGAAAATCGAGAAGCCACATAATCCTATTGAAGATAAATGGAAGGAAAATATTGCTAGACGCCATAAGCGAAAAGTGGACCAACTTATCGGACATGATACCTTGGAAAAACTCCGACAGCTGAAAATAGAATTAGACGACTAAGAAGTTATAGCGAACCTTCAATAAATGCGGTAGCATGTCATCCATGTTACCGTATTTTTTACATATAAGCACTGAACCTGCGAATAGAGGTTCTAAATTTTCAGTTCAGATTTTTGTCTTTTGAGGGGCTAAACGATATAATCGTAAGGTATCATTTATTAGAAATGACAGAGTTTTATCATCTATTGCAAAGATTGAGAAGGAGAAATCATGTCAAAAGACATTCGTGTATTACTTTATTATAAATATGTCCCAATTGAAAATGCGGAAGCCTATGCTGCTGAGCATCTAGCTTTCTGTAAGTCTATCGGACTCAAAGGACGTATTTTGATTGCTGATGAGGGAATCAACGGTACTGTTTCTGGTGACTATGAAACAACTCAAAAGTACATGGACTACGTTCATGCAAACCCATTGTTCAGCGATTTGTGGTTTAAGATTGATGAAGAAAATGAGCAAGCTTTCAAGAAAATGTTTGTTCGTTATAAAAAAGAAATTGTTCACCTTGGTTTGGAAGACAATGACTTTGACAACGATATTGACCCACTTGTAACAACAGGTGCTTATTTGTCACCAAAAGAGTTCAAAGAAGCTCTCTTGGACGAAGATACAGTTGTTTTGGATACACGTAATGACTACGAGTACGACCTTGGACATTTCCGTGGTGCTATCCGTCCAGACATCCGCAACTTCCGTGAATTGCCACAATGGGTCCGTGATAACAAAGAGAAATTCATGGACAAGCGCGTAGTTGTTTACTGTACTGGTGGTGTTCGCTGTGAGAAATTCTCAGGCTGGATGGTTCGTGAAGGCTACAAGGATGTCGGCCAGCTCCACGGTGGTATCGCAACCTATGGCAAAGACCCAGAAGTTCGTGGCGAATTGTGGGATGGTAAGATGTATGTCTTTGACGAGCGTATCGCGGTCGATGTTAACCATGTTAACCCAGTTGTCGTTGGTAAGGACTGGTTCGATGGCACACCATGTGAGCGCTATGTCAACTGTGGCAATCCATTCTGTAACCGTCGTATTTTAACATCAGAAGAGAATGAGCACAAGTATGTTCGTGGCTGTTCAGCTGAATGTCGTGCTCATGAGCGCAACCGTTACATTTCTGAAAACGGCTTGACTCGTCAAGAATGGGCAGAACGCTTGGAAGCGATTGGGGAAACTCTGACTCCAGCAAATGCTTAGTAATACCAAAATTGCATTGAAAAATCAGTGCAATTTTTTTGTGCAATCAGAATTCTTTATATTTTTTCAGTCCATTCTATACGAAGCCTATCAATTAGAAAAGAGAAGGAGATGAAGTCTTGATTTCGCTTAATGTGGCGAGTAGGGAAGAAGTGGATAGACTTATCGAGCGTGTTGAAGCAAATGGTGGGCAAATTGCAGATCGCTCGACAGATGCCCATGGCTTTTATGGAGCAAGTTTTACGGACCTTGATGGGCATCATTTTAATGTGATTGTGAGGTAAGAAGGTAGAATTCATCTGCTCTAGAATCATGGATGAAGGTATTTGAAAAGGGAGAAACTGATGATTCTTCCTTTTTTTCAGAGTCAATTTACGCTATAATAGTCCTATGAAAAAAATCATTGAGTTTAAAGATTTTACATTTAGATACCAAGCGCAACAGGAACCCACTTTAAAAGATATTCAGTTAACGATTTATCAGGGAGAGAAAGTTCTGATTATTGGGCCATCTGGTTCAGGAAAGTCGACGATTGGACAATGTCTTAATGGTATTATTCCCAATATTTACAAGGGAGAACATAGCGGAAGTTTACTATTGGATGGTCAGGAAGCTTTTAATCTTTCGGTTTATGATAAGTCCTTGCTCGTATCAACGGTTCTTCAAGACACAGATGGTCAATTCATTGGCTTATCAGTTGCCGAGGACCTAGCATTTGCTTTGGAAAACGACATGGAAAGCCAGGTGGTGATGAAGCAAAAAGTAGGGGATTGGGCAGAAAGACTGTCTTTGACTGATTTGCTGGCACATCGACCACAAGATTTATCTGGAGGTCAAAAGCAACGTGTCAGTCTGGGCGGAGTTCTTATTGATGAGAGTCCTATCTTGTTGTTTGATGAGCCACTTGCTAATTTAGATCCCAAATCGGGCCAAGATACGATTGATTTGATTGACCGTCTGCACAAGCAAGAAGGGACCACAACCATTATTATCGAACACCGTTTAGAGGACGTACTGTATCGTCAGGTGGACCGAGTTGTATTGATTAATGACGGTCGGATTTTGTTCAATGGAGGACCTGATGATTTATTACGTACCTCATTGTTACAGGAAAACGGCATCCGTGAACCCTTATATCTATCGACTCTTCGCGCCTTAGGATATCCGATTGCGCAGGCAGAACACCTCTCCTCAGTTTGGGAAATTGATATTGAGGCTTTGAATATAGCGTCCCTACCGACTCTACACTTTGAAAATGGAGAGAAAGAGGCTTTGTTAGAAGTCAAGCATCTTCATTTTTCCTATCCTAACAAACAAGTTCTTACAGACATTCAACTGACGATTCATAAGGGGGAACGTCTAGCTATTGTTGGAAAAAATGGTGCTGGGAAATCTACTTTAGCCAAGGTGCTTTGTGGTTTTATTCAGGGTGAAGGTGAGATTCTCTGGAAGGGGCAGTCAATCAAAGAAGATTCTGTTAAAGAGCGAGCAGAACGGATTGGCTATGTTCTTCAGAATCCCAACCAAATGATTAGCCAAACGATGATCTTTGATGAGGTTGCCCTTGGTTTGCGCATGCGAGGGGTGATAGAAGAAGAAATCGAACACCGAGTTCACCATATTTTGAAGGTATGTGGTCTGTATCCGTTTCGTAATTGGCCGATTTCGGCACTTTCGTATGGGCAGAAAAAACGGGTAACGATAGCATCTATCTTGGTTCTCAATCCAGAAATTATTTTGCTAGATGAGCCAACAGCAGGACAAGATCAACGACATTATCGGGAAATGATGGAGTTTTTGGACCAATTAAATGCTCAAGGACACACCATTGTCATGATTACCCATGACATGCAACTCATGCTAGATTATTCAGATAGAGCTGTTGTTGTGGTGGATGGGCAGATTATTGAAGATACCAGTCCAGCAGAAATTTTATCTGATGATACGGTGATTGAGCGAGCCAATTTAAAAGAAACATCAATTTTTCACTTGGCGGAGAGGTTGGGAGTTAATCCTTTAGAATTAACCACGTTTTATATGCAGGAAGAAAGGAGAGGAAGATGAGTCAACAAAAACTAATTGGTTACCATCCAGGAACTGGCTTTATTCATAGTTTATCGGCTGTCAGTAAATTACTCTTTTTTCTCATAGTTTCCATTCTTGCTATGATTACTTATGATACCCGCTTGATTCTTTTTATCGCAGTATTTTCTCTAGCCTTGTTCAAAATGTCAGGGATTCGTTATAAAGAAATCTCTCTTGTTTTAATTCTGACGATCATTTTTGCTGCAATGAATGCCCTGATGGTTCACTTGTTTGCACCACGGTATGGAGTGGAACTTTACGGAGCAGACACTCCCTTGCTATCAGGTCTGGGAGTTTATTCCTTGACGAGTCAGCAAGCATTTTATCTGGTAAATCTTCTCTTGAAGTATTTTTGTACAGTTCCTTTAGCGATTATCTTTCTCATGACCACTCATCCTAGCCAGTTTGCTTCCAGCTTGAATCAAATTGGGGTATCCTACAAAGTTGCTTACGCAGTCAGTTTGACCATGAGGTATATTCCAGATATTCAAGAAGAGTTTTATACGATTCGAATGTCTCAAGAAGCGCGTGGTTTGGAATTGTCCAGGAAAGGAAAATTGATGGATCGTATAAAAGGGAATCTATCCCTTGTCATTCCTCTGATTTTCAGCTCCTTGGAGAGGATTGATACGATTTCAACGGCTATGGAATTGCGGCGTTTCGGAAAAAATAAAAAAAGAACATGGTATACCCAACAGCCTCTACAGAGAATAGATTACGCTGTCTTGCTATTTATTCTTGCTCTAGTAGTGGTGACAATCTATCTATTTTTTGTTAATCAGGGTCGATTCTATAATCCGTGGCGATGATTATTGAGTTTATTGGGCTTATCAACCCTTTATCGTTGACATATAGGAAATATACTGTTACAGTAGGGAATGTAAATAAATTTAGAGTTTAAGTATCAGTTTCATCTTTTGTTTTTCCTCTTGATAAGTTTTACAAATAAATAAAAAGAGGTAACACAAATGGTACAAGGTACAGTTAAATGGTTTAATGCAGAAAAGGGATTTGGTTTTATTGCTCAAGAAAACGGTCCAGATGTATTTGCACACTTTTCTGAAATTCAATCAGATGGTTTTAAGTCGCTGGAAGATGGTCAGAAAGTGACATTTGAAGTAGAGCAAGGCCAACGTGGTCTTCAAGCAACCAATATTACAAAAATTGGATAATAAAAGAGCGGGTTTCTTAGTGAAACTCGCTTTTCTTATGTTTAAAGAGGTCTTTTATTTGGCATACCAGCTTTGCGTGGAAACTTATTTGGAGTTTCCTTTTTCTTTTCGACGATGGTCAATGTTCGAGGGTCGCCATTTGGAAGAGTATAGTCGTGGTTTTCGATGACTTTTGCGAAGAGGAGATTGAGTGCATTTTTTGCCTGGGTCAATTCATCTTCTGCGCTGGACGCCTTGAGTGCGATTAATTTTCCGTTGAGCTTCAAATAAGGGATAGTCAATTCAGAAAGAATCTGCATGCGGGCAACTGCGCGTGCTGTGACAAGGTCAAATTGTGCACGGAAGTTCTTATCTTGTGCAAAGTCTTCTGCACGACCATGATAGAAATGAACACCTTCGAGCTCTAGTTCTTCGGCAAGCAAATGTAAAAAGTTAATTCGTTTATTAAGAGAATCAATGATGGTAACATCTAGTTGCGGAAAGATAATCTTCATAGGTAGGCTAGGAAATCCAGCTCCAGCTCCAATATCTAAAAGCCGAAGAGGTTCGTTCTGAATATGGCCTTGCAGGATTGGAGCGACAGAATCGTAGAAATGCTTCAGATAGACTTCGCTTTCCTCGGTAATAGCTGTCAGATTGATTTTTTCATTCCATTCCACCAATAGTTGGAAATAGCGATGAAATTGATGTTTTTGTTGGTCAGTTAATTGAATACCTTGGTCTGCCAAGGTTTTATAAAATACTTCAGGTTTCATAATCTTATCTTATCATAATTTAAGCAAAAGAAAAACCCAGAAGAGTCTGGGAATTTTCTTATTGACCATCTGTCTGTCCCGTTGCAGGATTGTTTCCTGTTGTTGCAGTTTCAGTTGAAGAAGTTGCAGTCTCGGTTGAAGTTCCAGATGATGTTTCGCTTGATGTTGTCGTCGCTTCGGTTGTTTCACTAGTTTCAGTCGAACTAGAAGAACTTGTACTAGTGCTAGTGTACGTATTATAAGCATTGGAGAGTGAGCGACTACCTCTGAGATAGTAGTTGGAACCGTAACGTACGAGTCCGCTTGGCATCTCCCAATCGGTAGCTGTATAGTCCGAATGCATAAAGAGCATCATATTGTGGTAGACATCTGTTGCAATTCGCATGCTGTTATCAAGGATAGGAGTCATACGATTGGTATATCCGGTCCAAACAGCCATTGCATACTGACTAGAATATCCAACAAAGTTTTCATCAGGAACGACCATGTAGCTATAATTTGCTTCTGGAATTGAAGCTAGAATAGTATCCGTTTCGCTATCGGTATAGTTTGATGTACCTGTTTTACCTGCCATAGGAACTCCACTAACAGAAGCGTTTAATCCATAACCGTAAGACATAACAGCCTTCATCATATCGGTCATCATGTAGGCTGTTTCGGCAGACATGACTTGAGTCCCTTGAGGAGCGTATTCTGTTACTGTTCCGTCACTAAAGACAATTTTATTGACATACTGCGGAGCGTAGTATGTGCCGCCATTGGCAAAAGCGGCGTAGGCAGCAGCCATCTTTTCACTACTTGCCCCATACTGGCTACCAGTGTCGGATGTATTACTTGAAATAGCATTAGAGTAATGAATATCTGGGTAATCGATACCAACGCTATTCAAAAATTTCAAGGCATTTTCTAAACCTGTAGTTTCCAATGCTTTAACGGCTGTAACATTTCGAGAATACTGAATAGCAGTCTTAACAGAGATATTACCATAGTATTGTTTATCCCAGTTATTGACAGGAGTTGTTGTACCAGGATAATTATAAGGACCGTCTAAGATTAAATCTGCTGTAGATGTATAAATTCCGTTTTCAAAAGCAGGAGCATAGTCTGTGATTGGCTTCATTGTAGAACCGAAGTCGCGGTTGGTTTCAACGGCTTGGTTGGTACCAAATGAGACGTTTGTCTCCTGTTTACGACCACCTAATTGCGCAACGACTTTACCATTAGAAACATCCACAACCGTTGAAGCTACCTGTAATAAATCATCTGGATAGCTGACATACATATCTGTATTGTAGATATTCCAAAGTTGTTGCTGGGCGGCAGGATCGACGTTCGTATAGACATCCATCCCTGTTGTCAGCAAGTTGTAACCTGTTTTTGCTTCAACTTCTTCAACGACTTGTTTCAGATAGTTGTCCATATAAGCAGGATAAGCAGCTGCATTAGATAATGGTTGCAAACCATCTGTTACAGGTGTTAGAACAGCTTGTTCATACTGGGTATTATCAATGTACTTTTCTTCCAGCATCTCAGCCAATACCAAATCGCGACGTATTTTTGCATCTTCTGGATTGGTATAAGGATCATATTGGTTTGGCGCTTGAGGCATTCCTGCTAAAAGAGCTAATTGAGGAAGAGTCAAATCTTTTAACTCTTTTCCATAAAAAGCAAGAGCAGCAGTCTTCATACCGTAATTACCATTTGACATATACACCTTGTTGATGTAGTAGGTCAAAATCTCTTGTTTGGTATTGCGACGTTCCAATTGAGTAGCCAGCCAAGCCTCTTGAATTTTCCGTTTTAGATTTTGATCTTCTACGGATGTCGAGAAATAAGTCAGCTTGATAAACTGCTGGTCAAGTGTCGATCCACCCTGCAAACGTCCCCCGCTCAAGTTATTAATCAGGGAACCTGCAATACGAATCACGTCAACCCCTCTATGATTGAAGAAGCGTTGGTCTTCGATTGCGACAATCGCATTTACCAAGTCTGTTGGAATTTCCTCAGTCTTAGCACTCGAACGTTTTTCTGCTCCTAAATCTGCAATAAGATTTCCGTTCTTATCGTAAATTTTACTTGATACAGTTGCTGTCAAAGATTCTTCTGTCAATTCTGGAGCGCTTTGGATGTAGTAAACAACCAATGCAGCTCCGGCCAGGCAGGCAATGATAGCCCCCGCAAGTAAAATATTTGCAGTGATTAGAAGAGCTTTTTTAATTGTTGTAGTTTTCAAAAGATTCACCACCTAATAGATTTTTTTCAACGATTTCCAGATATGGGATGCTGGGGAAACGCCCCATTTGAATCTCAAAGCCGTATTGTCGAATAAAGGTTAGAGGCATCGACTTACTACCCATGTCTACTTGATAAAATTCGATCAAATGAGTGGCTGGCAAGAGATAGGTTTCTTTTAATGTTGAAAAGTGAAGAAGGACAAAACAAATGCCACCTTGTTTTACAACCTGTTTCATGTGTTCGATCTGATGCGCATGAAAATTTTTCATGGGCATGGATGCTTTTTGGCGTGTCTCTTTCGCTTCAAAATCAATATAATGTCTTTTAAAAACACCAGAGTAGTCTGTGGTAGATGCCTGTCGAAAGTATGCCTCGACAATCTTAGCACGGCTCCGTTTGGGGTAATCAACTTTTACAATTTGCACGGGAGTTGGCTTCTTGTGAATGACAGCAATGTCGTGCGCAAGGTAATATTGATTGCTATCGTTGATAGCGGCCTCAAAAGACATTCCGCGATTAGCAAAGTTTACTCGCTGGGATGAAATAGGACTGGTTCTATTGATTTTTTTTGACACCTTATGAGGATAATTGACCATAGAACTCCTTCTTGATAAAATAATATCAGCATATTATACCATAATTAGCGAAAAGAGTACAAGAAATGGATACTAAGAGCCTTTTGGTAACAGGTTATAGACATACAGACCTGGGAATTTTTTCAGAAAAAGATCCTCGACTGCACATTATTAAATCTGCAATTCGTAGGAATTTTATTCGTTTTTTAGAAGAGGGTGTTAGTTGGTTTATACTGACAGGTCAATTGGGCTTTGAATACTGGGCCTTAGAAGTCTTAGAAGATTTACGAGCCGAGGGGTATCAACTGAGTATTGCAACAATATTTCCATTTGAAAATCATGGCGAACAGTGGAATGAGGCTAACCAAGCAAAGTTAGCACGGTTTAAGCAGGTTGATTTTGTAAAGTATGCCTATCCACGCTATGAAAACCCAGGGCAATTTAGAGACTATAACCAGTTTCTACTGGATAATACGACAGGTTGTTATTTGTTTTACGATTCTGAAAATGAAACCAATTTGAAATATTTATATCACATGGTCTTAAAGAAAGAAGGATATAATAGAAAAACGCTTACCTTTGAAGAATTGAATGAGGAGGCTGAAAATTTTTCAAATTCTGAGTGATTTGACTTGATTTTTCCCTATTTTTTTTAATATAATAGGAGTAGTGACGTTTTAGATTAGGGAGAGAGAGATGGCAAGTATTAAATTTACGACAAAAGATATTTTCGAGCAAGATTTTAAAATTGGTTTTCGTGGCTATGACCAAGATGAAGTGAACGATTTTCTTGATGATATTATGAAAGACTACGATGCTTATGAAGCGATTATCAAGGAATTAAAAGGCGAAATTGCTCGATTGAAAGCGCAGGCAGCAAATTCTCCCAAAACAACTCTTCCTACTGAAGAATCAAACGACGTATTGCGTACAGAACGTCCATCTTCAGCGACAAACTTTGATATTCTCCGCCGTCTGAATCGTCTGGAGAAAGAAGTATTTGGAAAACAAATCGTTCAGGATCAAGAATAGAAAATTGTACACCTAAACTGACACTTTATTCGCAGTTATTTTCTTGTGCACAAATGTATTCTGTATTTGTGTCAAGGACATTCCTTGATTTAAAGTGGCTTGCTTTGTAGATACAACTTCTAAGATAATTAAGGTGCAATTTTTGGATAATCGCGTGGTAGTTTTCTACCATGAGGAAAGTCCATGCTAGCACTGGCTGAGATGCCAGTAGTGTTTGTGCTAGGCGAATCAATAAGCCTAGGGACGCCCTTGGGCGTTACGGCGGTTAAAATGGCTAAGTCTTTTGATATGCCAGAGTAGATCTGAAAGTGCCACAGTGACGAAGTTTTTATGGAAACGTAAAAAATGGAACGCGGTAAACCCCTCAAGCTAGCAACCCAAACTTTGGTCGGGGCATGGGATGGATGGAAATGAACAGAAATCCTGACTGTTTAGACAGTAGACAGATGGTTATCGAAGGTGGTAGAACCTAGTACCACCGGAACAAAACATGGCTTACAGAAAATTGCATAAAATAGGTAGCTAGCTCTGCTAGCTTTTATTGTAGAGGAAAAAAATGAAAAAACAATTTGAGTTGATTGCAACGGCAGCAGCTGGTCTGGAAGCAGTTGTGGGTCGAGAAATTCGTAATCTCGGCTATGAATGTCAAGTGGAAAATGGCCGTGTTCGATTCCAAGGAGATGTAAAATCCATTATCGAAACCAATATCTGGCTACGTTCAGCAGATAGAATTAAAATCATTGTTGGACAATTTCCAGCAAAGACTTTTGAAGAGTTGTTCCAAGGAGTTTTTAACTTGGACTGGGAAAATTACTTGCCTCTAGGCTGCAAGTTCCCTATTTCCAAGGCCAAATGTGTCAAATCGAAATTGCATAATGAACCAAGTGTGCAGGCTATTTCTAAGAAAGCAGTTGTTAAGAAACTGCAGAAACACTTCTCTCGTCCCGAAGGGGTTCCCTTGCAAGAGGTGGGGGCAGAGTTTAAAATTGAAGTGTCGATTTTGAAAGATGTGGCGACAGTCATGATTGATACGACAGGTTCTAGTTTGTTTAAACGTGGTTATCGGGTGGAAAAAGGTGGCGCCCCAATCAAAGAAAATATGGCAGCTGCTATTTTGCAATTATCGAATTGGTATCCAGATAAACCGCTGATTGACCCTACTTGCGGATCGGGAACTTTCTGTATTGAGGCAGCTATGTTGGCCAAAAATATAGCCCCAGGTTTGAAGAGAAGTTTTGCATTTGAGGAATGGCCGTGGGTTGAGGATCAATTGGTGGCTACATTACGCAAAGAAGCGCAGGCTTCTATCAAGGCAGATTTGGTATTAGATATTGCTGGATCAGATATTGATGCTCGTATGATTGAAATTGCGAAGAAGAATGCATTTGCGGCAGGAGTTGAGCAGGATATTGTTTTCAAGCAAATGCGTGTACAAGACTTGCGTACAGATAAAATTAATGGTGTCATTATTTCTAATCCACCTTACGGAGAACGTTTGTTGGATGATGAAGCCATTGTTACCCTGTATCGAGAAATGGGGCAGACTTTTGAACCACTCAAAACATGGTCTAAGTTTATTCTAACTAGTGATGAGTTGTTTGAAACCCGTTTTGGACAGCAAGCGGATAAGAAACGCAAACTGTATAATGGTACCCTAAAAGTGGATCTTTATCAATTTTTTGGTCAACGAGTGAAACGTCAAGTGCAAGAAGTGCAAGGATAGGAGGACATCGTGGGAGAAAAAAATAGTCATCATCTTCCTTTGGATGAGGAGAAAGTTTTAGATTTTGAAGTGGCGAAAGATTTAACAATCGAAGAAGCAGTCAAAAAACATAAGGAAATTGAAGCGGGTGTGACAGAAGATGATGGTCTCTTGGATCGTTATATCAAGCAACACCGCGCAGAAATTGAATCTCAAAAATTTGAAACCAAAATCAATCATCTTCCTTTAGTTGAGGTAGCTGATGAGGAAAAAAATCAAGGACATGAAAGCGCGGAAGAGGTAGAAGCAAATGAGTCTTCTCTTACGGAAGTTAGTGAGGAGATTGTTCCTATTGTAGAAGAACTTTCGGTAACTCCGATGGAAACCTTGGAAGAAACAGTGATTGCAAGTACTGTAGCAATGGAGGGGTTATCTCCAGTGGCAGATGATTCTAGTTTAGAATTGGAAGAAGATGAGGCCGAAGACTTGGACCATAGTGAGGGCGTAGATAGGGACCAGAAAAAGAAATTTTACTTCTGGTCAGCAGTAGGGCTTTCAATGATTGGTGTAATGGCGACGGCGCTGGTTTGGATGAATTCGGTTAACAAATCGAATACTGCGACTTCTTCAAGTTCAACAAGTACAAGCCAGACGTCATCGACAGCATCAAGTTCGACAGATGCGAATGTGACCGCTTTTGAACAGCTCTATAATAGTTTCTTTACGGATAGTAGTTTGACCAAGCTAAAAAATTCAGAGTTTGGTAAATTAGCAGAACTGAAAGTGCTGTTGGAAAAATTGAATAAGAATTCGGACAGTTATACCAAAGCTAAAGAACAGTATGATCATCTTGAAAAAGCCATTGCAGCCATTCAGGCCATTAATGGTCAGTTTGATAAGGAAGTCGTTGTTAATGGTGAAATTGATACAACGGCGACGGTTAAATCAGGAGAATCTCTTTCTGCGACAACGACAGGGATTAGTGCGGTTGACAGTCTATTAGCATCGGTCGTGAATTTTGGTCGTTCACAACAGGAAGTCGCTTCAGCTCCGGTAGCAAGTGAGGCTGCAGTCACAAGCAACCAAGGTGCTGATGAAACTGTATCTACTGGTGTACCAGCGACAACAGAAGTCGCTTCAACAACGGTTTCAGGCTCAACAACCGACTTTGGTATTGCCGTGCCAGCAGGTGTCGTCTTGCAACGTGACCGCAGTCGTGTTCCTTATAATCAAGCAATGATTGATGATGTAAACAATGAAGCATGGAATTTCAATCCAGGTATTCTTGAAAATATTGTGACTATCTCGCAACAGCGTGGGTATATAACAGGCAATCAATATATCTTGGAAAAAGTTAATATTATCAACGGCAATGGCTACTATAATATGTTTAAACCAGATGGGACCTACTTGTTCTCTATAAATTGTAAGACAGGCTACTTTGTCGGCAATGGTGCTGGTCATTCTGATGCCTTGGATTATTAAACAAAAAAGCGGTTTATCCGCTTCGGATTGAAGAAAAAGTCCATTTTAGACAGTTTTCTTCAATCTTTTTTTCTTTATGTTGAAAATAAAAAAACTCTCAGAAACGCCGAAATATCAATGTTTCTAAGAGTTTAATGACTTGCTGTCTTTCGCAAACTTCTTCAATTTTTTTATATTTTTAGGAGTTTGTCTACGTTCTGAGCGGTTTAGCCGCTTTTTTTGTTAGATTGGTTTTCTTTCAAAGGCATCGGTAGAGATTCCTTGAGAAAGGATTAGTTTGGCCCATTCTTTAGCTGAATGAAGGCTGTGGTCTTTGTAGTTACCGCATGATTCAATGGTTGTTCCAGGAACATCCTCCCAAGTGATACCTTCTGCAATTTCTTCCAAACTCGACTTAATGACTTGAGCAATCTTTTCAGAGTCTTGTTTTCCCCACATAATCATGTGGAAACCTGTCCGACACCCGAAAGGAGAGCAGTCGATTAGCCCGTCGATGCGCTGGCGAATTAGTTTAGCTAATAGATGCTCGATGGTATGTAGACCAGCTGTATCCATTGCATTTTCGTTGGGTTGGATAAGGCGAATATCAAAGTTTGTAATAATGTCTCCTTTGGGTCCGACTTCTTCAGAAATTAAGCGGATGTAAGGTGCTTTTACAATAGTGTGGTCTAGCTCGAAGCTTTCGACAGTGACTTCTTTTTTCATGTTTTCCTCCAAATAAGTGATGAATTTATTATACCATATTTGACAATTTGGAATTGTGAAATCGTTTCAAATATGATAAAATAGATACAGATTTTGTGAAAATCGAATTATAAAAAAAGAGGTAGAAATATGGATATCATTACAGTAGTAGTGACACTTGTTTCTGCTCTCATTGGTTTAGTATTAGGTTACTTTGCCATTTCTTTGAAGATGAAATCTGCAAAAGAAACTGCAGAATTGACACTTTTAAACGCAGAACAAGAAGCTAGTAATGTTCGTGGTCGAGCGGAAGAGCAAGCTGAGGTTATTCTAAAAACAGCTGAGCGCGATCGCCAGACCTTGAAAAAAGAATTACTCTTGGAAGCTAAGGAAGAAGCTCGTAAGTACCGAGAAGAAATTGCAGAAGAATTTAAGTCAGAACGTCAAGAGTTGAAGCAAATCGAATCACGCTTGACAGAGCGGGCGACTAGCTTGGACCGCAAAGACGATAATTTGACCAACAAGGAAAAGACTTTGGAACAAAAGGAACAAAGTCTGACCGATAAAGCTAAGCACATTGATGAGCGTGAACAAGAAGTTGTAAAACTCGAAGAACAAAAAGCTTTGGAGTTAGAACGAGTGGCGGCCCTTAGTCAAGAAGAGGCGAAGGAAATCATCCTTACCGATACACGTGATAAATTGACGCATGAAATTGCGACTCGTATCAAGGAAGCAGAGCGTGAAGTAAAAGAACGTTCTGACAAGATGGCAAAGGACTTGTTAGCCCAAGCGATGCAACGCATATCAGGTGAATATGTGGCTGAGCAGACGATTACATCGGTTCATTTACCGGATGATGCGATGAAGGGACGGATTATTGGACGTGAGGGTCGAAATATTCGTACCTTTGAAAGTCTCACAGGTATCGATGTTATCATTGATGATACGCCAGAAGTGGTTGTTCTATCAGGTTTTGATCCGATTCGCCGTGAGATTGCCCGTATGACCATGGAGACCTTGCTTCAAGATGGTCGTATTCATCCAGCTCGTATTGAGGAGTTGGTTGAGAAACACCGTGTAGAGATGGATAACCGTATTCGTGAGTATGGGGAAGCTGCTGCTTATGAAGTTGGGGCACCAAACCTTCATCCAGACTTGATTAAAATCATGGGACGTTTGCATTTCCGTACCTCTTATGGACAAAATGTTCTTCGCCACTCAATCGAAGTTGCTAAATTAGCAGGTGTACTTGCTGCTGAATTGGGCGAGAATGTGAATTTGGCACGTCGAGCTGGTTTCCTACATGACGTTGGTAAAGCTATTGACCGTGAGGTGGATGGAAGCCACGTTGAAATTGGTACAGAATTGGCTAAGAAATATAAAGAGAATCCAATTGTTATCAATGCGATTGCTAGTCACCATGGCGATGTAGAAGCGACAAGTACTATCGCAGTCATTGTGGCTGCGGCAGATGCTCTGAGCGCTGCTCGTCCAGGTTCGCGTCGTGAATCTATGGAAGCCTACATTAAACGTCTGCAAGACTTGGAAGAAATCGCCAACAGTTTTGAAGGGATTAAACAATCCTATGCTATTCAGGCTGGTCGTGAAATTCGGATTATCGTTCATCCTAACAAGGTCACTGATGATCAGATTACCATCTTGGCCCATGATGTTCGTGAGAAAATTGAAAATAATCTGGATTATCCAGGAAATATCAAAATCACAGTTATCCGTGAAACAAGAGCAACAGATGTTGCTAAGTAAATGTAGAAGAGTCCGAAGGGCTCTTTTTCTACTGGCTCAAAGTTCGTTTAGGGTTGGGAATAGAAAATAGGAATAGGAAATATTCTAATCGTATTTAAAAGCAGTTGAAATTCATGCTAAATTTTGTTACACTAGAATGAAAGATTTAAAAGGAGATATCATGAAAGAGCGAGGCTTACTCATTGTCTTTTCTGGCCCATCTGGTGTTGGAAAAGGAACAGTTCGAAAGGAAATTTTTGAAAGCTCTGATAATAAATTTGAATATTCTGTATCCATGACGACACGTCCACAGAGACCGGGAGAAGTTGATGGAGTTGACTATTTCTTCCGTAGTCGTGAGGAATTTGAAGATTTGATTCGCCAGGGTCAAATGTTGGAATATGCAGAGTACGTTGGAAATTACTATGGAACACCTCTGACCTATGTCAATGAAACTCTTGATAAGGGAATTGATGTCTTTTTAGAAATTGAAGTACAGGGTGCCCTCCAAGTGAAGAAAAAGGTTCCAGATGGGGTGTTCATTTTCTTGACACCACCTGACTTGGAGGAGTTGCAAGATCGCTTGATTGGTCGCGGAACGGATAGTGAGGAAGTTATTGCTCAACGTATCGAACGTGCCAAGGAAGAGATTGCCTTGATGCGTGAGTATGATTATGCAGTTGTGAACGATGAAGTCCCGTTGGCTGCTGAGCGTGTCAAGCGTATTATCGAAGCAGAACATTTCCGTGTAGACCGAGTGATTGGTCGCTACGATGAAATGATTCGTGAACAGATAGCAGAACGATAAAAGAAAGAAGAGAGAATCGCATTATGATGTTGAAGCCGTCAATTGATACCTTGTTGGATAAGGTACCATCTAAGTATTCTTTGGTTATTCTTGAGGCTAAGCGTGCCCATGAATTGGAAGCAGGTGCCAAACCAACTCAAGAATTCACCTCAGTGAAATCCACCCTACGCGCCTTGGAAGAAATTGAATCAGGTAATGTAGTCATCCACCCAGACCCAGAAGCGAAACGTGAGGCTGTTCGTCGCCGTGCCGAAGAGGCTAAACGTTTGGCGGAAGAAGAAGAGCGTAAAATCAAAGCTCAAATTGCTAAAGAAAAAGAAGAAGGCGAAAAGATTTAGAAACAAGACTCGGTTGGGATTGCCATCCGGGTTTCTTTTCACTTTCGGAATGATGAAAGTTTTGACAGAAAGGAGGCAGGTTATTTAGTTTATCTTTTAATATTTGGGGAGTGGGAAAGAACTCGACCAAGATAAAAAGAGTTCGTCTTCCCCCCCCCGCACAGTTGATTAGGCTAGATTTGGAGTGCAAAACACGAACAAATCTGCCAATCAACCACTGCGCTGAGATGTTGACACGAACTATGAGTAGTGGTCCTGGGCTTTTTGCCCAGCCTCGTTATACATAAAGTGAACCTTGTTCGCATCAGTCGTGGTATTAGAAGGTAAAATAAATGGAGATGGTATGTTAGCACAGATTATTGTAGACGTCCCTTTGATGCAGACAGATCAAGCTTATTCCTATCGAGTTCCAGCTGAGTTGGAAGAGGGACTCAAGGTTGGCGTGCGTGTCCATGTACCCTTTGGTAAGGGAAATCGGCTGATTCAAGGTATTGTAGTTGATTTGATTGATGAAGATGATGAAAATAGCTTACAAGACTTGAAAGAGCTTGCCGAGGTTTTGGACTATAGTCCTGTTCTCAATCAAGAGCAATTTTGGTTGGCGGACCAGATGAGGAAGTCGGTCTTTTCCTATAAAATTACTCTCTTAAAATCCATGTTACCCAGCTTGCTCAATTCGACCTATGACAAATTGCTCCGTCCAGGGCTTGGTTTGGAAATGGCAGAGCAGATTAGTCTGTTTGGTGATAAGGAGCAGATTCGTTTTTCTGACTTGGACGTGACAGAGCAAGGGAAAATCATGCGTCTGGCCCAGTCAGGAAAAATCTTGGTAGACTATGTGGCCAAGGATAAGAAGCAAATCAAGACAGAAAAATGGTACCGAGTTTGTCTGGAGAAATTACGAGAAGCAGACATTAGCAATCGGGCTAAAAAACGGCAGCAGTTAAGGGAATTTCTTCTGGAACATTCTGAAGACCAGCTTCTTTCAAACCTAAAATCGGACTATTCAGCTGATACGCTCCGCTATTTCCAAGAAAAAGGCTATATAGAAGTCTGGGAGGAGGAAGTGTCGCGGACTCAGGGTGTTTTTGATAAGGTAGAAAAAACGCAGGCCTTGGATTTGAATCCAGAGCAGGCCATTGCGGTTCGTGAGATTGTGGCCTCTATCGGTCAGGAAAGTCAGACATTTCTACTGCAAGGAGTGACTGGCTCTGGGAAGACGGAAGTCTATCTCCAGGTTATTGATAGGGTCTTGAAAATGGGGAAAACGGCTATTATGTTAGTGCCTGAAATTTCCTTGACTCCTCAGATGACCAATCGTTTTATTTCTCGTTTTGGTCAGCAGGTTGCTATTCTGCACTCGGGCCTGTCTGATGGTGAGAAGTACGATGAGTGGCGGAAGATTGAGGCGGGGAATGCCCAGGTGGTTGTCGGGGCCCGTTCGGCCATTTTTGCCCCTTTGACAAACTTGGGTGTTATCATCATTGATGAGGAGCATGAGGCGACCTACAAGCAGGACAGCAATCCACGCTACCATGCGCGTGATGTGGCAAAGTTGCGGGCGGATTATAATCGAGCGACCCTGGTCTTGGGGTCTGCTACGCCGAGTCTTGAAACACGGGCTCGGGCTAGTCGAGGAGTCTATGGAAGACTGACTCTTAACCAGAGGGCCAATCCCTTGGCTCGTATTCCAGAAGTGGAAGTTGTGGATTTCCGTGATTATATCGGTCAGCAGGAGGCTAGTAATTTCACCCCTGTTTTGATTGAAAAGATAAGAGAAAAATTGGCTCGTAAGGAACAGGTCGTTCTTATGTTGAATAGGCGTGGTTATTCTTCTTTTGTCATGTGTCGTGATTGTGGTAGCGTTGACCAGTGTCCCAACTGTGATATTTCCCTTACGCTCCATATGGACACAAAAACGATGAATTGCCATTATTGTGGTTTTCAAAAGGGGATTCCTCAGACCTGTCCAAACTGTCAAAGTCGTTCTATTCGTTATTATGGGACGGGTACGCAAAAGGCCTACGATGAATTGCAGGAGCTCTTGCCAGAAGCTAGAATTTTGCGTATGGATGTGGATACTACCAAGAAAAAAGGTGCTCATGAGGACTTGCTCGAACGGTTTGGTCGAGGCGAGGCCGATATTCTTCTGGGAACTCAGATGATTGCCAAAGGCTTGGATTTTCCAAATGTGACCCTAGTTGGGGTGCTCAATGCGGATACGGCTCTGAATTTGCCTGATTTTCGGTCTTCTGAGCGGACCTTCCAGTTGCTAACTCAGGTAGCTGGTCGGGCTGGTCGAGCTGATAAGGAAGGGGAGGTCCTGATTCAGACCTATAACCCCAATCATTATGCTATTGCTTTTGCCAAAGAGCAGGATTATGAAGGTTTCTATCGTTATGAGATGGGCATTCGGAAAAATCTTGGTTATCCACCTTACTATTTTACGGTGGGTCTAACCTTTTCGCACAAGTCAGAAGAATTTGTCGTGAAAAAAGCCTATGAAACTGTAGCCTTTCTCCGTCAACACTTAACAGATGCAATTCAAATCTTGGGACCGACGCCCAAGCCTATTGCCAGAACTCATAATCTCTACCACTACCAGATCATCTTGAAATACCGGCATGAAGACCGTTTGGAAGAGGTATTGAATCAGATTTTGGATTGGACACAGGAGAGAGAAAATCAAGATTTGCGACTGATTATTGACAATGAACCGCAGAATATGATGTGAGGTCACTATTGACCTTGCATTTTTTTGTTTTAAGAACCTTTGATTAAGGAAAAAATAAGCAAAAATGATATAATTAGGGGATAGTATAATTGATATGAATCAGAAAATGAAAAGGAGATGAGAACACGAATATGACAAAGTTGATTTTTATGGGAACGCCAGCGTTTTCAGCGACGGTCTTAAGAGGACTCTTAGCTGATGGAAATTACAACATACTGGCAGTTGTAACCCAGCCAGACCGAGCTGTTGGACGAAAAAAAGTCATCCAAATGACACCTGTGAAAGAAGTAGCCTTGGAATACAATTTACCAGTCTATCAACCAGAGAAGCTATCTGGAAGCCAAGAAATGGATGAGCTGATGGATTTAGGAGCAGATGGGATTGTGACGGCAGCTTTTGGACAATTCCTACCGACTAAATTACTGAACTCAGTTGACTTTGCGGTCAATGTTCATGCTTCTCTTCTTCCTAAATACCGTGGCGGTGCCCCTATTCATTACGCTTTGATTAACGGTGATGAACGTGCTGGCGTAACCATCATGGAAATGGTCAAGGAAATGGATGCCGGTGACATGATTTCCAGCGATAGCATTGCTATTGAAGAAAGCGACAACGTCGGCACCTTGTTTGAAAAGTTGGCCGTTGTTGGTCGAGATTTATTATTACAAACCTTACCAGCCTATATTGCTGGTGACTTGAAACCAGTCGCTCAAAATCCAGAACTGGTAACCTTCTCACCAAATATCCAGCCAGAAGAAGAGGCACTGGATTGGAATAAGACAGCTCGTCAACTATTTAATCAGATTCGCGGTATGTACCCGTGGCCCGTTGCCCACACCTATTGGCAAGGGGAACGGTTTAAAATTCAAGAAGCTGTAGAAACAGAAGGTGAAGGACCAGTCGGTCAAGTCATTGCTCGAAGCAAGAAAGAATTGATCATTGCGACAGGTCAGGGAGCCCTTTCTCTGAAAACTGTCCAGCCAGCTGGTAAGCCAAAAATGACCATTGCAGACTTTTTAAATGGCGCAGGTCGAGATATTGCAGTAGGAGATCAATTTGGTGATCAATAAACATGAAACAGCAAGAAGTCTAGCCTTATCTGTATTGGAACAAGTCTTTGATCAAGGTGCTTACTCGAACATCGCTCTCAATAAGGCCCTAGAATCTTCTCGTTTATCAGCACAGGACAAGGGCTTGGCGACCGAGTTGGTTTATGGGACGGTTTCTCGTAAAATTACCCTAGAGTGGTATTTGGCACATTTTATCGAAGATAGAGAAAAGTTGGACACTTGGGTCTACTATCTCCTCATGTTGAGCCTCTACCAGTTGGTATATTTGGATAAATTGCCTGTTCACGCAGTTGTCAATGAAGCTGTTAATCTCGCAAAGAGAAAGCCTGGAACTGACAAATTTGTCAATGCTATTTTGCGCAAGCTTAGTCAGGATTCGTTGCCGAAACCAGCAGATATTAAAAGAAAGAACAAACGTCTATCCGTTCAGTATTCTGTGCCAGTTTGGTTGGTCCAAACCCTGATTGCAGAATATGGCGATGAACGTGCAGAGAAGATTTTCCAAAGCTTACATGATCGGAATAAGGCCAGCGTACGCGTGACGGATAGTCAACAAGTGGAGCGATTGGCAGAGGAGTTAGGCGCCCAACACTCGCAGTTATCACCAGTTGGATTGGTTAAATCTCATGGACACTTTGCGGGGACAGATTATTTCAAGGAAGGGCTTATCACTATTCAAGACGAAACCAGTCAATTGGTAGCTCCGACTTTGGATATTCAAGGAGATGAAATCATCTTGGATGCCTGTGCAGCTCCGGGTGGAAAGACCTGTCATATGGCAAGCTATCTTACGGATGGAAAAGTTTATGCGTTGGATTTATATGATCATAAACTAAACCTGATTGAAGAAAACGCACTTCGTTTAGGTCTAGAAGATAAGATTGAGACCAAACGTCTGGACGCCAGTCGTGTTCATGAAACATTTGGCCCTGATACCTTTGATAAGATATTGGTAGACGCTCCTTGTTCAGGTATTGGACTTATCCGCCGTAAGCCAGATATTCGTTATAACAAGGTATCGATGGACTTTGATTCTCTAAAGAATATCCAGTTGCAGATACTGGACAGTGTTTGCCAAAGCTTGAAAATTGGTGGTATAATAACCTATAGCACATGTACGATTATTGCTAAGGAAAACCAAGAGGTTATTCAAGAATTTCTGCAAAACCATCCCAATTTTGAGCAGGTGACACTAGAACACCCTCAAACAGATATTATGGTGGATGGCTGCTTGTTGATAACCCCTGAACAGTATAAGACAGATGGATTTTTCATCGGTCAACTTAGACGAAAATCCTAGAATAAGAGGAGGAAGTTGCTTAGCAACGATAAAAATTATGGAAATTGCATTACTTACTGATGTAGGACAGAAACGTTCGAACAACCAAGACTATATCAATCGCTACAAAAACCGTGCAGGGATTGATTTGGTCGTGTTAGCTGATGGAATGGGTGGTCACCGTGCCGGCCATATTGCCAGTGAAATGGCAGCAACAGATTTGGGAGCTGCTTGGGTTGATACTCAATTAGTGACCTTAAATGATGTCCGTGAATGGATGGTTGCAATCATTGACGCTGAAAACCAAAAGATTCATGAACTTGGACAGACAGAAGAATACAAGGGGATGGGAACAACTCTTGAAGCAGTTGTTGTCATCGACAACCAAATGATTTATGCCCATGTCGGAGATTCACGAGTTGGATTGATTAGAGATGGCGAATATACACGTCTAACCAACGACCATTCGCTGGTAGGTGCCCTTGTTCGAGCTGGTCAGCTCACAGAAGAAGAAGCACAGCGTCATCCTCAAAAAAATATTGTAACGCAGTCCATCGGACAAGCCGAACCAATTGAACCAGACATTGCTTTGAAAACTCTTGAAGTTGGAGATTACGTCCTTATTAACAGCGATGGCTTAACCAATATGGTACCAACCGAGGACATTCGTGATATTGTATTGAGTGATGTTTCGATTGAAAGCAAGGTAGAAACACTTGTACGTTTTGCCAATAATGCAGGCGGTCTAGATAATATTACAGTAGGTTTGCTTCACATTACGGAGGAGGCTAGGTAATGATTCAAATCGGTAAGATCTTTGCCGGTCGGTATCGAATCGTTCGGCAAATTGGTCGAGGCGGTATGGCAGATGTTTACCTAGCAAGAGATTTGATTTTAGATGGAGAAGAGGTTGCTGTTAAAGTTCTTCGGACCAACTATCAGACAGATCAAATTGCTATCCAGCGTTTTCAACGTGAAGCGCGTGCCATGGCAGAACTTGACCATCCCAATATCGTTCGTATTTCGGACATCGGCGAAGAAGATGGTCAACAGTATCTGGCTATGGAATATGTCAATGGCCTCGATTTAAAACGTTATATAAAAGAAAATGCACCACTCTCCAACGATGTTGCGGTGCGAATTATGGGACAGATTCTCCTTGCTATGCGAATGGCGCACACGAGAGGAATTGTCCATCGAGATTTGAAACCTCAGAACGTCCTTTTGACTTCCAATGGAGTCGCTAAAGTAACAGACTTTGGTATTGCAGTTGCCTTTGCTGAAACGAGTTTGACACAAACCAACTCCATGTTGGGTTCTGTTCACTATCTTTCACCTGAGCAGGCGCGTGGTTCGAAAGCTACCATTCAAAGTGACATTTATGCGATGGGAATCATCCTTTTTGAAATGTTGACGGGTCGCATTCCCTATGATGGAGACAGTGCTGTGACGATCGCTCTTCAGCATTTCCAAAAACCTCTCCCATCTGTTAGAGAAGAGAATGCCAACGTACCTCAGGCTTTAGAAAATGTTGTACTAAAAGCAACGGCTAAAAAATTAAACGAGCGCTATAAGTCGGTTGCAGAAATGTATGCAGATTTAGCTTCGGCTCTATCCATGGATCGTCGGAATGAACCCAGGGTTGAACTAGAAGGGAACAAGGTTGATACAAAAACCTTGCCGAAACTCTCCCAGGCCAATGTTGAAACGAAAGTACCGCATACAAACAGTTCTGCCCAAACTTCTGCGACGGATAAGGGGCCTGGTAAGAAAGAAGTGGCGAAGTCGGGAAATAAGCCTGTTTCAAAACTAAGGTCAGGTATGCGTACACGCTACAAAGTCTTGATAGGGGCTATTTTGTTAACAGTCATAGCGGCTGGACTCATATTTTTCAACACTCCACGAACAGTTACCGTTCCTGATGTATCTGGTCAAACCGTTGAAAAAGCTACAGAAATGATTGAAGTGGCAGGATTGGAAGTTGGAAACATCACAGAAGAAGCGACAGCGACTGTAGATGAAGGCTTGGTAATACGGACCTCTCCGGCTGCAAAGACGACCAGACGTCAAGGAAGTAAGATTGATATTGTAGTAGCAATGGCTGCGATGGTATCTATTCCAGATGTGACAGATAAGGATTCTGACACTGCACGGCAGGAATTGGAGGCTCTTGGTTTCCAAGTGACAATAAAAGAAGAATATAGCGAAAAAGTTGCCCAAGGTCTCGTTATCAAAACAGATCCAGGAGCAAATAGTTCTGCTGAGAAGGGGGCGAAAATTACCCTTTACGTTTCCAAAGGAGTAGCGCCACAAGTTGTTCCAAACGTTGTTGGAAAAACTCAGGAGAATGCTACTCAAATTCTTCAGACAGCAGGCTTCAGTATTGGAACTATTACTCAGGAATATAGCTCATCTGTTACTGCGGGTCAGGTTATCAGTACAGATCCTGTTGCCAATACAGAGTTGACAAAAGGTTCTATCATCAATCTAGTTGTTTCAAAAGGAAAAGAATTGATTATGCCTGATTTGACATCTGGCAATTACACCTATTCACAGGCACGTAGTCAATTACAAGCACTGGGTGTCAATGTGGAAAGTATTGAAAAACAAGAAGATAGAAGCTATTATTCAACGACAAGTGACATCGTCATTGGACAATATCCTGCTGCTGGCGCAACAATTGATGGAACAGTTACCTTGTATGTCTCCGTTGCATCAACCGGTACCAGTAGCGATTCCTCAACAGGAAGTTCCACTAGCACAAGTACTTCAACAGATAGCGGACAATAAAGATGAATAAGGTTGGGCAGATGCCGAACCTTTTTCTCTTGATTAGAGAGCGTAGCTTGTGAGCGGTCCCCTATGCCAAAATTGTTTCCTTCTGTCCATCAAGGGTGATGGCCTAGGAGTGATTTGCATAGTTTATAGTCATGTTTAGTTTATTTTGCTTGTCTTGTTAATTTACTTTGCCGTACCCAAGTACAGCCTGCATCTCGTTGCTTTGAACTAATATTTCCTACTTTGGATGGAGTTCTTTTACTTATTTTTTGTTACAATAGTATAGAAAGGATGGAGAAGATGCGGAAAGTTCAATTTTTTCTACTAATAGAAAGTATGATTTTTACGATGGCAGCCTTTGATGTGGTAGCCAATGAGGCCAGTCGGACCCTGCTACTTTTCTCTGCCTTATTACTCATCATTTGGTACTTCCTAGGAAGAAAAGTCAACAGTGTTTTACTGGTCAGCTCCTTATCTCTATTATTTTTGGTCTTTGTTTTAAATCCCTTCTTCATTATTGGGATTATGCTACTAGTCGTCTACATGCTGATTAATTTCTTTTCACGTTATGAAAAGAGAAACCAATATACCCACATTGTTTTTAGTGACTATTCTCTACAGGTTCAAAAAGAGAAAAATAGATGGTTTGGCAACCACGACCACTCTCAAGATAGGTTTGGTTTTGAAGATATTAACATTGTACGCTTGTTTGGCAATGATGTAGTTGATTTGGATAAGACTGTATTAGTTGGCAGAGATAATATTGTTGTAATTCGTAAAACGTTTGGACGGACAAAAATTATTGTTCCAATTGATGTTGAGGTAGCACTTTCAGCAACTAGTATCTATGGACGAGTAAGTTTCCTGGGTGAATCATACTGGGATTTGCGGAATGAAAGTATAGCGGTCAATAGTCCCGATTATCAAGAATCACACAAACGTGTAAAAGTCGTTACCAACAATATACTGGGAGATGTGGAGGTGGTTCGCGTATGAGAAAACGTACCTACCTACTCCTCGCCTGGTTTGCCTGTCTTATTGTTTTTGTGGTGATTGCTTCCACCCTCCCACTTTTAAATTATTCATTGCTAGATGTTACGCTCTGGATTTCAACGGAGCAGCTCGTGTTTACTCTCATTCTACTAGTTATTGTTTTGACCCTTTTTCTAGCTGTAATGGTACAAACTGTCAGCCTAGCCTCCACTCAGGTTATGCGGACGAAGTTACAAGCTATCTTGAAGAATAAAAGTATTCGAACAGATACCGAAAGTGATCAACTTTTGCTTCAGTTGTCTGATAAGGTCAGAAACCTCACGCGTCAGGTGCAGCTGGTTGACAATCAAGATTTAGTCAAGAAAGAAGAGATTGTTGAGGGAGAACGGAAACGGATTGCCAGGGATTTGCATGATACGGTTAGTCAAGAGTTATTTGCAACGAGCATGATTTTGTCAGGATTATCGTCCAATCTATCCACTCTTCCGCAGGAAACCTTGCAGGAACAGCTGATGCTCGTGAAAGACATGATTGAGTCTGCCCAAAGAGACCTACGCATCCTATTATTACATCTACGCCCAAGTGAACTTGAAAGTAAAACCTTGGTTGAAGGATTTGAGCTGATTTTGCGTGAAGTTAGCGACAAAAGTAATATTATCGTTCATTTCCAACATGAAGTAGAGGAGCTACCGAAACTAATTGAAGAACATCTCTTCCGCATTGCGCAAGAAATTATCAGTAATACCTTGCGACATGCCAAGGCCAAGCATTTGGATGTTTACCTCTTGCAGAAGGAAACAGAACTGCAGTTGAAAATGACAGACGACGGTATCGGCTTCCAACAAGGTGCAGATGATGAATTAAGTTACGGTCTTCAAAACATACGTGAGCGGGTTGAAGACATGGCTGGAACGATAAAAATTCGCACAGCCCCAAATAAGGGAGTAGCGATTGATATTCGTATCCCACTATTGAAAGGAAAAGAAGATGAATACGATTCGAGTGATGCTGGTTGACGACCATGAGATGGTTCGTCTAGGATTGAAAAGTTACTTAAATTTACAGCCAGATGTTGAAGTAGTTGCAGAAGCTAGTGATGGCGAGGAAGGTTTGGCTAAAGCATTAGAGGTTAAACCCGATGTTGTAGTGATGGACTTGGTTATGCCCAAGATGACTGGCGTAGAAGCAACCCTGGCCTTGCTGAAGGAGTGGCCGCAAGCGCAGATTGTTATCCTGACCTCCTACCTAGATAATGAAAAAATCTATCCTGTGCTGGAAGCAGGAGCTCGTGGCTATATGTTGAAAACGTCAAGTGCTGACGAAATCTTAGCAGCCATCCGCAAGGTAGCTCTTGGAGAATATGCTATTGAGACAGAAGTAGAGAAAAAAGTAGAGCACCATAAACGCCACCCAGATTTACATGATGACTTGACAGCTCGTGAACGCGAAATCTTGACGCTGTTAGCCAAGGGATATGATAATCAACGAATTGCAGATGCGTCATTCATATCCTTAAAAACTGTTAAAACCCATGTTTCCAATATCTTATCCAAACTAGCTGTGAGCGACCGTACTCAAGCAGTTGTTTATGCTTTCCAGCATGGTTTGGTGGCGCAAGAGGACCAATAGTGGTATAATGAAAATTAGTTAATTTTCAACCAAAGGATAGTGGAATTATATGGATGCAAAACTCAGATATAAGGCAAAAAAAATAAAAATAGTCTTTTTTGACATTGACGACACGCTACGTGTGAAGAATACAGGCTACATTCCTGAATCAATTCAGCAGGTTTTCAAATCACTGAAAGAAAAGGGAATTTTGACAGGAATTGCGTCAGGACGAACGCCTTATGGTTTGGTGCCAGAAATCAAGGCCTTAAAGCCAGACTTTTTCGCTATGATTAACGGCTCCTACGTAGAAGATGCCAAAGGTCAGGTAGTGTACCATCAGCCAATGCCCCAAAATTTAGTAGAATCTGTATTAAATTGGGCTAAAGAAATTGGAATCGAATATGGTATGCTTGGTAGTCAAAAAGGGACACTTTCTGCACGAACTGACCGCATTAGTCAAGTAATTGACTTGATTTATGAAGGTTTGGAAACAAACCCAACTTTTTATAAAGAAAATGACATCTATCAATTGTTAACTTTTGAGAAAGATGGTCACGAAGTAGAACTTCCAGAAGAGTTGCAAGCGGAATTGCGTAGTGTTCGCTGGGATGCTATTTCATCGGACATTGTGCTAAAAGGCTCTTCCAAAGCAACTGGTGTTGCTAAGGTTGTTGAAAAGCTAGGCCTGAAACCTGAAAATGTCCTAGTGTTCGGAGATGGACTCAACGATATTGAGTTATTCGATTATGCAGGAATTAGTATCGCTATGGGACATTCGCATCCAGAACTGCAAAAGCATGCAGATTATATCACAAAAAAAGTAGAAGAAGATGGCATTTTCGATGCCTTGGAGAAATTAGGTATGGTAGAAAAAGAAAAATATTTCCCGCAATTAGATTTGGAAAATGTTACAGGGCCAGTTGCGCATATCAAGACTAACCACGGTAAGTTAACAGTAAAACTCTTCCCTGAAATTGCACCTAAAACTGTAGCAAATTTCGTAGCTCTTTCTAAAGATGGCTATTATGACGGAATTATCTTCCATCGTATTATCAAAGACTTTATGATTCAAGGTGGCGATCCAACCGGAACAGGTATGGGTGGTGAATCTATTTATGGTACTGCGTTTGAAGATGAATTTTCAATGGAAGCTTTTAATCTCAGAGGAGCCTTGTCAATGGCCAATGCAGGACCAAATACAAATGGAAGCCAATTCTTTATCGTTCAAAACCAAAACTTCCCATACAATGCGAAAGAATTAGAACGAGGCGGTTGGCCTAAAGAAGTTGCAGAAGCCTATGTCAAAAATGGCGGGACACCACATCTAGACCAACGCCACACAGTGTTTGGTCATCTAGTTGATGAAGAATCCTTCGTCGTCTTGGATGCTATCGCAGCGGTTGCAACAGATTCAGCAGATCGTCCACATGAAGATGTTGTAATTGAGACCATCGAAATAGAGGATTAAGATGAAAATCGGAGATAAACTCAAGGGGACGGTAACGGGCATTCAGCCGTATGGAGCCTTTGTACAATTAGAGAATGGGACGACGGGCCTAATCCATATCTCGGAAATCAAAACAGGCTTTGTTGATAATATTTATGATCATTTAAAATTGGGGCAAGAGGTTTTGGTACAGGTAGTTGACTTTGATGAATATACTGAAAAGGCTAGTTTATCAATCCGGACCTTAGAAGAAGAACAACAAAAAATTCCGCGTCATCATCGTTTTACAAATGAACGGAATAAAATTGGTTTTTCCCCTTTAGCAAAACAACTTCCGAAATGGATTGAGGAAGCTAAAGGCTATCTCAAAGAACACAAAGAAAAGAAGGTATAGGATGCATTCCTAACCTTCTTTCTTTTTAATCATTAAACTCGTAAAGAGCTGTTGACAAGTAACGTTCTCCGTTATCAGGCAAGATTGCTAACACTTTTTTTCCAGTTCCCAACTCCTTAGCGACTTCGATAGCAGCGTGAATTGCTGCACCTGAAGAAATACCAACTAAGAATCCTTCTTTTCCACCGATAGCACGACCTGTAGCTAAGGCATCATCGGATTTGACACGAATAATGCCATCATAGGCGCTAGTGTCCAAAGTATCTGGAATAAAACCTGCCGAAATACCTTGGATCTTGTGCGGACCAGGTGCTTCACCAGATAAGACAGCTGATTCATCAGCTTCGACAGCATAGATAGCAATATCTGGATTTGCTGTCTTCAAAACATGCGAAACACCTGAAACGGTACCACCAGTACCAACGCCAGATACAAAGGCATCTAAACCAGTTGTTCCAAAGTCTTCCAAAATTTCCTGTCCTGTTGTATCTTCGTGAACTTTTGGATTGGATGGATTAGCAAACTGGAAAGGAACCCAGCCATTTTTTTCTTCAGCAATCTCTTTTGCTTTGGCGATAGCCCCCTTCATCCCTTCGCTACCAGGAGTCAAGACAAGTTCAGCTCCATAAGCTTGGATAATCTTACGACGCTCAACACTCATGGTTTCAGGCATGACGATAATCACCTTATAACCTTTTGCTGCTCCAACCCAAGCAAGACCGATACCAGTGTTACCACTTGTTGGCTCAACAATAGTATCTCCAGGTTTGATTGTACCAGCCTTTTCAGCATCTTCAATCATAGCCAAGGCGATCCGGTCTTTTACAGAAGATCCTGGGTTAAAGGCCTCTAATTTCACATAGACTTCCGCTGCTCCCTCTGGAACGATATTATTGAGTTTAATAACAGGTGTTTTTCCAACTAATTGAGTAATGTTTTGATAAATAGCCATATGGCACCTCCAAATAATGTTATTATACATTATATAGTAGAAAGTCAAAAAAGGATAATATAAAAAAACTATCTCGCCGATAGCTTTTTTTAATAGACAGGTACCTCAACGATTCGAGAGTTGGTTTTTCTTGCGGATACTTTTCCGTGGTAAAAATCAGTGAGACTTGCTAATGTTTGTTCAAGGAATTCTTTATCTACAAAAATCATGGTTGAAACTTCAGTAGTAAACTGGGTATCAAATTCTTCCAGACCTTGCTCAGCTCGCCAATTGGCAAACTCTTGGTATTGGGCGTAGGACATACTAATGGAAATACCTTCCTGCTCCTTGACTTCCACAACACCGATCTCCTTGACTGCATTAGCCACTGCTCCAGCGTAAGCACGAATAAGTCCGCCTGCCCCTAGTTTGATACCTCCAAAATAGCGGGTAACCACTGTTGCGACATTAGTCAGTTCGTGATTTTCTAAAACCGTCAGCATTGGCACACCAGCAGTACCAGACGGCTCCCCATCATCTGAGGAACGCTTGATTTCCATATTTTCTCCAAGGACAAAAGCAGAGCAGTTATGAGTAGCCTTGTAATGTTCTTTCTTGATCTTGTTGATAAAGTCGCGAGCTTCCTCCTCGCTGGTCACTCGTTTCATAAAGCAGATAAATCGTGACTTTTTAATTTCTTCTTCAACAATACCATCTTCTCTAATTGTTTTAAATTCTTTCATAACCAAATTGTACTAATTTTTTTTAAAACTGACAAGAAATTCCGAATAAATAAGTGATGAAAGAACTAGAAAATTATTATGGAAGATTATTTACCAAATACCAATTGGCAGCAAAAGAAAGAGAAATAGCAGAAAAAGTGCCAAGTATTACAAAAAAGAATAACTGCTTTCGCTGTGGAACAACTTTTGAAGAAGAAAACAAATTGCCAAACGATGCTTATTATTGTCGAGCCTGCCTGCTTCTAGGCAGAGTACGGTCAGACGAAAAACTCTATCATTTTCCTCAGAAAGATTTTCCAATCACTAAGTGTTTAAAGTGGAAAGGTCAACTAACTGATTGGCAACAAAGAATTTCAGATGGACTAGTTGCAAACGTGGAAAATAATCGTGCGACATTGGTTCATGCAGTAACAGGAGCAGGTAAGACAGAAATGATTTACCACACCGTTGCCTCAGTGATTGATAAAGGCGGAGCGGTTTGCCTAGCCAGTCCTCGAATCGATGTTTGTATCGAACTCTATAAACGTCTGCAAAATGACTTTTCAGTTCCAATTAGTTTACTACATGGAGAGTCTGAACCCTATTTCCGAACTCCATTAGTTGTAGCAACCACACATCAGTTATTAAAATTTTATCAGGCCTTTGATTTGGTTTTGATTGATGAAGTAGACGCCTTTCCCTATGTAGATAATCCCATGCTCTATCGAGCAGCAGACAATGCGGTCAAGGAAACCGGTGTTCAAGTTTTTCTGACGGCGACTTCAACAGATGAATTGGATAAAAAAGTCAGAACGGGCAAATTAAACCGTCTTAGTTTGCCAAGGCGATTTCATGGCAATCCGCTTGTTGTCCCGCAAAAAGTCTGGTTTAGTAAATTCGATGATACCCTAAAGAAAAATAGACTAGTTCCAAAGTTGAAAAAAGCGATTGAAGAACAGAGAAAGTCGGGCTTTCCCTTACTCATTTTTGTCCCAGAAATCTCCAAAGGTCAAGAATTTACCAAGATAATGAAAAAAACATTCCCAGAAGAAACAATTGGTTTTGTATCCAGTCAAACAGAAAATCGCCTTGAAATCGTTGAGGGGTTTCGCAAGAGAGAAATCACAGTCTTAATCTCGACTACTATTCTTGAACGTGGGGTAACCTTCCCATGTGTAGACGTCTTTGTTGTTCAAGCCAATCATTACCTCTACACAGCGTCAAGTCTTGTTCAGATTGCGGGCCGGGTCGGCAGGAGTATGGAACGTCCGACTGGGTTACTCCAGTTTTATCATGAAGGAAGTACAGGAGCCATTGAAAAGGCAATCGCTGAAATTAAACAGATGAACAAGGAGGCTGGCTATGTCTAATTGTCTATTGTGCGGTCAAGCTATGAAAAATAAAACAAGATTTTCAGATCTCATCTTCTTTAGTAAAGAAAAATCGGGCACCTGTGAAGAATGTTTTTTGACTTTTGAGGAAATAGCAGAGCAACACTGTCCACATTGTTATAAAAATGGAGAATCGGAAAGTTGCAAGGATTGTCAGTACTGGCAGAATCAAGGGAAAATAGTTGTCCACACAGCTTTGTACCAATATAATCAAGCGATGGCACATTATTTTAGTCGCTACAAATTTCAAGGAGACTATGTTTTAAGAAATATTTTTGCTAAAAAGCTTAGAATAGCGTTAAGCCAATTTCCTGACTACACAGTTGTTCCCATACCAATTAGTCAAAAACGACTATCAGAACGTGGGTTTAATCAAGTGGAAGGACTTTTGGATGCTACAAATATTCCCTATCAGTCCCTTCTTGGAAAGTATGAAAGCCAAAAACAATCGTCTAAAAATCGAGCAGAGAGACTAGAAGCAAAACAGATGTTCTATCTATTAGATGAAAAAGAAGTGCCAGAAAAAATATTATTATTCGACGATATATACACAACAGGAGCCACAATCCAACTTGCTGTAGAACTTTTCATGAAAATTGGTAGGAAAGAAATCAAAACATTTTCACTAACACGATAAGAAAACGGTTGCAATATTCCTATAATGTGGTATAATAATAGTGAAGAAAGGCAAAAGCCAAGAAAGAGGTACTAAATATGATTAAATTCAGTATTCGTGGAGAAAACCTTGAAGTTACAGATGCACTTCGCACCTATGTAGAAGAGAAAGTGGCTAAGATTGAGAAATATTTCAATGAAGAACAAGAGTTGAATGCTAAAGTAAATCTAAAAGTTTACCGTGACAAGCGCGCAAAAGTAGAAGTAACAATTCCAGTTGGAGCAGTTACACTTCGCGCAGAAGATATTTCACAAGAAATGTATGGCTCTATCGATCTTGTAGTAGATAAGATTGAACGCCAAATTCGTCGTAACAAAACCAAGATTGAACGAAAACATCGTCAAAAAGTGGCAACTGGTCAAGTCTTTACAGATGAACTTGTTGAGCAAACAGGTGAGGAAGTGAAAGTGGTTCGTACTAAGCAAGTAGACTTGAAACCAATGGATATGGAAGAAGCAGTCCTCCAATTGGAGTTGCTCGGACATGATTTCTTTATCTATACAGATGCTAATGACGGTACAACAAATGTATTGTATAGACGTGAAGATGGAGATTTGGGTCTTCTAGAGGTACGTCAATAAAGATAATAAAACAGTTGCAGTTTTTGCAGCTGTTTTATCATTTTCAAAAAACCAGTTGACAATGTGTATAAGTCGTGATATAATAATTGAGTTGTCTCTTGAGGGACTAGTCAGTAGCGGAATGAAAAAAAGTTTCGAAAAAAGTGTTGACAAGTTCAGTAGAAGATGATAGAATAATTGAGTTGTCTCTTGAAGAACTAGTCAACAGCGAAACGAAAAAAAGTTTCAAAAAAGTGTTGACAAAGTTTCTAAGAAATGATAAACTTAGATAGTTGTCGCGAGAGCGCGACAACGAACAAGACCTTTGAAAATTAAAGAAGACGAACCAAACGTGCAGGGTGATTTATCTAAGGATAAATCGTCAATGACAAAACAAAACAATAAAACGGAAAGCTAGTGATAGCTTGAGTTTGAATCAAAACTTTTTATGAGAGTTTGATCCTGGCTCAGGACGAACGCTGGCGGCGTGCCTAATACATGCAAGTAGAACGCTGAGGTCTGGTGCTTGCACTAGACGGATGAGTTGCGAACGGGTGAGTAACGCGTAGGTAACCTGCCTCATAGCGGGGGATAACTATTGGAAACGATAGCTAATACCGCATAACAGTATTTACCGCATGGTAGATGCTTGAAAGGAGCAATTGCTTCACTATGAGATGGACCTGCGTTGTATTAGCTAGTTGGTGAGGTAACGGCTCACCAAGGCATCGATACATAGCCGACCTGAGAGGGTGATCGGCCACACTGGGACTGAGACACGGCCCAGACTCCTACGGGAGGCAGCAGTAGGGAATCTTCGGCAATGGGGGCAACCCTGACCGAGCAACGCCGCGTGAGTGAAGAAGGTTTTCGGATCGTAAAGCTCTGTTGTAAGAGAAGAACGTGTGTGAGAGTGGAAAGTTCACACAGTGACGGTATCTTACCAGAAAGGGACGGCTAACTACGTGCCAGCAGCCGCGGTAATACGTAGGTCCCGAGCGTTGTCCGGATTTATTGGGCGTAAAGCGAGCGCAGGCGGTTTGATAAGTCTGAAGTAAAAGGCTGTGGCTTAACCATAGTACGCTTTGGAAACTGTCAAACTTGAGTGCAGAAGGGGAGAGTGGAATTCCATGTGTAGCGGTGAAATGCGTAGATATATGGAGGAACACCGGTGGCGAAAGCGGCTCTCTGGTCTGTAACTGACGCTGAGGCTCGAAAGCGTGGGGAGCGAACAGGATTAGATACCCTGGTAGTCCACGCCGTAAACGATGAGTGCTAGGTGTTGGGTCCTTTCCGGGACTCAGTGCCGCAGCTAACGCATTAAGCACTCCGCCTGGGGAGTACGACCGCAAGGTTGAAACTCAAAGGAATTGACGGGGGCCCGCACAAGCGGTGGAGCATGTGGTTTAATTCGAAGCAACGCGAAGAACCTTACCAGGTCTTGACATCCCAGTGACCGTCCTAGAGATAGGATTTTTCTTCGGAACACTGGTGACAGGTGGTGCATGGTTGTCGTCAGCTCGTGTCGTGAGATGTTGGGTTAAGTCCCGCAACGAGCGCAACCCCTATTGTTAGTTGCCATCATTCAGTTGGGCACTCTAGCGAGACTGCCGGTAATAAACCGGAGGAAGGTGGGGATGACGTCAAATCATCATGCCCCTTATGACCTGGGCTACACACGTGCTACAATGGCTGGTACAACGAGTCGCAAGTCGGTGACGGCAAGCTAATCTCTTAAAGCCAGTCTCAGTTCGGATTGTAGGCTGCAACTCGCCTACATGAAGTCGGAATCGCTAGTAATCGCGGATCAGCACGCCGCGGTGAATACGTTCCCGGGCCTTGTACACACCGCCCGTCACACCACGAGAGTTTGTAACACCCGAAATCGGTGAGGTAACCTTTTAGGAGCCAGCCGCCTAAGGTGGGATAGATGATTGGGGTGAAGTCGTAACAAGGTAGCCGTATCGGAAGGTGCGGCTGGATCACCTCCTTTCTAAGGAAATGGAAACCTGTACGTTAGTCTTCTTTAATTTTGAGAGGTCTTGTGGGGCCTTAGCTCAGCTGGGAGAGCGCCTGCTTTGCACGCAGGAGGTCAGCGGTTCGATCCCGCTAGGCTCCATTAACAACGGAAGTTGTTAAGATTTTGTCCATTGAAAATTGAATATCTATCAAACATTCCTAAACGTATGTAACAGTACGTATAGAAATAGTAACAAGAAAATAAACCGAAAACGCTGTAAATATTTAATGAGTTTTCTAATTTTTGAAAAAATTAGGTTAATAAGGTTAAGTTAATAAGGGCGCACGGTGGATGCCTTGGCACTAGAAGCCGATGAAGGACGTGACTAACGACGAAATGCCTTGGGGAGCTGTAAGTAAGCAATGATCCAGGGATGTCCGAATGGGGGAACCCGGCAGGTAATGCCTGTCACTCACTACTGTTAAGGTAGTGAAGAGGAAGACGCAGTGAACTGAAACATCTAAGTAGCTGCAGGAAGAGAAAGCAAAAGCGATTGCCTTAGTAGCGGCGAGCGAAACGGCAGGAGGGCAAACCGAGGAGTTTACTCCTCGGGGTTGTAGGACTGCAAAGTGGACTTAAAGAGTATAGAAGAACTACCTGGGAAGGTAGGCCAAAGAGAGTAATAGCCTCGTATTTGAAATATTCTTTATACCTAGCAGTATCCTGAGTACGGCGAGACACGCGAAATCTCGTCGGAATCCGGGAGGACCATCTCCCAACCCTAAATACTCTCTAGTGACCGATAGTGAACCAGTACCGTGAGGGAAAGGTGAAAAGTACCCCGGAAGGGGAGTGAAATAGAACCTGAAACCGTGTGCCTACAACAAGTTCGAGCCCGTTAATGGGTGAGAGCGTGCCTTTTGTAGAATGAACCGGCGAGTTACGATATGATGCGAGGTTAAGTTGAAGAGACGGAGCCGTAGGGAAACCGAGTCTTAATAGGGCGGATTAGTATTATGTCGTAGACCCGAAACCATGTGACCTACCCATGAGCAGGTTGAAGGTGCGGTAAGACGCACTGGAGGACCGAACCAGGGCACGTTGAAAAGTGCTTGGATGACTTGTGGGTAGCGGAGAAATTCCAAACGAACTTGGAGATAGCTGGTTCTCTCCGAAATAGCTTTAGGGCTAGCGTCGACATTTGAGAATCTTGGAGGTAGAGCACTGTTTGGATGAGGGGGCCATCTCGGTTTACTGATTTCAGATAAACTCCGAATGCCAATGATTTATGGTCGGCAGTCAGACTGCGAGTGCTAAGATCCGTAGTCGAAAGGGAAACAGCCCAGACCACCAGCTAAGGTCCCAAAATAATTGTTAAGTGGAAAAGGATGTGGGGTTGCACAGACAACTAGGATGTTAGCTTAGAAGCAGCTATTCATTCAAAGAGTGCGTAATAGCTCACTAGTCGAGTGACCCTGCGCCGAAAATGTACCGGGGCTAAAACAATTTACCGAAGCTGTGGATAACACTTAGGTGTTATGGTAGGAGAGCGTTCTATGTGTGAAGAAGGTATACCGTGAGGAGTGCTGGAACGCATAGAAGTGAGAATGCCGGTATGAGTAGCGAAAGATGGGTGAGAATCCCATCCACCGTAAGACTAAGGTTTCCAGGGGAAGGCTCGTCCGCCCTGGGTTAGTCGGGACCTAAGGAGAGACCGAAGGGTGTATCCGATGGACAACAGGTTGATATTCCTGTACTAGAGTATGAA
Organism: Streptococcus suis; assembly: GCF_902702775.1. Lineage (NCBI taxonomy): Bacteria > Bacillati > Bacillota > Bacilli > Lactobacillales > Streptococcaceae > Streptococcus > Streptococcus suis. Next base: position 412,375 of record NZ_LR738724.1, read on the forward strand.
GTGATGGAGGGACGCAGTAGGCTAACTAAAGCGGGCGATTGGAAGTGCCCGTCTAAGCAGTGAGGTGTGATATGAGTCAAATGCTTGTATCTATAACATTGAGCTGTGATGGGGAGCGAAGTTAAGTAGCGAAGTTAGTGACGTCACACTGCCGAGAAAAGCTTCTAGCGATGTATCATACTCTACCCGTACCGCAAACCGACACAGGTAGTCGAGGCGAGTAGCCTCAGGTGAGCGAGAGAACTCTCGTTAAGGAACTCGGCAAAATGACCCCGTAACTTCGGGAGAAGGGGTGCTGACTTAAGGTCAGCCGCAGTGAATAGGCCCAAGCAACTGTTTATCAAAAACACAGCTCTCTGCTAAATCGTAAGATGATGTATAGGGGGTGACGCCTGCCCGGTGCTGGAAGGTTAAGAGGAGGGTTTAGCGTAAGCGAAGATCTGAATTGAAGCCCCAGTAAACGGCGGCCGTAACTATAACGGTCCTAAGGTAGCGAAATTCCTTGTCGGGTAAGTTCCGACCCGCACGAAAGGCGTAATGATTTGGGCACTGTCTCAACGAGAGACTCGGTGAAATTTTAGTACCTGTGAAGATGCAGGTTACCCGCGACAGGACGGAAAGACCCCATGGAGCTTTACTGCAGTTTGATATTGAGTATCTGTACCACATGTACAGGATAGGTAGGAGCCTATGAAGTCGGGACGCCAGTTTCGACGGAGGCGCTGTTGGGATACTACCCTTGTGTTATGGCTACTCTAACCCGGATAGGTTATCCCTATCGGAGACAGTGTCTGACGGGCAGTTTGACTGGGGCGGTCGCCTCCTAAAAGGTAACGGAGGCGCCCAAAGGTTCCCTCAGAATGGTTGGAAATCATTCGCAGAGTGTAAAGGTATAAGGGAGCTTGACTGCGAGAGCTACAACTCGAGCAGGGACGAAAGTCGGGCTTAGTGATCCGGTGGTTCCGTATGGAAGGGCCATCGCTCAACGGATAAAAGCTACCCTGGGGATAACAGGCTTATCTCCCCCAAGAGTTCACATCGACGGGGAGGTTTGGCACCTCGATGTCGGCTCGTCGCATCCTGGGGCTGTAGTCGGTCCCAAGGGTTGGGCTGTTCGCCCATTAAAGCGGCACGCGAGCTGGGTTCAGAACGTCGTGAGACAGTTCGGTCCCTATCCGTCGCGGGCGTAGGAAATTTGAGAGGATCTGCTCCTAGTACGAGAGGACCAGAGTGGACTTACCGCTGGTGTACCAGTTGTCTTGCCAAAGGCATCGCTGGGTAGCTATGTAGGGACGGGATAAACGCTGAAAGCATCTAAGTGTGAAACCCACCTCAAGATGAGATTTCCCATAACTTTATGTTAGTAAGAGCCCTGAGAGATGATCAGGTAGATAGGTTGGAAGTGGAAGTGTGGCGACACATGTAGCGGACCAATACTAATCGCTCGAGGACTTATCCAAAAAATAAACTAGAGTCAATATTGACAGCGTTGGTAAAACTTGTTAGAATATAGATATTCAATTTTGAGTTGACAAGACTCAACAGTTAAGTGACGATAGCCTAGGAGATACACCTGTACCCATGCCGAACACAGCAGTTAAGCCCTAGAACGCCTGAAGTAGTTGGGGGTTGCCCCCTGTTAGATACGGTAGTCGCTTAGCAAATTGGGAGTTTAGCTCAGCTGGGAGAGCATCTGCCTTACAAGCAGAGGGTCAGCGGTTCGATCCCGTTAACTCCCATAGGTCCCGTAGTGTAGCGGTTATCACGTCGCCCTGTCACGGCGAAGATCGCGGGTTCGATTCCCGTCGGGACCGTTCGAGATGTCTAGTAGACATTTTGAAGTTTGTATGAAGTAAGCGTAGCTTACGTCCTCTTAGAAAAGAGAGAAGACTCGTTAGCTCAGTTGGTAGAGCAATTGACTTTTAATCAATGGGTCGCTGGTTCGAGCCCAGCACGAGTCATATGCGGGTTTGGCGGAATTGGCAGACGCACCAGATTTAGGATCTGGCGCTTTCGGGCGTGGGGGTTCAAGTCCCTTAACCCGCATAGAATAGAAATAGGCCGGCTTAGCTCAGTTGGTAGAGCATCTGATTTGTAATCAGAGGGTCGCGTGTTCAAGTCATGTAGCCGGCATTGGGAAAGATTGCGAACGTAGTTCAGTGGTAGAACACCACCTTGCCAAGGTGGGGGTCGCGGGTTCGAATCCCGTCGTTCGCTTTGAGAGGCCGGGGTGGCGGAACTGGCAGACGCACAGGACTTAAAATCCTGCGATGGCAACATCGTACCGGTTCGATTCCGGTCCTCGGCATGAAGATTATAATAGTTAGCACCCTTAGCTCAACTGGATAGAGTACCTGACTACGAATCAGGCGGTTAGAGGTTCGAATCCTCTAGGGTGCATCACTCGCTTAATGGAGACGTTAGGGGAGCTTTATTTTTAATAGTATCGGGAAGTAGCTCAGCTTGGTAGAGTACTTGGTTTGGGACCAAGGTGTCGCAGGTTCGAATCCTGTCTTCCCGATTATTCGGCTCTTTGTCAACTGTAGTGGGTAGATGAAAAGCTAACACCTAGAGAGGACGAACTTCGTTCTCTCTTTTTTAGCTCTTTCCTATTTTCAGGAGATAAGCTGAAAAGGGCTATTCCCAGCCCTTTTCACTGTTCAAAGCATCAAAATCGGTTTTTCTAGTTTTCATCTTCCTGAAACCAAAGGCATTTCTCTTAATGACTTTGATGAGATTATTGGTAGCTTCCAGTTTGGCGTTGGAATAAGGCAATTCCATGGCGTTTAAAATCTTGTCTTTATCCTTTAGAAATGTCTTAAATACCGTCTGGAAAATAGGATTCACAGTGGCTATTTCCTGTTCGATGAGACTGAAGAAACGATCTGAATTTTTCTCTTGGAAATGAAACAATAGAAATTGATAGAGTTCATAGTGCTGTCTGAGTTCATCTGAGTAGGATAGGAGTTTTTCTAGAATTTCCTTGTTGGTTAAATGCATCCGAAACATAGGGCGATAAAATCGTTTATCGCTGAGTTTACGACTATCCTGTTGAATCAATTTCCAGTAACGTTTCAAGGCACGGTATTCCTGCGATTTTCTGTCGAATTGATTCATAATTTGAATACGGACACGGTTCATAGCACGACTAAGGTGTTGCACGATATGAAAGCGGTCGAGTACAATTTTTGCATTCGGGAGTGAAACAGTCTGGGAATAGACTGTTTCAGCCTGAGCTTAGAAATTGGAGAGCGAAGGGTTTAGCCAATTTGTAGTAGGGACTAAACATATCCATGGTAATGACTTTGACCCGATTTCTAACCTTTCTAGGATAGCGTAGAAAGTGGTTTCGGATGGTTGCTTGAGTTCTTCCGTCCAGAATAGCAATGACGTTTAAGGAGTTGAAATCTTGTGCGATAAAGCTCATCTTCCCCTTCTTGAAGGCATACTCGTCCCAGGACATGACTTCTGGAAGCTTGTTCCAATCTGTTTCAAACTTGAACTCATTGAGCTTTCTGATAACTGATGATGTTGAGATAGATAGCCTGTGTGCAATATGTGTCATTGCTTGATTTTCGATGAGTAATTGGGCGATTTTCTGGTTAACAGCGACGGAGATTTGGTGGTTCTTCTTGACAAGAGGAGTTTCAGCGACAGCCATTTTCCCACATTCTTTGCACTTGAAACGACGCTTTCTAAGACGGATAAGTAAGGGATAGCCAGCTGTTTCTAGATAGGGAATTTTGGAGGCTTTTTGGAAATCGTATTTTGCCATTTGTCCCTTGCAGGAAGGGCATTTAGGGGCTGTGTAATCCAAGTGACCGTGGAGTTCTAAGTGAGTTCCCATATCATATTCATCAGTGATAGTGATATTTTTGTCTTTAATTCTGAGAAAATTTGTGATAAGATTTAGTTGTTCCATATGAGTCTTTCTAATGTGAGTTTCGTTGCTTTTCATTATAGGTCATATGGGACTTTTTTTCTACACTCAAAAAGGCTCTATATGACCATAGTGGATTTACCCGTCATAGTCTTATAGTGCCTTTTATTTTTTGCTTAGTTTAACAACCGCCTCAACCGGTGTACTATTGTCCAAACTAATTTCTAAGTCTTCCTCAATGATTGGAAGCTTGAAATGAATGGCTTTTACCCAACGTCCTGCTTTATTTTTGTCATCATAAATTTCGACTTTTTCAATCAACATCTGACACAATCGCTTCTTGTCGATATCTTCCATGACGTCCATAAATGATGCAAAGTTAACTAATATTTTATAAATATTATCAGCGGTCATTTTATCTTTTAGGATTACCTCTCGTTTAGATTCACTTGTCTCAATTAGCATTTCTACATCTGCTAATTTATCATAAATAGTATTTAATCTCATATCTAAATCAATTGACTTTTGCTGAAAATGAGGATCTTCAAAATTTAAGGAGTCAATCTGTTGGATTAAATTCATTTTAGTTGCACTTAATTGGCGAAAGAGACTTTTATATTGTTCAATTTCACTGTCTATCCTACTTGTATCAACCTGAATATTTATTTTCTCTTGCAGTTTTCGTGCAAAATCAGGTCTTGAAACTAACTTACTAATGATTGATAATACTTCATGGTCTAAATTTCCTGTTTTAAGCTGTTTATTAAATGTGCACTTATGACCATCTACATGTTTTCTATGTTTACAAGCATAGTAGTAATAGTTTTTATAGTATTCATCTTTCTTATTTTTATTTCGCTTGATACTTTTATTTCCATAAAGCCCAGCATTGCATAATGGACATTTTATCAACCCTGAAAGTATATAGATAGAATCGCCCTTGTTTGGATTCTCACGTTTATACTTATGGGCATTAGCTTCTCGTTTTTTCCTCACTTTTTTCCAAGTCTCATCGTCAATAATTGCTTCATGGATTCCGTCTGTTAGAATATAATTTTCAGACTGCGTGACTTTCGTTTCACCAGAAATTTTATCTCGAGTGCTTTCACGCCGTCCAAAAGCAATTTTTCCATTGTAAACTGGATTGTCTAAGATTCTTGCAATGCCACTTGATGAAAAATATGGAAGCGTACTATTGTGTCGAATTGGTTTCTTTATATCTAGGTTGGCTAAATGCTTGGCAATAGCTATAGTGCCCATATCACTGTTGGCAAATAAATCAAAAATCATCTTTACGGATTCAGCTTCTTCATGATTTACTTGTAATTGACCATTAACAAGGGAATATCCTACAGGCGCAAATCCACCATTCCATTGACCAGCTCTCGCTTTTTGTCTACGACCTTCCATAGCTTGAGAAATAATATTCTCTCTTTCCATTTCAGCAACTGCCGACAAGATCGTAATAACTAACTTTCCTGAATCCTTTGAACTATCCAGTCCATCATCAACGCAAATCAGATTTACACCATGAGATTCCATAATAGCTAGAGATTTTAAAGTATCCGCAGCATTCCGACCAAAACGTGATAATTTGAATACAAGTACATAGTCCACCTTATCTTTCTCTGCTTCGATGTCTGATATCATGTTCATAAATTCCGTTCGTCCTAGCATGGTTTTACCAGATTTCCCAGCGTCTTGATAGGTTTTCACAATCTCAATATCAAAAGCATTGGCATATTGCTGAATTTTTGCTTCTTGAGCATCTAATGAAAATCCTTCAACCTGCATAGTCGTAGATACCCTTGTATAGATATAGGCTTTCTTTCGCTTCATTTAATTTCTCCTTGAAAAGTTTGACCAAAAAATACCCTTATAATCTTAAGGGTATTTTAACTCTTTTTAGAAAAGAATACAAGCAACTACTCATCAGTATACAGGTTTTCTTCCTTGATTGGTAAATTTGAGCAATCAATGTTGTCTCCATATTTCAGAAGCATTTCTTCCAAAAATCTCACTAGTTCATCCATAGATGACCTCCAAGTGAAATTATTTGACTCTGATTCCTCATTACAAAAGGCAGAAGTAGTTGCTTGTAGAAATGTAAATCATGTAAGTTCATGATAAACTCCTTCTATAACTCAACTATATTCTGCCATTTTTTGGAAATTATAAAAAAACCGTTAATGAATTTGATATTAGTTTTAATTCCATGCAAAAATCTTCTTACAGAAGGTAAGAAGATTTTAGTTTTAAAACATTGTTAGATGTGTACTAGAAGTATATATACAGTACGATTAAACACAACTCTTGTCAACATTTTAAAAATTATTATCCACTTAAAAAATTGCCTCATTCATCAACTTCATTTCATAAGGAATTAGCTTTGAACTTATTTGCGAAATATTATCCTTTAGATATTGGATAATATTAGGATAACCAGTTAACTCCTCTGGTAATTTTACTTTCTTGACTGCTGAACAAGGTACCCCATAATCAATTAAGAATTGTAATCTTTCATCAACTTGTTCATTTTCTAATAAAGAAGCAAACACGCTATAGTCCCCGCACTTCATTTTTGATTGGCTAAAAACATATTTTTGAATAGAATCAACAACAGCAAGAAGCTTGGGAATCTCAAAATTTGCATCAGTTCTCTGAAATTTCAGCATATAATCGATAGCCCGATCCAAAGGATCTTTCTTATTTTTTTTAACATAGTAATCGTATTGTTCATAAATCAATTCTTTGAATGATAGATTTATATATTTCAAGGCTGTTACTGCTTTATTTTGACTATAGCCATACTCATCTCTATGCTTCAGGTACTTATATCCTAAAAATAATCAGTTCTATAATAAATTAAAAATCGTGTTGGTAGAAAAATCGTCTACTTCTACCAACACGATTTTACAAAGAGCCAGTACTTACATCTCTTTTTCTCCTGTAAAACTATTGTATCTTGATACTTTAAGGAGTTTCAATCATTCGATCTGTTAACCGTTATTTTTTGGATCTAAACTTAATAACATAGCATTAATGGCGACGATGACTGTTGACACAGACATTAGGATTCCTCCTAATGCAGGGCTTAATGTGATACCAATAGGAGCCAAAATTCCTGCAGCTAGAGGGATAGCTATAAAGTTATAACCAGCTCCCCAAAATAGGTTTTGTTTCATTTTACGAGTTGTTTTGTGTGCTAATTCAATGAATGATTCAATATCTCCTGGATCGGATTGAGTCAATATGACATCAGCTGAATCCAATGCAACTTGAGTTCCAGCACCTACAGCTATACCAACATCTGCTAAGGCAAGAGAAGGAGCATCATTTACACCATCACCTACCATGATAACTTTCTTTCCTTCATCTTTAAGTGTTTTAACTAACTCATATTTGTCTTGTGGAGATTGATTTGATCTATACTCAATCCCTAAAACTTCTGCCGCGCCTTGAGCCGCTTTTTCATTATCACCTGTTGCCATAATTGGTTGAATATTGTTCTTTTTAAGAGCTTTAATTAACTCTTTACTCGTTGGTTTTAATTCGTCCCCTAAAGCTACAGCACCAATGGCATCATCGTTTTCTACTAAGACACTAAGAGTTGCTCCTTTTGGAATATCCATATCAAGATTACGTCCATAGGCTTTTTGACTGATTAATTGGTAACGGTGCCCACCTGCTTTACCCTCTACTCCAGAACCGGAAATCACATCAATCGAATCAAAAGATGCTGGACGTATATCTTGCTGCTCGGCGAACCTTATAATTGATTGAGCAATTGGGTGGCTAGATCCTCCTTCAATACCTGCCAATAAGGCAATGATTTCCTCTTTTGTATATTTGTCATTAAGAAGTTTTACATCTAATACTTTAAATTCACCAGTTGTTAAAGTACCCGTTTTATCTAAAATTATCACATCTGCATCTTGAGCTATTTCTAAGGCTTGGCGGTCTTTTACTAGTAAGCCACGGCTAGCCCCTAAGCTTGTGCTTCGGGCGGTTACCAATGGAATAGCCAGACCCAATGCGTGCGGACAAGCAATAACTAATGTAGTAATAGTAAATATAACTGCCGTTGGGATATCTCCAATAATCATCCACACTACAAAAGCAATTAGCGCGACAATAACAGCAATATAGAAGAGCCACCCTGCAACCTTTTGCGCAATATTTTCTGCCCTGGAAGGCTGACTTTGAGCTTGGCTAATTAAAGTCTGTACTTGAGAGATAAAGGATTGATCACCTGTCTCATTCACTTTAATATAAAGAACCCCTTCTCCATTTGTTGAGCCTCCGATTACTTCATCGCCAGGACCTTTTTTAACTGCTTTTGATTCTCCAGTCAAAAGAGCTTCATTTACACGTGATTCGCCACGCTCGATAGTTCCGTCTGCTGGCACATTTTCTCCGGCTTGAACACGAATTAAATCGCCTACCTGTAAGTCAGCAACTGGACGTATTTCAATTGAATCATCTTCTAACACAACGTGAGCATCTTTTGGTACCAACTTAGCCAATGCTGCTTGTGCGTCTCCTGCTTCTCCAATAGCTTTCATCTCAATCCAGTGACCTAATAACATGATTAATAATAATGAAGCAAATTCAAAGAAAAAGTCCATCACGTGTCCACCCGTTACGTAGGTAATGATAACAGCATAAATACTGTATAAATATGAAACACTTATACCTAAAGAAACTAGAGCCATCATTCCAGGTTCTTTTTGTTTAAATTCGTCAACTGCGCCTTGATAGAATGGACGTCCACCATAAATAATTAATATAGTAGATAAAATAGCTACTACAATATCAGAATATGGAAAAGTAAACTGGAATGGTAGGTCAAACCCAGCCATAGGGGATAAGAGCATAATAATGATTCCTAGTGGCAATGATTTTAAGAAAAGTTCCTTAAAGTTACCGTGATGATGGTGTTCATGCCCACTGTGCCCGCTGTGCCCGCTGTGATCATGCTCAGCATGATGTTCTTGATGTTGATTCTTATGGTCTCCATGTTCTTCCGTGCTTACGTGCTCATGTTTTGAATGATCCATGTCGCCATGATTATGGTGACAGTGGGATAAATGTTTGTTGTTATTGTTCATTTTAAATTCCTCCTTATTCTTAATGATGATATAAATGACACTCGCATTGTCTTTCTGGACAATTGCAATCCACTTCTTCTACTGCGAAAGATTTTTTTATCTCTAATATTTTTTCTAGTCGATCTATATCATCGAAGCTTAAGACATGATCTTCAATATTATTTATTATTCTACTTTAATTTGTCCCATCATACCTGCTTCTTCATGTTCAAGAATGTGACAGTGGTACATATAACTACCCTTCTTATTAAACTTAACTATAAGTCTTACTTTTTCGTTAGGCTCAATATATACAGTATCTTTCCATCCGCTCTCCTCTGGAGAAGGCGCATTACCGTTTCTTGATAGAATTTGAACCTGGGTGCCATGAATATGGAATGGGTGTCCCATTTCATGCATCATAGATCCTGGGTTTGTAATTTCCCAAATCTCTGTATCTCCAAGCTTCACTGTTTCATCAATTCTATTCATATCAAACTTTTTACCGTTTATTGATACCATGTGACCCATACCTTGAAGCTCAAAACTTCTTATCTTAGTAGCTTGTGCTTCTGACATTCTTTCTATATTCGTTAAAGTGCTAGGTACTTCAGTATCATCTTTCCCATCGCCTTTAACATTAAAGGTCATAATGGCTTCCTTATTACTCATAAGTGATAGCTGCGTTCCCTTTTCATACTTTGAAAAGTCCACTATTATCTCTGCTCTTTCCCCAGGTGATAACATAATATTTCTCTGGCTAACCGGTTTTTCTAAAAATCCACCATCAGATGCTATTTGATAGAATCCATCTCTATTATCTAACTTCAAATTAAAGTTACTTGCATTAGCACCATTAACTATTCTAAATCTCATCTTGACTCTATTAACCTCTAAATTAGGTTTAATAGCTCCGTTAACTATGATAGTATCCCCTGTTGCTCCATCCATCATATTTGTATTATAAATAAAACTGCCGTCCTTGCCAAAGCTTCTATCTTGAATTACTAAAGGTATATCATTTACTCCATATTCCTTAGGAATATTTAAGCTTTTTGATACTTCATCATCCACATAGAATAGTCCTGCTAAACCTTTATAAACTTGGGTAGCAGTATTTCCTCCAAAGTGCGGATGATACCACAATGTTGCAGCCTGTTGATTTACTGTAAAACTAGGCTCCCAAGTTGTTCCTGCTTCAATTCCTTGATGAGGGCCCCCATCCTTTTCTCCTTCTACCTCTAGTCCATGCCAGTGAACTGTAGTTGCTTCTTTTAGCTTGTTATTTACGTGCACATTTACTTGCTCACCTTTACTTACTCTGATGACAGGGCCTAAGAAACTTCCGTTGTAACCCATAGTTCGTGTCTTGGTATTTGGTAAAAATGAAGTTTCTCTTTCTTGAGGTTCTAAAGTAAAATCCGCAATATTAGGATCTGGATTTTTATCCTCTAATAGTGGTGGTATAGGAAGTGTACTTTTTGTTTTACTTGTTTGAATATCTATATTAACTGCACTCTGGTTTATTTTAAAATAACTAATCATTGGTTCTAAAAGTGTAATATATCCAACTGCAGTTAATACGACTGTAAGTCCAATACCTAATAACATATGTTTATTCTTACTCATTTTTATTCCTCCTTATGTTAATGATGATGTAAATGACACTCGCATTGTCCTTCTGGACAATTGCAAGCCACTTCTTCTACTGCGAAAGATTTTTTTATCTCTAATATTTTCTCTAGTCGATCTATATCATCGAAGCTTAAGACATGATTTTCAATGATGCTTCCTATTACATTTCCAACTTTCTTATTGCAAATACGGTTAAAAATATCTTCTGCATAATCCCTTACGGCTTCTTTCTCTACAATATTGGCAGTGTAAATAAACTTTCTACCTTCTTGCTCTGTATTTAGTACGCCTTTTTCAACTAATCGACCTAAGATCGTTTTGATAGTGGATTCTGTCCAGTCCATTTTTTCTTTCAATACAGAGATGACTGTTTTACTAGTTACTCGATCATTTGCCCAAACTACACGCATTACTTCCCATTCAGCATCTGTGATAGAAGTATTAAGTTCTATTGTGCTCATTTTCCTTTCCTCCTTGTCGTTTACGAATGTAAACGAATATGTTCAAAATAAGTTTACTATTGTAAACGAAATATGTCAAGTCTTTTTATTAAATTCTCACTTTTTGGGGTCAGTCCCTTAAAACTGAAAGTTTTAAAATGAAATTAGCCATCTACCTATACTGTGAGATGAAGGCTACGACTCATTCTGATAACTCATCGATTTCATTTGATGACAGGTTTGGAGCTGTTAGGCAAATTTGCCAAGGCTAATCATAGCCTTGCTTTAGCCCAAAAAAGACATCCAAGAGATTTCTCTTGAATGTCTGTAAACGCTGATAAAATCGTAGGTCGCTTTGCTTTAAATTATACTTTTTTCTTAAACATTTGATACGAGTAGGTATTTCTTGTGAGTAATTTTCATCAAAAATTTCATATATAATCTCCCTATAATCATGGAAAAGTAGTAAAAATAGTTGTTATCCTAGTTGATTAAAAAAATCTCTGATTTCCTCATCTTTTATAAAATAATATATAATTTTCCCCTCTCTTCTAGTGTCCAAGATGTTTTGATTGGCTAGTTTACGAAGATGGTGGGAGGCAGATGCCATACTGAGATTTAATAAACAGGCTATATCGCAGACACAGAGTTCTTCGACGGCAAGGAGATAAAAGATGATATTTATCTGTTTATTATCGGTAAATTTTGATAAAATGCGAAGTGATTTTTGGACTTTTTCCTTTTCAAGGTAGTTCGTTGCGGTTGTAACATTTTGTTGATTTATAACATCCACTTGACAGATACTATCTTTTTTCATAATTTTTTTCTCCTAGCCTAACACAGCCCATAGCATGTCAAAGCTGTTGTTTTCAATCAGGATATACATCCCCAATCCTAAATAGACAACGGCAATAAACCATCTGCTATATTTTTCCAAAGTTTCTCCAACAGAAGGGACTTGTGACAATTTTTGGGCAGAAAAAACCAAGAGATAAATCATGACTAGAAAGGTCAGTAAAGCCACTATCAAATTCGCTAAATTTAAGGTAGTAAAATATGGGACAAAGACACCAATATTGTCAGCACCACAACTTGCAAAAGTAATCATAGCGACTAGAAAAATCAGGTTTTTATTATCTTTGCTCAAACCTTCTTTGGCAATAGCTTCTCCATCAGAATCTCCTAAAAGCAAAACTTTGAGGCCTAGGAAAATTGGAATCAAACCGAGCAAACCTAAAATCTCTTTACTAGGAATATAATCTAAGACAAATGCAAAAAGCAAACTTAGCAATATTAGACTAACAGAGCCTAGAAATTGTCCTAAATAGATGTTAATGATGTCTTTTCTGCTTTTTCTTTTGGCAAAAAATAACATTAGGATAATAAGTAAGTCTACGGCTGTCCCAGAATACAGGATTATTGAAGTAACAATATTTTGAATCATAAAACACCTCATTCAAATATATTTTTGAATGTATTCTAACATTAAACTTTATAGATGTCAACTTAAAATCCACCAATTAATAATTGCATGTCAATATTTGTATTGTGTAGTTTCAGAAATATATTGTAATTCAAATTGTAGAAAATTACATCAAATATTATAATGAAAAAAGAATCCAACAAAAATTGGACTACCTGTCTCCGGTTGAATACCGGAGACGGTAGCCCTAGGGTGTTTTTATTAAATTCTCACTTTTTTGGGGTCAGTCCCACGACCGTTGATTGAGCTTAAAACTATTTCGATTTATGAGCCATTGGAAATCTCGTATGATGAATATATGTCTAATTGCAAACATTAACTAGAGTAATAGCCTAGTTAATAAGCATGGGAGGGAGTTATAAGCTCTCTCTTTTTTGTCTGCGCTGTTCGCGGACAAATCGCACGTTGATTCGTGCGACGGGCGAAGACCATTTTTTGCTGATAATTTTAGCGCAGCTGAAATTATTTTGTTAGCAAAAGATGGGCAAGCAAAAATTGCGTGAAGCAATTTTTTCGGTGCGTAGTTCGCGCCGATTTTTTCGAGGCCACTTTTGTGGGCCGAAAAAGCAGTGAATTTTTTGAACCGTGAGGGTCAAAAAAGGGGTGCAACCCATAGCCCTCGGCAGAGTGTTTGTAGTTTTGATGAACCGTAGGGTTGTCAAAACTACAAAAACGTTACTTTTTGACAAAAAGTAACAAAAACCTCTGTTACTTGCTTCTCAAATTTTTTAATGAAAATCATTGAGTCTAATTTATTTGGCGAGGAATAGCGGAGCGCCTCGCCGTTGTTCGCTATTCGAGCAATCATAACACAAAATTTTAAGATATTGATAATTTAGAAATTAAGATACCAATCTTAAATAATCACTTTTCTACAAAAATAATGGGGTCATTTATCTATCCATTTTTTAAGTCATAATGGGTAACTTTATAAAACCATTATCTGTTAAAGAATGGATTACTTTATTGGTCCGCTATTTTTGAAAATATGGGCTTCTTTAATTAGTCCATTAATTTAGAGAATATGGACTAGTTTATTCAGCCATATATTATACAATTATGGACTACTTTACTTGGCCTTTTATTTTACAAACATGGATTACTTTATTAGCCAATGTTTTTCAATCATGGAGTAATTTATGAATCCATTATTACAGCCAAAATGGTCAACTATACAAAACCATTAATCGCTTAAATATGGATTACTTAAATAGTCAATACATTTTTCTATAATGGACTCGTTAAGGTGTCAATTTCATTCTAATAGTAAGAGATTGGTCTCCATAGATTTCAGTCCTAAAGAATAAAACATCAGTAATTAATTACTTGGTTCAGGGATAGTTCCCAATAAATTCATTCTCAAATTTTTAAAATGAGTTTTTAAGGCATACTGTATTAAAGAAAAATTTTTAAGGAGTATACGTGATGCCAAAATTAACTATTTCATTTAAAACAAATCCGAGAATGACAAACATTCGACATAATAATAGAGATTTAACAGAAAAAGAATGGAAGAGCCCAGAACATTCACATATTCTTAGAGATAAAAGTCATCAAAATATTGTAGTTAAACAATTAGATATTCGAGAGCTATATGAAAAGGAATTTGGACCTTCTTTGCAGGAATACAATGAAAAGCAGATAAGAAATGATCGAAAAATCAAGGATTATTATAAACATGTTGGTAAACTTGATACCTTAGATCAACAAAGAGAGTTTATCATTGGTATTGGATCAAAAGCGGATTGGGATGAATTACCAGAAGGATATAAACTCAACATAGGGATATATTTAGCTAAATATGCACAAGATTTCGAAAAACGTCATCCACATTTCCGTGTTTATAATGCAGTAGTGCATCTGGATGAAAAAGGTGCTCCGCATTTACATTTAAATGTAGTTCCCATCGCAGACGGTTATAAAAATGGTCTCTCTAAACAGCCCAGCTTTTCAAAAGCATTGAAGCAAGAGGGATTTACAGAAAAAGGAAAATTTCAACTTATGGCTTTTCGCAACAACGAAATTAAAGTCCTTGAGACAATGTTGAAAGAAATGGCAGTCGAACGTAAAAAAGTAGGTACGAACAAGATTAAAGACATGCGTGAATATAAAGAAATGATGGCTGAACTTGAGGAGGAAAAAGGAAAGAAACTGAATGAGATTAAAGCTGAAATCACTTCTGAGGTCTCAAAAGTAGAAAAAGAATTTGCAAAAAAGAAAGAGAAGTTGAATACACTTGAAAAAGAGATTGATAGAAAAACACAATCAATTGAACAATATGATAATGTCATCCATTCAAAGCAAGAGTCTGTTAATAAGTTAGATGAAAAGTTTGAAGCTAAAGCTGATAAACTAGAATTACTATTAGCTCAAGAAAAAGCTATAAATGCTATCAACGAACAATTATTAAAGGATATTGGAATTAAAGAGGATAAGAATTACCTATTTACCAAGGACTTTAAAGTAGAGGAACGTGGACTAATTGGAAAAAAAGAAAAATTTGCAGTTGTACCTTTAAAAATTTTTGAAAAAATGTTATACCAAGTAAATACCAAACCTATGAAACAAATTTTAGACGATTTTATTGATAAAGTCTTTAACAATAGTATTGTCAAAGGATTAAAAAAGAAAATTAGCCAATTGACTGGTGAATTGAAAAGAGCTAGAGTACAACTTCAACATGAGAGGTCAGTACGCATTGCTGAACAAAAAGAAGCGGAGAAAAAAATGGATTCGCTATTGAAGGAAGTGCAGCCTGCAATGAACCTATACGAAGATTTTCAAAACTATCTCACTGAAAATGATAAGAAAAAAGTATTTGAACGCATCGAAAAACACAAAAAATTACACCAAAAACAAATAAGTAAAAATCGCAATACAAATGATTATGAACGTTAAAAAGTGCAGATCAATTCTGCACTTTTTAATTTATTTAATTACTCAATCATTCCAAACCAACTTAACGCATCGATGATAGCTTGTTCTTTTTTGGGTGGACAATTTGGAACTCTTTGATTTTCTTTCTTAGAGTGATTATAGTTCTCTCGCTCAATTATCCCAAGTTTCCTTTTAACTTGAGCAATGTTAAGAGTAGATACTTTTAATTCGAATTTTCTAAAGACATAATCTTTGATTTCTGAATAAGTGGCTTCCTTCTTGACAGAAATATCTTTGAGGTCGTCTTCATTAATTTCAAGATCAATATGATGGTTGATATCTCGTTTGGACAATTTAACAACCGCCTCGGTCCGTGCTGTGTGGGGAAACATGTCGACAGATTGAATGTATTCTACCTTGTAGGCTTTGCTTAGTTCAACAAGGTCCCTTGCAAGGGTGGAGACGTTGCAGGATACGTAAACCATTTTAGCTGGTTTGTAATCCAAAATGGTTTTGAGGAGCTTTTCATCGAGTCCAGTTCGTGGAGGATCAACTACCAAGGCATCGGCCCTGTAGCCTTCTTGGTACCACTTTGGAATGATTTCTTCTGCTTTACCTGCCTCATAGTGGGTATTGGATAGTCCCATTCGCTTAGCGTTTGCTTTAGCATCCTCGATGGCTTCTGGAATAATGTCCATACCTCGAACAGATTTGACCTTTTTAGCAAAGGCGAAGCCGATTGTGCCCACGCCACAGTAGGCATCAATCAAGTCTTCATCTCCTGAAATATCCAAAGCCTTGACGGCCTCGCCATATAGAATTTCTGTTTGTTGGGGATTTAGTTGGTAAAATGCCCGTGGAGATAGCGAGAATTCGTAATCTAAAACAGCTTCATCGATAGCTTGTTCGCCCCATAAAATTTCTGTTTTTTCACCATAAATATCACTCGTTTTCTGTCTATTCCAGTTTAGAGCAATAGTGATTATACTTGGAAATTGACTGGTGAGTTCATCAATTAATTTAATAAGATTAACCTGACAAGAGGTGATAAAAATCACTTGAACTTGACCTGTTTTTCGAGCCTTGCGGACCATAACCGTGCGGATTCCATGTTGCTTGCGCTCATTATAAATAGGAATACGGTGCTTGGTGAGTAGCTTTGCGATTCCGTTGATAATCTCTTGTGTTTCGGCATCTTGGACGTAACAATTCGTAATTCCAATCAAGCGATGGGAATTTTCCGCATAGAGACCGGCCTTGACTTGATCTTTGAAAGATCGAGTCTGGAACTGTAATTTGGCACGATAGTGGATAGGCTTATCCATACCGATTGTTGGATAAATAGTGTAGTTTTCGTAGCCAGCTGGTTTGAACTTTTTTAGGGCCTGCTGCAAGAGATCTTGTTTGAAGTCTAATTGTTTATCATAGCGGAGGTGCATGATTTGGCAACCACCACAGGCTTGATAGATGTCACAGGCCGGCTTGACACGGAATTTTGATTCCTTGTTGATTTTTAACAATTTTGCTTCAACGAAATTTCGTTTGACTGAGGTAATTTGACAAAAAATTTCTTCTCCCTTAAGGGCACCAGGGACAAAGACTAGCGTTTTTTGATAAAATCCGATGCCTTCTCCGTTGATGCCCATTCGTTTGATTTTTAAGGGGATTCGTTGGTTTACTTGTAGATTCATATTATTATTTTACCGAAAAATCCTGTATAATGAAAGAATGAGAATTACAAAAATTGAAAAGAAGAAACGTCTTTATTTACTTGAAGTGGATGGTCAGGATAGTTTATATATTACGGAAGACACAATTGTTCGCTTCATGCTTAGTAAGGGAAAGGAAATCACGGAGCAGGAGTTTCGTGAGCTTCGCGATTTTGCTCAGTTTTCTTATGGGAAAAATCTAGCACTTTATTACCTTTCCTTCAAGCAACGTACCAAAAAAGAAGTTAGTGATTATCTAAAAAAATATGAAATTGAAGAAAACAATATTGTCAAGATAGTGACGGTATTAGAAGAGGAAAAATGGCTGGACGATGGGAATTATGTTGATAGCTATGTCCGTCAGAATGCTCTAAATGGAGATAAGGGACCAGCTATGATTCGGCAGAAGTTGATGCAGAAAGGAATTCCTAAACCGCTGATTGATAAAAGACTGGCTGAGGAAGATTTTTCAGAGCTTGCTAGGAAGATTGGGGAGAAATTGGAGGGTAGATACCAAAGAAAATTACCTCTTCGAGCTTTGCAAGATAAAGTTGTGCAGGGATTGATGGGGAAGGGGTTTTCTTATGAGACGGCCAAACAAAGCCTGGGTCAGTTGGAACTTGTGGCTGATGAGGAAAATGAAGATGATTTAATCGCCAAGGAATTGGATAAGCAGTATAGAAAATATAGTCGTAAATATGAAGGCTACGAATTGAAGCAAAGGTTGATACAGGCTTTGGCTCGAAAGGGTTATGACTTTGATCGGATTCAGGCTGTCCTTCGTGATTATCTGTGAAAAAATTTAGCCTAGGTTAGAAAAATATGATATAATAGTCAAGATAAATTGTAATTGTAGAAAGTTGGTAACAAAGTGAAATTACCAAAGGAAGGCGACTTTATTACAATTCAAAGTTATAAGCATGACGGTGAAATTCATCGCACTTGGCGTGACACCATGGTATTAAAAACAACGGAAAATGCTATTATTGGAGTCAATAATCATACCTTAGTGACTGAAAATGATGGTAGGCGTTGGGTAACAAGAGAACCAGCAATCGTTTATTTTCATAAAAAATACTGGTTCAATATCATTGCAATGATTCGTGAAAACGGAGTTTCCTATTATTGTAACCTTGCTAGTCCATATGTTCTCGATAATGAGGCACTCAAATACATTGATTATGACCTCGATGTTAAGGTCTTTGCTGATGGTGAAAAGAGACTGCTGGATGTGGATGAATATGAGCGTCATCGTAAGGCGATGAAGTATTCGGATGATATTGATTTTATTTTGAAGGAAAATGTCAAGATACTGGTTGATTGGATTAATAACCAGCGCGGACCATTCTCTCCAGCCTACGTTAATATCTGGTACAAACGCTATTTAGAACTGAGAAGTAGATAAAGTTAGAAAAGAAAATCCTGTTTTACAGGCTTTTTTCTTATTGTAAAGGAGGGGCTTATGGCCTTTGAACAAACAAATGGGCGCTATGCAAGTTTTGGAGTTGTGACCTCGCTTCCTGGGGAAGTGATTGATAGTTTCTGGTATGTTATTGATCACTACTTAAAAGGGGTTATTCCGTTAAAAAGTGTAATCCGTTTTTCTATCAAAAATCGTCGTGGTAAGATTACGCTGGTCTTTTCGCAGGAAGGTTATAAAAATGTACTGGCTGTAGATCTAAGTAGTCGTTTTGATCCTTTTTATCCCTCAACAATCTTGGTAATGGACAAGCAGGGAAAAGAGACCATTACTTTGCCAGATGAGGTGACCTTGCTTTAGCTTGAAGAGCTGGTATTTTATCACCCGAGATATTGTTAATATATGAAATTTGGTGTAAAATAGGTTTGTAAGCTTATGTGGGTTAGAAAGGAGGAGTCTATGGTTAGTCAAACTGTTGAAAAACCTCTCTATTTGCAGTTGGTTGATGAATTGGAAGTTGCAATTCGTGAGAGGATGGCTCCGAATGACAAGTTATTTTCAGAGCGTGAGTTGACACAGGTTTATGGTGTCAGTCGTATTACAGTTCGTTTGGCTTTGCAAGAATTGGAAAAACGTGGCTTAGTCTATAAGAAGCATGGTAAGGGAACCTATGTATCTGAGATTTCAGATACTGCAGTTGATTTGTCTCAGGCCTATAGTTTTACTGAGCAAATGAAAAAAATTGGGAAAGTACCGAGGACATCGATTTTATCCTTTGAATTGGTTAAGGCGTCGGACTATATTGCGCAGCATCTACAACTTAGTCAGGGTGAGGAAGTGTTTGAAGTTGAACGTTTGAGACTTGCAGATGAGGTTCCGATGATGTTGGAAAGGACATATGTTCCTGCCTCGCTATTTCCTGGATTAGCTGCTCAGCAAATGAAGTCAACTCCCTTGTATGAAATTTTTTCAGAGGATTATCATCAGGTGATTCGTTTGGCAGAAGAAGAGTTCTATGCAAGTATTGCTTTGGATAATGAAGCTAAGATACTTGGAATTCCAAGCAATAGTCCAGTGCTTCATTTGGTAAGAAAAACCTATAATGATAAGAATAGAATTATCGAATTTACGTTTAGTATTGCTAGAGCGGACCAGTTTCGTTACAAGATTACCCATCAACGGGGATATTAGAATTAATACTCTTCGAAAATCAAAATTATTCGTTGTCAAGAGCCTTGATGAAATCCAGTTCTATCTTCGGTTTCGTTTCTTAGGCTACTTTTGATTGTTATTGGGTATGAAAAAAACGCGGACGTTAGTCTGCGTTTTTTTAGCGATGGTTGGCTGTAATTTCAAATTTGTAATACTTCCAGTGTTTGTAAGTTTCAGTATATTCCATCACTTCACCGCTAGTACTGTTGGTAGTTGTTTTGTTTTGTAGTACAGCTGGTTCAGTCGCTTTTAACTTCAAATGAGTGGCAACCTCTTTTGGACATGGGCTGACAATTTCATTCGTTTCTACAAATGGTTCCTCGGACATGTGGATATTGTAGTCCAGTTTGAAGCGTTGATAGATTGATTGATAGTGCTCGAGTGGAGCATCGGGATTCTGGATATATCGTTGAGGGATATATGAATTGTGGAAGATGTATGGAGTGTCTTCTGCTGCGCGGACGCGTACAATTTTATAGTAAAACTCATTCTTGTCAAGATTTAGTTTTTCAAGGATATCGGGTTTATTGCCTTTTTCGCACGAGAGAACAGTAACCTTATCCTTATCCATCGGAAAAATCTCAATATCAGAAAATTCTACAAGACGTCCTTTGCGTGAACGGGATACAAAGGTTCCTTTACCTTGTTGACGAACGAGGTAGCCGTCCTTAACTAGTTCGTTTACTGCACGAATAACGGTGATAGAGCTAACGTTAAATAGTTTTGTTAATTCAGATTCTGTGTAAAATTTGTCGCCATTTTCAAATTTGCCAGAGATAATTTGCTGGCGTAAGTCGTTTTGTATAAGCTGGTACTTAGGTACTTTCATACTTATTTCCTTCCTTTCCATGGCTCATTATACTAAATTAATTGATGAAAATCAAAAAATATAGCTGGAATCCATAAAAAAAATAGATGTAATCCCTTTCGGAGTAAGGAAATAGAGGTGTTTGTAAAAAAAGTAAAAAATTTTAAAAAAAGTACTGGACATAACCACAAATAAGTGTTAGTATATTAATAGAAAGGTAAGCGGTTGCATCGGAGGAAGAAATGAAAGAATTTTATATTGGAGACCAATTTTATTTGGACGGTGAACCCTTTAAGATTTTATCAGGCGCGATTCATTATTTTCGTGTCCATCCTGATGATTGGTACCATTCTTTGTATAACTTAAAGGCTCTTGGTTTTAATACGGTTGAAACCTATGTCCCTTGGAATATGCATGAACCTCGAAAGGGTGAGTTTTGTTACGAGGGTATATTGAATATTGAGCGATTTTTGAAATTGGCTCAAGAATTAGGGCTTTATGCAATTGTACGTCCTTCACCTTATATTTGTGCGGAGTGGGAATGGGGTGGCCTCCCTGCTTGGTTGATGAAGGAAGAGCTTAGAGTACGTTCGAGTGATTCGGTGTACTTGCAGCACTTAGATGAATATTACGCTTCTCTTATTCCTAAATTGGCCAAGCTCCAACTCGCACAGGGTGGAAATGTACTTATGTTCCAAGTGGAAAATGAGTATGGCTCTTATGGTGAGGAGAAGGAGTATCTAAGATCGGTGGCTGGCTTGATGCGTAAACATGGTCTAACTGCTCCCTTGTTTACCTCGGACGGTTCTTGGCGAGCAACATTACGTGCAGGAACACTGATAGAGGACGATGTATTTGTAACAGGAAACTTTGGCTCTAAAGCTAGAGAGAATTTTGCAAATATGACGGCATTCTTTAATGAACATCAGAAGAATTGGCCACTCATGTGTATGGAATTTTGGGATGGTTGGTTCAATCGTTGGGGCGATGAAATTATTCGTAGAGAGCCGGAGGAAATGGTTGATTCGGTTATGGAATGTATCGAATTGGGCTCCTTGAATCTGTACATGTTCCATGGTGGAACAAATTTTGGTTTCATGAATGGTTGCTCTGCTCGTGGTCAAATTGATTTGCCTCAGGTAACTTCTTATGATTATGATGCTATATTGGATGAAGCTGGAAATCCTACTAAGAAGTTTTATCTTTTGCAACAACGTTTGAAAGAAGTCTATCCTGAATTAGAGTATGCAGAACCGCTTGTAAAAGAGGCAAAAGCTTTTTCAGATGTGTCGCTTCATGATAAGGTGAGTTTATTTGCTACTCTAGAAAATGTAAGCGATTGCGTAAAAGGGTTTTATCCTAAGAATATGGAAGAGCTTGATCAGTCAACAGGTTATATTTTATATAGAACAGAGTTGGAGCGGGATAAGACAGAAGCGGAACGTTTCCGAGTAGTTGATGCGCGTGACCGTATCCAAATTTATGCAGATGGAAAATTCGTTGCAACTCAGTATCAGACTGAGATTGGTGACGATGTTGAATTGGATTTTAAAGATGACAAGCTAAAATTAGATATTTTGGTAGAAAATATGGGACGTGTCAATTATGGGCATAAACTAACGGCTCCTACCCAGTCTAAAGGGCTTGGTCGAGGTGCGATGGCTGATTTACATTTTATTGGTCATTGGGAAACCTATCCTTTGCATCTTGAGTCAGTTGAGGACTTGGATTTTAGTAAGGGCTGGGAGGAAGGTCAAGCTGCTTTCTATCGTTATCAGTTTGAACTGGATGAACTTGCGGATACTTACTTAGACATGACAGGTTTTGGTAAGGGAGTTGTTTTCGTTAATAATGTAAATATTGGACGTTTTTGGGAAAAAGGGCCAATCCTCTATCTCTATATTCCAAAAGGATACTTAAAGAAAGGAGCGAATGAAATAATTGTCTTCGAGACAGAAGGAAAATATAGAGAGAAGATTCATTTTTCACAAAGACCCGTTATAAAAGATTTGTAGAAATTTTAATCGGTTTCTGCCTAAAAGATTTATGAAGAAAAGGAGAACACTGTATGGCAATTATTGCTACGCGTATTGATGGTCGTTTGATCCACGGTCAGGTTGCTAACTTATGGACGACGAAATTGAACATCGGTCGTATCATGGTTATCGATGATGCTGTTGCTCAAAATGACATTGAAAAACAAGGACTGAAATTAGCATGTCCTCCAGGCGTAAAATTATCGATTTTACCGATTGAAAAGGCTGCTAATAATATTAAGGAGGGCAAGTATGATAGTCAACGTCTCTTGATTGTTGCTCGTCGTCCAGAAAACTTCCTTCGCTTGGTAGAGTACGGGGTTGAGCTCCCTGAGTTGAACGTAGGGAATATGTCTCAAACTCCGGAAACTCGTTCTGTAACTCGTTCTATTAACGTTGTAGATAAGGATATTGCAGATTTTGATGCCTTGGCGGCTAAGGGTGTAAAATTATTTGCACAAATGGTACCTGGCGATTCACCAAAAGACTTTATGCCATTATTGGATAAGGTTAGATAACATTCGGATATTTTTGAAAAATTTAAAGGAGGATCACTATTATGCAATGGTGGCAAATATTACTTCTAACGCTCTACTCTGCTTACCAGATTTGTGACGAGCTGACAATTGTATCGTCAGCAGGTTCACCAGTCTTTGCAGGGTTTATCACTGGTTTAATCATGGGCGATATGACAACAGGTTTGGCAATTGGTGCCAGCTTGCAGTTGATGGTGCTTGGTGTAGGTACATTTGGTGGTGCGTCACGTATTGATGCAACATCTGGTGCGGTATTGGCGACAGCCTTCTCTGTATCACAAGGTATTGACCCTGAACTTGCAGTAGCTACTATCGCAGTTCCAGTAGCAGCACTTCTTGTTTATACAGATATTGCTGGTCGTTTCTCAACTACTTTCTTTGCACACCGTGTAGATGCGGCGATTGAACGCTTTGACTACGCTGGTATCGAACGCAACTATCTGCTTGGTGCAATTCCTTGGGCACTTTCTCGTGCACTTCCAGTTTTCCTTGCCCTTGCTTTTGGTGGTGAGTTTGTAGATGCAATGGTTAAAACTATTGAACAATACCAATGGATTGCCAACGGTTTGACGCTTGCAGCTCGTATGCTTCCAGGTCTTGGTTTTGCAATCTTGCTTCACTATCTTCCACTTAAACGTAACCTTCACTACTTGGCGGTAGGTTTCGCTCTTACAGCTATGTTGACTGTTCTTTACGGTAACGTATCAGCTTTGGGTGGTGCAGTTGCTGGTATCGTTGGCACTCTTCCTGAAGATGCAGGCGTAAGCTTTGTCAATAACTTCAAAGGTTTGTCAATGATTGGTATCGCTATTGTGGGTGCATTCCTTTCAGTGATTCACTTCAAAAATAGCCAAAAAGTAACTGTGGTTGCTCCATCAAATTCAGAAAGTGGGGAAATTGAAGATGACGAAATCTAATTACAAATTAACAAAAGAAGATTTTAATCAAATCAACAAACGTAGCTTGTTCACTTTCCAACTTGGTTGGAACTATGAGCGGATGCAGGCATCTGGCTACCTCTACATGATTTTGCCACAATTGCGTAAAATGTATGGAGATGGTACTCCTGAGTTGAAGGAAATGATGAAATTGCATACTCAGTTCTTCAATACTTCACCATTTTTCCATACCATCATCACAGGTATTGACTTGGCACTTGAAGAAAGTGACGGTGTGGCTTCTAAAGATGCAGTTAACGGTATTAAAACTGGTTTGATGGGACCATTTGCCCCAATTGGTGACTCAATCTTTGGTTCATTGGTACCAGCTATCATGGGTACTGTTGCAGCGACTATGGCGGCTCAAGGTCAGCCTTGGGGTATCTTCCTTTGGGTAGCAGTAGCAGTGGTTTATGACATCTTCCGTTGGAAACAGTTGGAAGTTGCCTACAAAGAAGGTACTAAGTTGATTACAACCATGCGTGATCGCTTGACAGCTCTTGTTGATGCTGCTTCAGTCATGGGTGTCTTCATGATGGGTGCCTTGATTGCAACTATGATTAACTTTGAAGTGACTTGGGCTCCAACTGTAGGTGAGAAAGTGATTGACATTCAAGACTTGCTCAACACAATCTTCCCTCGCCTTGTTCCAGCTGTCTTTACAGGTTTTGTATTCTGGTTGCTCGGTCGTAAAGGTATGACCTCTACCAAGGCTATCTTGATCATCATTGCGCTTGCTCTTTGCTTGTCAGCAATCGGTCACTTCGCATTTGGTATGGCATAATGACTAGAAGTTTAGTATTAGTAAGTCATGGTATCTTCTGCGAGGAGTTGAAAAAATCTACTGAAATGATTATGGGGCCTCAAGAGGACATATATACAGTAGCTTTATTACCAGAAGAAGGTCCAGAAGACTTCCAGAAAAAATTTGAAGAAACAATTGCTAATCTAGATGACTTTGTTGTCTTCGCAGACTTGTTGGGCGGTACACCAGCCAACGTCGTATCACGAAAATTGATTGAAGGTGGGCAGTTTGACCTCTATGCAGGTATGAATATGCCAATGGTTATCGGCTTCTTGAACGGCGTCTTGCTTGGCGAAGCTGTAGACTATGTCGAATTTGGTACAAGCAACCTAGTTCATGTCAATAGCCTATTAACAAGTGATGAAGATGACGATGAGTGAAACAGTCAGGGAAGTGACTGTTTCAGCCTGAGCCTAGAAATAAGAGAGTGAGGCTAACTCAGCCGATTGTTACAGACGGATTTGATTTTCGTTAATTATAAAATGTTCTATAGTTGATAGGCTTTAAGTATCCTGAGGGAGTTACAATAGTGACTCCCTCATTTGGCTTGTGAGGAAAAGAAATGATTGAAGTAAAAACATTTGGTGAAAAAGCAAAACTGTATTGCTTGGAAAACAAGAATGGCATGCAGGTAACCTTGACGGATTTTGGAGCTAGAGTGGTAGAAGTGCTTCTGCCAGTAGAAGAAAATGGCGGTTTACGAAATGTCAGTTTGGCGGCTAAGTCGGATGAAGATTACCGCAAGACAGATTTGTATCCTGGTTCAACAATTATCCCAGTAGCGGGGCGTATTTCAGGTGCCCAAGCTGAGATAAAGGGAACAAGCTATCATTTTACAGAAAATGAACCTGGTAGGACTCTACACGGTGGGGTTGACACGGCAAATGAGCAGTACTGGGACGTTGAGCTAGACCATGAGAGAAATCAAGTGACCTTTGGTATGGTCCTAAAAGATGGTTTTAATGGCTTTCCTGGTGATGTGAGGGTCAAGGCTATTTATTGTTTGACGGATAAAAATGAATTGACAGTTGACTACCAGGCTGTATCGGATAAGGATACGATTTTTAATCCGACCAACCATATCTATTTCAACTTGACTGGTGATTTTCAACGGTCAGTTGCCGAGCACCGTATTAAAATTGCTGCCAATCACTATGCTCCGCTTGGGGAGGATAACCTGCCAACGGGTGTCTTAGAAGATGTGACAGGGACGCCGTTTGATTTTAGAGATTTTGCGCCTTTTACTCAGGGATTTGATAGCCAATATCCTCAAAATGTGTTGGTAAAAGGCTATGACCACCCATGGGTATTGGAAGAGGTGGATATTCCGGTAGAAGTTTTGAGTCCAGATGGGAAAATTGGACTCAGTGTCAAAACCAACCAGCCTGCGGTCGTTATTTATACATATAATTTTCCTGTTGAAGCTTTGGCCTGTTACCACGGTGTCTTTAGTTTAGAGTGTCAGGCCTTGCCGAATGCGTGCAATGTCGATGGATTTGGTTCGATTTTGTTAGAACAAGGAGAAGAATTTCTGTCTAAAACGACCTATCGTTTTACTTGGTAAAAAAATGGGGACTCTAACTGTGTTACAGTTAGGGTTTTCTTGTGTTTTCTAGAAAATATGGTATAATAAACCGGTGTGTTTCAATTGAAGCAGGCGAAAGAGGAAAATAATGACAAAAGAACAAGAATTTTTAAAAGAATTTGAAGCTTGGGTCAACACTCAGGTCATGGTAAACGAGATGGCGGTTGAAGAAAGTCGTCGTGTCTTGGAAGAAGACAAAGATGAGCGTGCAGCGGATGCTTATATTCGTTATGAGAGCAAGCTGGATGCCTATCGATTCATTCAAGGGAAATTTGCCAACTACCATGCTGGCAAAGGTTTTCATGATTTACCAGATGAGTTGTTTGGTCAAAGGCATTATTAAGAAACTATATTCACAGTTCAGCATTTCTATCTAAGGATAGTTCTTCAGCTATTCATCGTTGTTTTTTCAAAATACAGTCAGTATTTCCTCAAAAAACGGCCTTGATTAGTGAAAAACTATTTCTTATATAGGTACTTTACTTGTGAGTACAGGTTCTAAGGAGAAAGGAGTTAACATGGCAAAGAAAAAAGTAAATCGAAAAAAACAATTGAAAAAACAATTAGCAGACTTGAAACGTGCAGGTCGTGTAGGTCTTGAAAGAGCTGCAGAGGTAGTAGAGACAGTTGCTCACAAGACTGAGGCTGTAGTAGAGCATGCTGTGGAACAAGTGAAAGAAGTTGTAGCAGAGGTGACTTCTTCAGCGACTTCATTGGAAGACTTTTTGGCACTTCCTGAGTTGGAAGGCATTGCGGCAGCACGTTTGGAAACCTTCTACGAAGCAGGTATTCAATCTGTGGCGGATTTTGCAAACCATACAGAAAAAGAGCTCTTGGCTCTTAAAGGCATCGGTCCTGCAACCATCAAGCAGTTGAAAGAAAAAGGGATTGAGTTGAAAGCTTAAATCCCTTGCTTTTCAAGGTGCAATTTGTTACAATAAAGCCATTCAGAGGTGTTTTGAGCCCCATTTGTCACAGGAAGCGGTGGTACTGAGAAATCCGCACAAATGTCAAAACTGGTTGCTGATGGTGTGAATCGAATAAGCAAAGTGCAGATAACTTATCTGAACAAGGGTGGTACCGCGGAATAACTTCGTCCCTGTCTAGCAAGTCTAGGCGGGGATTTTCATTTGGAAAGGAGAAGATATGCTACATCATGTTGAAATATATGTTTCAGACTTGGAAACCTCACGTGCATTTTACGATTTTCTTCTGACCAAGCTGGGCTACTCGCTCTATCAGGAGTGGGAGGACGGGCTGTCTTATAAAAAAGCAGAGCAGTACCTGGTCTTTGTCCAAACGCCAAAGGACTTCCTAGAGGCAGGTTATCACCGGTGCCGAACAGGTCTCAATCATCTAGCCTTTCATGCGGGCACACCTGATGAGATTGACCAATGGCGGAAGGAATTTTTGACCAGACGAGTCAAATTGCTCTACGACGACCGCTATCCCCATGCAGGAGGACCAAACCACTATGCCCTCTATCTAGAAGACCCAGATGGGATAAAGATAGAGTTGGTGGGGGAGGCAGTATGAATCTAATTATTATTGGAGCACAAGCTTCTGGCAAGATGACCGTTGGGCAGGAAGTTGCGAAATTGACAGGGATGACACTCTTTCATAATCATGATTCGATTGATTTTAGCCTACGATTTATCCCAGAATTTTCTGAGGATATGTTCGATCTCAATACACGTATTACATTTGCTGTTTATGATGTGTTTGCTAGTTCAGGCCGCCCACTGATTGGAACTGCCCTGATTAATTTTAAAAATCCCATAGATGTTCAATTTCTTACAACAGTTCAGACGATTTTTCATCATCGTGGTCAGGAAATTTTATTTGTTGAATTGGAAACTACTTTAGATGAACGTCTGCGGCGTAATCGGACAGAAAATCGACTGACCCATAAACCTTTGAAACGAAACATTGAAGTTTCAGAGGCTGAGATTCTTTCTACAGCTGATACATGTCAATATACCTCATTAGGCATTCCAGAGGGCATTCAGCATTATCTCAAAATTAATAATACCCATCTTTCTGCTAATGACGTAGCTCAACTGATTATCCAAAAAATGGAAGAGCTTGAGCAAGAACAAACGAAATAGCCAGCCCAAAGGACTGACTATTTCTAGGAAATTATATGAAAAAGAATTGGGCTATTTCTAGCTTGAGGATAGTATAAACCAATTTTCTTAAAGAATACTAAAGGAGAAAAATAATGTCAAAAGAATTATCACCAAAATACAATCCAGCCGAGGTTGAGGCTGGTCGTTACCAGACTTGGTTGGACCAAGATGTCTTTAAGCCGTCAGGCGATGCGGAGGCCAAGCCTTATTCGATCGTCATTCCGCCTCCAAACGTAACAGGTAAGTTGCACCTGGGGCACGCTTGGGATACTACCCTTCAAGACATCATCATCCGTCAGAAGCGGATGCAGGGCTTTGACACCCTCTGGCTTCCAGGTATGGACCACGCGGGGATTGCCACTCAGGCTAAGGTTGAGGAACGCTTGCGTGAGCAAGGTGTGACCCGTTATGACTTGGGTCGTGAAAAATTCCTCGATAAAGTCTGGGAATGGAAAGATGAATATGCTACAACCATCAAGGAGCAATGGGGTAAACTAGGTTTATCTGTGGATTATTCACGTGAACGTTTCACACTTGATGAAGGCTTGTCAAAAGCTGTTCGTAAGGTCTTTGTAGAACTCTACAAAAAAGGCTGGATCTACCGTGGCGAATTTATCATCAACTGGGACCCAGCGGCTCGCACAGCCCTTTCAGATATTGAAGTGATTCACAAGGACGTAGAAGGTGCCTTCTACCACATGAATTACATGTTGGAAGACGGCTCTCGTGCCCTTCAAGTTGCGACAACTCGTCCTGAAACCATGTTCGGTGACGTTGCGGTGGCGGTTAACCCAGAAGACCCACGTTACAAGGACTTGATTGGCAAAAACGTTATCCTGCCAATCGTTAACAAGTTAATTCCAATCGTTGCGGATGAACACGCAGACCCAGAATTTGGTACAGGGGTTGTGAAAATTACACCTGCCCACGATCCAAATGACTTCCTCGTAGGTCAACGCCACAATCTACCACAAGTCAACGTTATGAACGACGACGGTACCATGAACGAGTTGGCGGGTGAATTTGCAGGTATGGACCGCTTTGAAGCCCGTAAAGCAACGGTTGCGAAGTTGCAAGAACTGGGTGCCCTTGTGGAAATCGAAAACCGTGTGCATTCAGTTGGTCACTCTGAGCGTACAGGTGTGGTAGTCGAGCCACGCTTGTCAACTCAATGGTTTGTCAAAATGGACCAATTGGCTAAGAATGCCATTGCCAACCAAGACACAGCTGATAAGGTAGAATTTTACCCACCACGTTTCAACGATACCTTCCTACAATGGATGGAAAATGTACACGACTGGGTTATCTCGCGTCAGCTTTGGTGGGGCCATCAGATTCCAGCATGGTATAACGAATCTGGCGAAATGTACGTCGGAGAAGAGGCTCCAGCAGGTGACGGTTGGGTACAGGATGAGGATGTCCTAGATACCTGGTTCAGCTCTGCCCTTTGGCCATTCTCAACCATGGGCTGGCCTGACGAAAATGCGGCGGACTTCCAGCGTTACTTCCCAACTTCAACCTTGGTAACGGGCTACGACATCATCTTCTTCTGGGTGTCTCGTATGATTTTCCAATCGCTTGAGTTCACAGGCCGTCAGCCATTCAAGAACGTGCTGATCCACGGTTTGATCCGTGACGAAGAAGGTCGCAAGATGTCCAAGTCGCTTGGAAACGGGATTGACCCAATGGATGTTATTGAGAAATACGGTGCGGATGCTTTGCGTTGGTTCTTGTCAAACGGCTCTGCCCCTGGTCAAGATGTTCGCTTCTCTTATGAGAAGATGGACGCGTCTTGGAACTTCATCAACAAGATTTGGAACATTTCCCGCTATATCCTCATGAACAATGAAGGTTTGACCTTGGATGCGGCGCGTGAGAATGTCGCCAAAGTCGCAGCTGGTGAGGCTGGTAATGTGACGGATCGCTGGATTCTCCACAACCTCAACGAAACCATTGCCAAGGTCACTGAAAACTTCGACAAATTCGAGTTTGGTGTGGCTGGTCACATCCTCTACAACTTCATCTGGGAAGAGTTCGCCAACTGGTATATCGAGCTGACCAAGGAGGTGCTCTACAGCGACAACGAGGCTGAGAAAGTCATGACCCGCTCTGTCCTTCTCTACACGCTGGACCAAATCCTTCGCCTCCTCCACCCAATCATGCCGTTTGTGACGGAAGAAATCTACGCTCAGTACGCAGAGGGCTCTATCGTGGTGGCAGCTTACCCTGTTGTCAACCCAGCCTTTGAAAATGCGGAAGCCCACAAGGGAGTGGAAAGCCTTAAGGACTTGATTCGTTCGGTGCGAAATAGTAGAGCAGAAGTGAATGTTGCGCCATCTAAGCCGATTACCATCTTGATTAAGACAGCGGATGCTGAGCTTGAAACCTTCTTCAAGGCAAATGAAAACTACATTCGACGCTTCACAAATCCAGAACATCTGGAAATCAGCTCAAGCATTGCTGCACTAGAATTAGCCATGTCAGCCGTTATCACCGGTGCTGAAATCTTCTTGCCACTAGCCGACCTCCTCAACGTCGAAGAAGAGTTGGCTCGACTAGACAAAGAACTAGCCAAATGGCAAAAAGAACTAGACATGGTCGGCAAAAAACTCAGCAACGAACGCTTCGTCGCCAACGCCAAACCAGAAGTCGTTGAAAAAGAAAAAGAAAAACAAGCCGACTACCAAGCAAAATATGATGCGACAGTAGCGCGGATTGAAGAGATGAAGAAGTTGGTTAAATAAGCTAATATAAACAGATTCCCAGCCTAAAAGGGCTGGGTTTTGTGGTATAATGGGGATATTATAATAGCTTAAGGAGTTTTATGGTTAAGGTTATCTCAAATACACGGCTAACATCACTCGGATATCCTCATATTACCTTTTTGCGCATAGATCCGGAAGATATAAGTATTACAATAAGAGATATCATAGAGCATTTTCAAGATATATCGTGGATTAATAGATTTGATGAAGATTACATAAAGTTGAGTTTTTCGGCTAGAACTACTCGTACTGTTGAAAACTTAAAGACCAGACTTGAAAGTGGTTCACAGGATACAATCACAACTGAAATAGGAGAAACAGTTGTATCTGAATTATCTCGTTCGGCGATAATAAGTGAACTTGGACACTCTGACATCCCTTTAGCAGAATTTATTAAGCAGAAGATTGCTGGAAATCCAGGATTTGACTTCTTCTCTGAAATGAATGGAAAATATATTATTTTTGGAGAAGCTAAGTATGTAAAAGATACGAATGCCTATGGTAAAGCAATGAAACAAGTTGATAAATTTATCACCGAAGAGAGAGATAGGTCTGATTTATTAGATATTAGAGATTTTGTTACGAGAGAGAGTTTAAATAATGCCGCATTAGGTAGTAGAGCTTTTGCTTGTGGATTTTCTAGTACAAAAATTGATGATGATACTTTGATTTCGAATATTACTAAAAATAAATATTTTCAAACACTTTCTCAGCATATTGAAGTAATCTATATTGCAATTAATACATTTTAGAGGTTAGGTATGGAAAATGTGATTAGAAATATAAAGAGAGGCGAAAAGCTTCAAAATATCCTTGAAAGTACGATGCAATCACTCTATATAAACGGACCTATAAATACGACTGATTTAGAAATATTATGTTATTTTAAAATATATCAACCCGAAATGTTTGAAGAGATAGAACATATGGTTATTAAGTATATGGGCTTGCATTATAAAGAATTAGAAACAGAGTCATTACCAGAAATTATTTTTGGAATGTATCAGAAATATATTCAAGAAAGGTTTGGTGAACTTTTCACTCCTGTCCAAGCTAAGATAATCGAGGGAATCGAAAGCAGTAAATGTTTCAGTTTTTCTGCACCAACTAGCACAGGGAAATCATATGTATTTCGGAGGATAATTGAACAGTCAAGTAAAGATATAGTAATAGTTGTGCCGTCAAGAGCCTTAATTAACGAGTACTATATGAATTTGAAAAATACTCTAAAAGAAAAAACAATAAACTTACTCACCTTTGTGGAGCGTATTAATGTTCTACATGCAGAACGGAATATCTTTATTCTCACTCCCGAAAGATGTAAAGATTTATTCAAAATCCATAACTTATTTGATATTGAATTTATTCTTTTTGACGAAGCTCAGTTAGGTGATGAAGAAAGTGCTCGCGGACTATATTTTGATAGTATCATCAGAAGGAGTCAAAAAGCATTTCCTTCGGTTAAGTATATTTTTGCACATCCATTTATTAGTAATCCTGAAGCTCAAATTCAAAAAAATCATTTTGAAAAAAGGACATCAAAATTTGAAAACTTTAAACTAAAAAATGTTGGACAGATTTATTATGCACAAAACGAAGATGGAAGTTATTCTCATTTTGGCATAGAGAAATCTGTAATGGGAAAGACTAAAGTCGAATGCGATTATGATCCGATAGAGAAAGTTTTAATAAATGGTGGGAGTGTTTTAATATATTCAACGAAAACAAGTATTGTTGGTCAAAGCGTATTAGATGAATTTTCAAAGTATACGGAACTCTGTCATGAAATTTCTGACCCAGCTCCTTTGGAACTAATAAATGAAATTTCTTTTTTGATGGGAGGTAATGATATAAATGGAGATGATAGGTATTCGGAACTGATCCATTTTCTAAAGCGTGGAATTGTTATGCACCATGGCTCCCTACCGCTTGATGTTAGGTTGCTGATAGAGAAGTTTACTAGATTAGGTTTTTGTAAAATATGTTTTGCGACCTCTACCTTGGAACAAGGTATAAACATGCCATTTGACTTGGTATTTTTAAATACTTTTCCAGCTTCGAAAACTTTATCCATTAAAAATTTAATTGGTAGAGCAGGAAGGAGCTCAGTAGAAAAGAAATTTGATTATGGAGAAATAGTCATTAAGAAGCGAGATATGTCAAAATTTAGAACTATCATGAAAGGAGAAGTAAGCTTACAGACGGTTTCCTTGTTAGAAAAAGAATTGCCAGAAAAACTTAGTGATTTGGAAGACTTTAAAAATTCGATGCTGGAAGGAACCTACTCTGATGAGTATAATTTGACTCTAAATCAGTTGGAGAATTTGCAAAATATTGACAGTTTTAACTTAGCTAAAGCAATTTTAGATATAATTTTTGTTAATGGAAATCTTAAGCCGTTGAAAGAATTTGATAGTAGGGTGATTTCGGAATGTTTCCAAATGATTTATAGTATTTTCTTACGACGAGAATTATCTAAAGGAGAATCGGCAGTAATAAATTCAGCAATACAAATTATGATTTGGAAAATTTATGGGAAGACCTTTAAAGAAATTTGTTTTTATAGGTATGCTTATATTAGTCAGAAACAAGAGCGAGATTGGTTAAGTAAACTAGGAACAAAATCTGCAATTCAAAGTCTGGAAAAATTAGAAACTAAGTTCACGATGCCATTTAATGATATACCAAATAAGAATTTAGAAGCATTCTCATTATTTCCTCAAGGAACTAAGGCAGTTGGAGTAAGTTATGACTTAATTGTTTTTGATACTTATGACTACCTTGATAAAATAATCAGTTTCAGATTAATTGATATCATTACTGCGGTATTCGACAAGTATTTTCAGAAAACTGAAGATGAGAGAGCTATTAGTATGATTAATCTAATTCAGTATGGTACTATTGATGATAAAGAGATTTGGTTACTTAAATATGGTTTTACTTTTGAAGAAATTGAATGGATGAAACCTTATGTATTGAATATAGATGAGAATCAGATAAAGTTTGATACAAAAATAATGAAGGATAAACAGGATAAGAGGGATATTTTTGAAAGATATTATTTTGAAGATTGACTTATGATGAGACAAAATTAGTATTGTAAAAAACACTCAACTAATATTAGTCGAGTGTTTTTATATATTCCCCAATTTTTCGTACGATTTCAGTGACGAGGGCATTGCCCATAAAGAACATACGCATTTTATCAGATACATCTACAATGGATCCATCTGCTAATTTTTTCTGCTTAGTCCAATCGTCAGGAAAGTCCTGTAATCGTTCCGCCTCTACAGGTGTAATCAAACGGTATCGATTGTTCACATTGATAAAGTGAGTAGAGCGATTGACAGTTCCTTCGGAAGTCAACATCGTTCGTCCAGGCAGGTTTAGGTCGTCAGTCGGCGACATTCCACCTTCGGAATAGGTATAGGTGTGACCATCTGCCGAAGTTCTTTCGATTTTTTTAGGGCCTCGTAGATATTGGAATTTTTCTAACTTAGCTGGGTCGTTCAAAAAGTATTTTTCAGGCACATCTTTTTCATCCTGTAGGATTTCTCCAAGAGTGATTGGTTGACCTTTATAGTCGCATTGAGTATCGACGGAATAGTATTTTCCGTGTCTCATCACGCCAGTATTCCAAACTGTTCCTGTGAAGTTATCTGACACTTCAACAATATCATTCGCCAGTTCGTAGTAGACTTGGCGATTTTTTATTGGTGTTGATTTGATTGGGAACTGAGTGGCAAATAATCCTGAATGGAACAGATAGTCATCGTAGCGATTTTCGTTAAATACAGATTCAGTATTTTCAAATTGTTTGTCAAGTCTTTTTGCAAAAGTCGTGTCATTTCGATAAACAAAGAAGAAGACACGACGGCGACGTTGACTACGTCCGTATTCAGCAGCATTGATAACCCTCCACTCAACTGAGTAGCCGAGATTGTTAAACGCTGTCAACATGATTGCAAAGTCACGTCCTCTTTGTTTAGAAGGTGCTTTTAGAAGACGGTCAACGTTTTCTAAAATAAGATATTTAGGTTTGGTGATACGAGTAGCACGGATAATTTCCCAAAAGAGAACTCCTTTTTTTCCTTCAATCCCTTGTTCGTTCTTCTTGCTTCGTGCAACAGAATAGTCTTGGCAAGGAAAACCACCAACAATCATTTCGGGATTCATTTCAGCAAACTTTTCGTCAGAAATATCTGAGATACTAATATTGATGTTTTCACTGTCTGGGAAATGCAAATCATAAACTTCAAAAGCATCCTGTGATTTTCGAGCAGGCTCCCATTGATTTGCCCATTTTGTTTGGAAGTAATCTTTGTCAGCATTTTCAAGACCAATACGAAAACCGCCTACACCGGCAAAGAGTTCGAGAATATTCATTTTTTCTCCTCAAGTTTATTTAATACTCTCTATTATATCGTAAAAAACAATTTCGATCAAGGATTTTTATTTGATATAATAGAGCTATAGGAATTTAGTAGGAAATTTTATATGGAAAAACACTTATTCAATTATGATGAAACAGATATTCAAAGTATTCTTGATTATTCTCAACATTTACTAGATAGGTCGCTTGGCGAAATTATTGCTGAATACCAAGTTTCGCCTTATAAAACTTATCGAGATTTTCAAGATGGTACAATCTCAGAAATTGTTGATAAAGAAATCAGTATGAAGTCAAAAGGGCAATATGGCAATTATATAGAAAAATACTTTTATGGCTATCAACCTAATAGTGACTCAGCTGCTGATTTTGACAAAGTCGGGGTTGAATTAAAAGTAACGCCTTTTAAAGTGAACAAGAATGGAACAATTAGTGCAAAAGAGCGATTAGTTTTAACGATATTAAACTATATGGAAGAAAATCTAGATGACTTTTACTCCACTCATCTATGGCAAAAATGCTCTAAAATACTCCTGCTGTTCTACAATGGCCTCATTCCAGGTCAAACCATGTCAGACTATATCATTGAAAAAGTCTTTTTGTATGAATGGTTTGAAGAGGACATGGAGGTCATTCTTGAGGATTATAATCGTATTGTAGAAAAGATTAAGCAAGGTAAAGCACATGAACTGTCCGAATCAGATGGGAACTATTTATCTACCTGTACTAAAGGTGCAGGGAAAGGAAAAGATTTTAGAAGCCAGCCTTTTAGTGATACTCTTGCAAAACAAAGGGCTTGGGAGCTGAAATCAAGCTACATGACCTACTTGATTAATCACAAGATATTTAATCAAGTTGATCAAGAAAGTATATTAGCAACTGCCAGAGGCGAGAAAAAATCATTTACACAGGTTATTGCAGACAAAATTTTAGCCTATAAAGGATTTTCTGAGGAAGAATTATATAGTCGATTTGACGTGAATCCTAGAGCAAAAGGTAAAAATAGCACTCTGGTTAGAAATATATTGGGGCTGACTGGAGACCTTGAAAAGACACAAGAATTTCAAAAAGCCAATATGAATTTACGCGTTATTCGTGTAGATAAAAATGGGCTACCAAAAGAGGACTCTCCGTTTAAGACTTATCAATTTGAAGAATTGGCTAGGAATGATGTCTGGGAGGAATCGCATCCATTTTTGGAAATTTGCAATAAACGGTTTTTATTTGTCATTTTTAAAGAAGTATCGGATAAATTATTTGTATTGGATAGTATCAAATTTTGGGGATTTCCAGACAGGTTAGTTCCTGAGGTTCAACGAGTTTGGAATGAAACACGAAATATCATTCGAGATGGAGTTGAATTGAAGCTAAATGGTAATAAAGTCTCGACAAACTTTCCTCAAAGTAAAGTCAATACAATTTTATTTACAAAAATTCATGCACAAAATACCTACTACGAAATTAGACCTAATGAATTTGTTGGTAAGGGTAAATTATCAGATACTGACAAATTACCCGATGGTAGAAGAATTACAAAACACTCATTTTGGATTCCTAAAAAATTTTTGAAAGAGGTATTACTAGGTGAGTGGGATTAATTATTTAGTGAAAGGCATCTATGAACAAAACCAATTTTTATCAACCCAACCTCCCCTCCCTCATCCCTTTCGGTTTCATCTTTGCCGACAATCGGTACACCTACCGTGAGGTGTTCATGGAGGGGCAGTTTGAGGCGGTGGTGGAGGTTGACGAGGCTGGTCAGCTGGCGTCCTTTGTCTGGGATTGTGAGATGGAGGAGGTATATACCGCCCATCTGGTGACTGCGCCAGCTGGGGCTTTTGTGGGGCAGGTGCGTGAGACTTATCAGTCCATTTTGGATCGAGTAGAGGAGGCTTGTTGTATTGCTCTGCCATTTTCCAAGGTCCAAAGCAACCGCCTAGCCCAGCTCATCAAGGAGAAGTGGGGAGACCTTCCTGATTATCCCTTTGCCAAGTCGCCGACCTATGGGGCCTTTCGCCACCCCGCCAATAACAAGTGGTACGCCTTGGTCAGTCAGATTCCGAGAGATAAGTTGGATGGGAGTGGGTCGCAGGAGCTGGTGGAGATTGTCAATCTCAAGGTTGACGGTCGGGAAATAGCAGAGCTGCTGAGTCAGTCGGGCATCTACCCTGCCTACCATATGTCAAAGAAGGCCTGGGTGTCGGTCTTGCTGGATGAGACTGTGGAGGACCAGGCGATTTTGGCCCTCCTTGAGAAAAGTCGCTATCAGGTAGGTCCCAAATCCTACAAGGCGGAGCAAGGGCCTGATTACTGGGTTATTCCAGCCAATCCAAAGGTCTATGATATTGATACCGAGTTTGCGAAAAATAAGGTAGTCTATTGGCCGCAAAAATCAACCATTCAAGCTGGGGACATCGTAGCCATCTACGTGACGGCGCCTGTACAGGCTATTCGCTATGTCTGCCGTGTCTTAGGAGCAAATTTAGAAAATCAGGGTGAATCAGACATTCCTACAGAAAAGAAACTGATGCAGGTGGAATTGCTCGCT
Source organism: Streptococcus suis (assembly GCF_902702775.1). Classification (NCBI taxonomy): domain Bacteria; kingdom Bacillati; phylum Bacillota; class Bacilli; order Lactobacillales; family Streptococcaceae; genus Streptococcus; species Streptococcus suis. The sequence goes on from NZ_LR738724.1 coordinate 450,661, forward strand.
CAGTTTTCCGATGATGTTTTGCCGAGAGCGCGCATGATGGATTTGGGAGTCAGGGCGGTGCGTGGTCCGAGACGCTTGACAGAGGGTGTGATAGAAGTACTGACATCCGAAGTGAAAAACCTCCATTAAATTATCAGAATATTTAATAAAAAGACTTTACAAGTAGGTAAAAAAGAGTATAATAAGGTGTATAAATTTAAGGAGGTAAGGTATGAAGAAAAGCTTCATTCATCAGCAAGAGGAGATTTCTTTCGTCAAAAATACATTTACACAGTATTTGAAAGACAAGCTAGAAATCGTAGAAGTGCAAGGACCGATTTTGAGTCGTGTCGGGGATGGTATGCAGGATAATTTGTCCGGTGTGGAGAATGCGGTTACTGTTAATGTGAAGTTGATTCCAGATGCGACCTATGAAGTGGTTCACTCACTTGCTAAGTGGAAGCGCCATACCTTGGCTCGTTTCGGTTTTAATGAGGGAGAAGGGCTCTTTGTTCACATGAAGGCTCTTCGTCCTGACGAGGATTCCTTGGATCCCATTCACTCAGTATACGTGGATCAATGGGACTGGGAGAAGGTCATCCCTGATGGTCGTCGCAACTTGGCTTATTTGAAGGAAACGGTTGAACAAATCTATAAGGCCATTCGATTGACTGAGCTTGCAGTTGAAGCACGCTACGATATCGAATCTGTCTTACCGAAGAAGATTACCTTTATTCACACAGAAGACTTGGTGAAAAATTTCCCAGACTTTACACCAAAAGAGCGTGAGAATGTGGTTGCCAAAGAATACGGCGCAGTTTTCCTAATCGGTATTGGTGGTGAACTGGCAGACGGTAAACCACATGATGGACGCGCCCCAGACTATGATGACTGGACAAGCCCATCAGAAGCAGGCTATAAAGGACTCAATGGAGACATCTTGGTTTGGAACGAAGCACTTGGTTCAGCATTTGAGTTGTCCTCAATGGGGATTCGTGTGGATGAAGAAGCGCTGAAGCGCCAGGTTGCTATTACAGGCGACGAGGACCGTTTGGAATTTGATTGGCATCGTGCCCTTTTGAATGGACTCTTCCCGCTGTCTATCGGTGGTGGTATTGGTCAATCCCGTTTGGCCATGTTCTTGCTTCGTAAGAAACATATCGGTGAAGTGCAGTCCAGTGTTTGGCCGCAAGATGTACGCGATAATTTTGAGAACATTTTATAAGAGATTGGCTTCAATCTCTTTTCTTCTGCTTTCAATCTGCTATCTGAAAACATTTACAACAAGATTATCTGTGATTTTTACGCCAATCTATGATATACTTTTTTAGTTAAATTAAAATATACAGAGGATATTATGACAAAACTTAGAGAAGACATCCGTAACGTAGCCATTATTGCCCACGTTGACCACGGAAAAACAACCCTCGTTGATGAATTATTGAAACAATCCCAAACACTTGATGAGCGTACGCAATTGGATGAGCGTGCCATGGACTCAAATGACATCGAAAAAGAGCGTGGTATCACCATCCTTGCAAAAAATACTGCCGTAGCTTATAACGGTACTCGTATCAACATCATGGACACACCAGGACACGCAGACTTCGGTGGTGAGGTTGAGCGTATTATGAAAATGGTTGACGGTGTTGTGCTTGTCGTGGATGCTTACGAAGGGACTATGCCACAGACTCGTTTTGTATTGAAAAAAGCCCTTGAGCAAAACTTGACTCCAATCGTGGTTGTTAACAAGATTGACAAACCATCTGCTCGTCCAGAAGAAGTTGTAGATGAAGTGCTTGAACTCTTCATCGAATTGGGTGCAGATGATGACCAGTTGGAATTCCCAGTGGTTTACGCATCAGCTATCAACGGTACTTCATCTTTGTCTGACAATCCAGCAGACCAAGAAGAAACAATGGCACCAATTTTCGACACCATCATCGAGCATATCCCTGCACCAGTGGATAACTCAGATGAGCCTTTGCAGTTCCAAGTATCCCTTTTGGACTACAACGACTTCGTAGGTCGTATCGGTATCGGTCGTGTCTTCCGTGGTACTGTTAAAGTTGGTGACCAAGTTACCCTTTCTAAACTAGATGGCACAACGAAAAACTTCCGCGTTACAAAACTCTTTGGTTTCTTCGGTCTTGAGCGTAAAGAAATCCAAGAAGCAAAAGCTGGTGACTTGATTGCCGTTTCTGGTATGGAAGACATCTTCGTTGGTGAAACTGTGACTCCGACAGATGCAGTTGAGGCACTTCCAGTTCTTCGTATCGATGAGCCAACTCTTCAAATGACTTTCTTGGTGAACAACTCACCATTTGCAGGTCGTGAAGGTAAATGGGTGACATCTCGTAAGATTGAAGAGCGCCTTTTGGCTGAGTTGCAAACGGACGTTTCTCTCCGTGTTGACCCTACTGACTCTCCAGATAAATGGACTGTTTCAGGTCGTGGTGAATTGCACTTGTCTATCTTGATTGAAACCATGCGTCGTGAAGGCTATGAGCTTCAAGTATCACGTCCAGAAGTTATCATCAAGGAAATCGACGGCGTGAAAATGGAGCCATTCGAGCGCGTGCAAATCGATACTCCAGAAGAATACCAAGGTTCTGTTATCCAATCCCTATCTGAGCGTAAGGGTGATATGTTGGATATGGTTGCGACAGGTAATGGTCAAACTCGTCTTGTTTTCCTAGTGCCTGCGCGTGGTCTGATTGGTTATTCAACAGAATTCCTTTCAATGACTCGTGGTTACGGTATCATGAACCATACTTTCGACCAATACTTGCCTGTTGTTCAAGGTGAGATCGGTGGTCGTCACCGTGGTGCCCTTGTCTCTATCGACCAAGGTAAGGCAACGACATACTCGATCATGCGTATCGAAGAGCGTGGTACCATCTTTGTTAACCCAGGTACGGAAGTGTACGAAGGAATGATTATCGGTGAAAACTCGCGTGAAAATGACTTGACAGTTAACATCACAACTGCAAAACAAATGACCAACGTTCGTTCAGCTACCAAAGACCAAACGTCTGTAATTAAGACACCACGTATCTTGACTCTTGAAGAATCACTAGAATTCTTGAATGATGATGAATACATGGAAGTAACGCCAGAATCTATCCGTCTTCGTAAGCAAATCTTGAACAAGGCAGAGCGTGATAAGGCTGCGAAGAAGAAAAAATTAGCGACTGAGGAATAATTTCTAGGAGAAGAAGCATGTTTTATTTAATCCTCGCCATCATGTTAGTACTTTTTTATATTTTTATTGCACCTCGCAATATTAAGGGGACTATGAATTTGATTGCGGCAGTATTTTTACTGGTAGCATTAGCAATTGCCTTGGTACTTGGATTTTTAAGAATCATGCAATTTTCAAAGGAAATTTGGGTTGGTCTACTAATGATTCTGATTGGTTTTTGGGCGATGCGGGATATTTATTATCTCGATAAAGAACCTAAAGACAGGCAGAGGAGAACAGAGCGACCTGGTCCTTATAGATATAGATGAAATTAACCGACGCTTTGCGTCGGTTTTTCTGTCCTCTGGCTTGAAAAAGGTCTTCGTAAAGGGTAAAATAAGGTGTTAGAAAGTAAAGGTAATTGAGATGAAGATGATTGATATTGTAAAAAATAAGAAAGTGTTAGTGCTAGGTTTAGCTAAATCAGGGGAATCCGCAGCCCGTCTCCTGGATAAATTGGGTGCTATCGTCACTGTTAACGATGGAAAGCCTTTTGAAGAAAATCCGACTGCTCAATCTTTGTTGGAAGATGGTATCCGTGTTATTTGCGGGAGCCATCCCTTGGAATTATTGGATGAAGATTTCGCTTTGATGGTAAAAAATCCAGGAATTCGCTATGATAATCCGATGGTTGAAAAAGCAATTGGAAAAGGAATTCCAGTATGGACAGAGGTTGAATTGGCCTACTTGGTATCAGATGCTCCAATCGTGGGGATTACAGGTTCGAACGGCAAGACAACCACAACGACCATGATTGCAGAAGTCTTGAATGCAGGAAATAAACCTGCAAAATTATGTGGAAATATTGGTTACCCAGCATCTTCAGTCGCTCAAACTGCAACTGCAGAGGATACCTTGGTCATGGAATTATCGTCTTTCCAGTTAATGGGGACAGAATCTTTCCGCCCGCATATCGCTGTTGTGACTAATCTTATTGCCAGTCATATTGATTATCATGGGACTTTTGAAGACTATGTAGCAGCAAAATGGATGATTCAGCGTCAGATGACGGCTGAGGATTTTGTGGTGCTCAATTTCAACCAGAAAGAAGCCAAGGAATTGGCTGGACAGACCAAAGCAACTGTAGTTCCCTTTTCAACACAGGAAGTGGTTGATGGAGCTTATTTGGCAGATGGAAAACTCTATTTCAAGGGTGAATACATCATGGATGCGGACCAAATTGGTGTTCCAGGTTCACACAATGTTGAAAATGCCTTGGCAACAATTGTGGTTGCAAAATTGTTGGGAGTAGATAATCAAGCCATTCAGGAAAGTTTGTCTGCCTTTGGAGGAGTCAAACACCGCCTGCAATTTGTAGGTGAGATCAAGGGCGTTTCCTTCTACAATGATAGTAAGTCTACCAATATCTTGGCGACTCAAAAAGCTCTTTCAGGGTTTGACAATAGCAAGGTCATTTTAATTGCAGGAGGCTTGGACCGTGGCAATGAATTTGATGAATTAGTCCCTGATTTGGTCGGACTAAAGAAAATGGTGATCCTTGGTCAATCAGCTCCCCGTGTTCAACGTGCAGCAGATAAGGCAGAAGTGGAAACGATAGAAGCTCTTGAAATTGCGGATGCGACTAGAAAAGCCTTTGCCATTGCAGAAAAAGGAGATATTGTCCTGTTAAGTCCAGCCAATGCAAGCTGGGATATGTATGCCAATTTTGAAGTGCGTGGCGACGTCTTCTTACAGACCTTTGAGGAGTTGAAATAATCATGAAAAAAATTGTTTTTACAGGCGGAGGGACTGTTGGGCACGTGACGCTCAATCTCCTTTTGATTCCGCGATTTTTGGAAGAAGGCTGGGAAGTCCACTATATTGGTGATGGGAACGGTATTGAACATGAGCAGGTTGTGAAATCAGGTTTAGATGTCCATTTTCATTCTATTTCGACTGGAAAATTGCGCCGCTATTTCTCTTTCCAAAATATGTTGGACGTGTTTAAAGTTGGTTTTGGTGTTCTTCAATCCTTGGCCATTATTGCAAAAATTCGTCCGCAAGCTCTTTTTTCAAAAGGTGGGTTTGTATCGGTTCCGCCAGTTATTGCGGCTAATTTGCTGCGGGTTCCGGTCTTTATCCATGAATCAGACTTAACAATGGGACTGGCCAATAAAATAGCCTATAAATTTGCGACAACCATGTATAGTACTTTTGAGCAACCTGCCAGCTTGACTAAAGTAAAACATGTTGGTGCGGTTACAAAAGTGGGGCAAACGAATGACAAAGTTACACCAATTCAGTTGCCAGAAATTCTCAGTCACTTCGATAAAAGTCTACCGACCTTACTGTTTGTAGGTGGTTCGGGCGGTGCTAAGGTCTTTAATGATTTAATCAGTCAGAATAGTGCTGCTCTGACCGAACGATTCAATATTATCAACTTGACAGGGGACAGTAGTCTCAACCAATTAGATAAAAACCTATATAGAGTTGACTATGTGACAGAACTTTATCAACCGTTGATGGATTTAGCGGATGTCGTTATTACCCGTGGTGGTTCCAATACTCTGTTTGAGTTGATTGCCATGCAACAACTCCATTTGATTGTGCCACTAGGACGGCAGGCCAGTCGAGGGGATCAGATTGAAAATGCTCTCTATGCAGAGAAAAAGGGATATTCTAAGCAGATTGATGAAAGTCAATTGACATTTGCCAGTCTGTTAGTAGAAGTTGATGAGCTATTGAAAAATAAGGAATTTTATATCCAAAACATGGCAAATTCTAATGAAATTCAGTCAGTAGATAGTTTTTACAATTTGCTTAGAGAAGATATGGGAAGGTAGGTTCTATGACGGAAAAAGATTCAAATGTAGAAGAATCAGTGCTAGAAGTGGAGCAGGCATCCCAAGTAGAATTGGATTCAGAACAAATTTCACCAGCGGAGAAAGAATCTGTATTAGCCGAAGAAAAAGGACTTTCTACGGATGTAGACATACCTGAGATGACTGCTCCGGATGATGAAAAAAGTGCCTTTTTCGAACAATGGAAAGCACGCCACCAAGCCTACCTTGCTCATAAAGATGAGGCAGATGTTCAGGCAGTTGACGAAGGGCAGACAGAACAGAAGAGCCCAAAAGCTAGAAAGAGTAAAAGAGTCCTTTTTCAGGGAATAAACAGAAGACAAGAGAGTCGGGAATCCAAAAAGGAAACAGAGAAAGAGGTTCAAACTTTAAAAGTTGATATTCCTTCCAAAGTAGTGTGGAAAGCCGTTCCAGTTCTTGTGGCGAGCTTGTTATTGGCAGCCTTGGCTCTGTATTTTATTTCTCCAACCAGCAAGAAAAAACAGATAGAGGTCGTTGGAAATGAGCGACTAACTGCTGAGCAAGTAGAAAATTATAGCCTTATCTCTCCAGATGATTACATTGTAACCATAGCTTTGCATGCAGATGCTTACGCAAAGAATATTAAGAAGAATAGTTCGTCTGTAGAGACTGCAACAATCAAGTTCCAGTTTCCAGCTACCTTTACGATTCAAATTAAAGAATACGCTATAATAGGCTACATTCAGCAACAAAGTCAGTGGTATCCAGTATTGTCTAGTGGAGAGGTTGGTGGAGAGTCGATTTCACAGGATTCCTTGCCAGAAGGCTACCCAACGATTAATTTATCCGACAAGGAATTAATCAAGGAACTGGCCATTGAATTGGGGAAAATAGATACAGGGATTCGTTCTGCTATTCAGACAATAAATTTAACGCCAAGTAAAGTGACCGCGGATTTGCTGACACTCAATATGGCAGATGGGAACACGGTTTTAGTTCCATTGAGTGAGATTAGTCAGAAGTTGCCTTACTATACAAAAATAGCGGCAGAAGTGACAGTTCCAACGACAATTGATATGGAAGTTGGTATTTATAGATATGCAAGCTAAAATAGATAATTTTGTAAAGAAAAAGTAATAAAAAAATCCTTTAAAAACACCATAATTCGATATAATATGGTATAATGAATGATGACTAATTATACTATTTTTCAAAATGGAAGATGATTTGTTAAAGTTGGAAGTAAGAGAGGACTGATAGAATGGCTAGAAACGGCTTTTTTACGGGATTAGATATTGGTACAAGCTCCGTTAAAGTCTTGGTTGCAGAATATATTGATAACGAAATGAATGTGATTGGGGTCAGCAATGTAAAAAGTGCTGGCGTCAAAGATGGAATTATTGTAAATATTGAGGTGGCTGCTGGAGCGATTAAAAAAGCAATCGAGCAGGCAGAAGAAAAGTCAGGTATCCGCATTGAAAAGGTAAATGTTGGATTACCTGCCAACCTTCTTCAGATTGAACCGACTCAAGGGATGATTCCTGTTACAACAGACTCACAAGAAATTACAGACTTGGATGTTGAGAATGTTGTAAAATCAGCATTGACAAAGAGTATGACTCCGGAACGCGAAGTGATTTCATTTATTCCAGAAGAGTTCACTGTCGATGGATTCCAAGGCATTAAGGACCCTCGTGGAATGATGGGAATTCGCTTGGAAATGCGTGGTATGCTGTACACAGGACCACGTACCATTCTTCACAATCTTCGTAAAACGGTGGAGCGTGCAGGTGTCCAAGTTGAAAATATTGTAATTTCTCCGTTGGCACTAACTCGCTCTGTATTGAATGAAGGTGAACGTGAGTTTGGTGCGACTGTCATTGATCTTGGTGGTGGTCAAACGACTGTGGCTGTTATGCGTGGCCAAGAGTTGCAATACACAAACATCTACCAAGAAGGTGGAGATTATATCACAAACGATATTTCAAAAGTATTGACAACATCAAAGAGTATTGCTGAAAACTTGAAATACAACTACGGCATTGCCTATCCGCAAGATGCAAGTGATAAGGAAAAGTTCACTGTCGAAGTGATTGGAGAAAACGCTCCAGTTGAAGTGACCGAGCGCTACCTTTCAGAAGTGATTGCGGCACGTTTGCGTCAGATTTTTGACCGTGTGAAACAAGATTTGGAGCGTACACGTGCTCTAGATTTACCAGGAGGCATTGTTCTTGTAGGTGGTGGTGCTATCTTACCAGGAATTACAGAATTGGCCCAAGAAGTGTTTGGTGTTAACACTAAACTTTTTGTTCCAAATCAAATTGGTATCCGCAATCCAGCATTTGCAAGTGTGATTAGCTTTGTTGAGTATGTTGGTGAGTTAGAAGATGTTGAAAATATTGCCCAACATGCAGTAAATGGCGAGACTACCTTGAGACATAAGCCAGTTGAAATTCCTGTTGCTCGTCCTCGAATTAGTCAGCCAATTCAAAGAGAAATCGTGAACGAATTGAACACAGTCGATCAGGTAGAGGAACAAGTTGCTCCTACTTACCATGATGAAGAAGAAGAAGTTCGTCCAGCTGCTAAGGGAAACATCACAGATCGCATTCGTGGTTTGTTTGGCAGCATGTTTGAATAAGAGAAAAGAAAAGGTGATTTAAACTATGGCATTTTCATTTGAAGCAGCAGCTAGTCATGGTGCTGTCATTAAAGTAATCGGTGTCGGCGGTGGTGGCGGAAACGCGATTAACCGTATGATTGAAGAAGGTGTTGCTGGGGTTGAGTTCATTGCAGCAAACACAGATGTACAAGCGCTAAGTAGCTCTAAAGCTGAAACAGTTATCCAACTAGGTCCTAAATTGACTCGTGGTTTGGGTGCTGGAGGTCAACCTGAGGTTGGTCGTAAAGCTGCTGAGGAAAGCGAAGAAGCATTGACTAATGTATTAACTGGTGCAGATATGGTCTTCATCACTGCTGGTATGGGCGGTGGTTCAGGGACTGGTGCGGCTCCTGTTATTGCACGTATTGCAAAAAACTTGGGTGCGTTGACTGTCGCAGTTGTGACTCGTCCGTTTGGTTTTGAAGGAAATAAACGTGGAAACTTTGCGATTGAGGGAATTGAAGGTCTTCGCGAACAAGTAGATACACTTTTAATTATTTCAAACAACAACCTTCTTGAAATTGTTGATAAGAAAACACCGCTTTTAGAAGCACTAAGCGAAGCTGATAATGTTCTTCGTCAAGGTGTTCAAGGAATTACAGACTTGATTACAAATCCTGGTTTGATTAACTTGGACTTTGCAGATGTGAAGACAGTTATGGAGAACAAAGGAAACGCCTTGATGGGTATCGGTATCGGTACTGGTGAGGACCGAGTGATTGAGGCGGCTCGTAAAGCGATTTATTCTCCTCTTCTTGAAACAACAATTGATGGTGCAGAGGATGTCATTGTCAATGTTACAGGTGGTTATGACATGACTCTGACAGAAGCAGAAGATGCTTCAGAAATCGTTAATCAGGCTGCGGGTCAAGGTGTTAACATTTGGTTGGGGACATCTATTGATGAAACAATGAAAGATGAGATTCGTGTGACTGTTGTGGCTACAGGTGTTCGTCAAGATACTGCTGATAAACCAGTCCGCCATCGCACGGAAGCTGTTTCACCACGCCCTTCTCAACGCTTTGATCATTCAGTAGCGTCAGCACCAACTCGTGGAGCTGTACAACAAACTGAAGCGCCGAAAGCTTCTGCCTTCGGAGAGTGGGATTTGCGTCGTGAAAACTTGATTCGTCCAACTGACGCAGAACCAACATCTACTGTTTCCGTCGAAAAATTTACAATGGATCAAGATGAGGATGAATTGGATACACCACCATTCTTCCGTAATCGCTAAACTAAAATGAATTTTCAAAAGAATAAGGATGCTATCTTTTCAGCAGTTGCAAAAGCTGCTGAGAAGGCAGGTCGTCCGAGTGAATCAGTAAAGGTAATAGCTGTCACCAAATATGTTGACAGCTCTATTGCTAATCAGCTAGTGAATACTGGAATTACTCATATTGGAGAAAATCGAGTCAATCAGTTCTTAGAAAAGTATAATGCCCTAGCAGACAAACAATTGACATGGCATTTGATAGGGACTTTACAGAGAAGAAAGGTCAAGGACATTATTCCATTTGTTGATTATTTCCACGCCCTAGACTCTGTCAAACTAGCTCAGGAAATAGATAAACGTGCGACTAAAATAGTCAAGTGTTTCCTCCAAGTCAACGTTTCCGGTGAGGAGAGTAAGCATGGCTTTGCAGTATCTGAGATTGATGCGGCACTTGCTGAAATTAGTTTATTGGAGAACATTGAACTTGTTGGATTGATGACGATGGCACCGATTGATGCTACAGATGATGAATTAGACGAGATTTTTTCTAAAATGCAGGAAATCCAAGAAGAACTAGCTACAAGGAACTTGCCACGTATGCCCTTTACAGAGTTAAGTATGGGAATGAGTGGGGACTTTGAACGCGCCATTGCTCACGGAGCTACATATGTGAGAATTGGCTCAGCATTCTTTGAATAATGGAGAGGAGGAAAATATGGCATTAAAAGATACATTTAAGAACTTATTTAATTACTTTGAAGTTGACGAAGTCAATGAAGTTGAAGAACAGGCAGATGCCTATTCAATGCCTAATGATCGTCCTAAAATGCGTGTTGCCAATACTACTACAGCTGCACCTGTGCGCGAACAGCAGCCAAAAGTAGAGACGCGTCGGGAAGCACGTTCAGAAAGTCAACTTCAACGCCTACATGAAAGGCAGCAAGAATTGATGACTAATAATAACGAAAAAGAGATTGTCAAAACTACAATTGATATTAAGTTTCCAAAACGTTATGAAGATGCACCAGAGATGGTAAATCTTTTACTAGACAATGCGAGTATTCTCATTGATTTTCAATATATGTCGGAGCAACAAGCAAGACGTTGCCTAGACTACTTGGATGGTGCTCGTTCAGTATTATCTGGAAATTTGAAAAAGGTCTCAAATACCATGTGGCTGTTAACTCCAGTAAATGTCACTGTCAATATTGAAGAATTGCGCAATGCTGGTACAACTACTGGTGCGGCTGATTCAAATTTTGACTTTGATATAAAACGGTAACGCTATGCAAATTTTGATTTTTTTACTATTAAAAATTGTAGAAATGTATTCCTATCTCTTATTGGCATACGCTTTGCTAAGTTGGTTTCCTAGCCTATACACAAGCTCGATTGGACGTTTGATTCAATGGCTGGTGGCACCCATTTTAAAACCCTTTAGGCGATTTAATCTGCAATTTATGGGGTTGGATTGGACTGTAATGGCAGCCATGATTGCGCTTAATATGGGAACTCGCTTCTTGGTTCAATTATTGCTACTGTTAGCATAGTTATGAAAAATGACAAAAACTTATTGCAACATTTTTCTAGGGAAGAAAGAGAGTTTGTAGAGAAAATAATGGATATGTGTCAGCAAGTTGAAGATACGTATTCATATAGATTAACTCACTTTTTACATCCTAGACAAGATGAAATTGTATGCAAAATTGCTAACTACTACCAGTTACAAACGTTTTCTAGTCGGGACTTTGTTTCGACTGAACATTCGCGGGTTATTATTGCCCCGGCTTATTATGAGTTGGACATCAAGGACTTTGAGTTAACCGCTCTTCATTTGTCCTATGCTAGAAAATTTCATACCTTATCCCATTCACAAGTTCTTGGAACTTTTCTCAATCAACTAGGGATTAAAAGGGAGTATTTGGGTGATATTTTGATTGATGATGAACGATTGATTGTCTTTATCGATCAGAAATTTGGGCAGATTGCCTTACAGTCTATCACCAAAATTGCTCGTGTCCCTATTAAGGGAAAGGAAGAAGAATGGACGACTGTTCGACTACCGATTGGACAGGAATGGCGTTCAAAGGATGTGTTGGTTTCTAGTATGAGATTGGATAAAGTGATTTCGGTCGCATTTAATCTTTCAAGGGCAACTGCAAATAAGTTGATTGAGGCTGGACATGTGAAGTTGGATTATGTTCTGACAGAACAAACCAGTAAATTAGTTGAAATAGGGCAATTAATTAGTGTTAGGAGATATGGTAGAGTTCGCCTAAATGAATTTTTAGGTTTTTCTAAGCAAGGGAAGATAAAATTAAAGTTAGACATTGTTAAAACTTAGGAGGAAAGATGGCACTTACAGCATTAGAATTAAAAGATAAAACCTTTGCTACAAAATTTAGAGGATACGACGCAGATGAAGTTGATGACTTTTTGGACATTGTAACGCGTGATTATGAGGATTTAATTCGTAAAAACCATGACCAAGAGTTAGAATTGAAAAATTTGCGGGAACGTTTGGCTTATTTTGATGAGATGAAAGAATCATTGAGTAAATCAGTTCTTTTAGCTCAAGATACAGCTGAGAAAGTAAAGGTTGCGGCCGAAGATCAAGCGGCAAATATTATTAAACAAGCTGACTATGATGCGGCAACATTGTTACATGAAGCTAAAGATAAGGCAAATGAAATTCTTCGTAATGCGACTGACAATGCGAAAAAAGTTGTCATTGAGACTGAAGAATTAAAAAACAAGACACGTATTTTCCATCAGCGTCTGAAATCAACAGTAGAAAGCCAATTATCATTGGTTAATTCATCTGAATGGGAGGAGATCCTTCGCCCAACAGCAAGTTACATTCAAACAAGTGATGAGGCTTTCCGTGATGTTCTTCATAAGGCTTTGGATGAAGAATTACCTGTTGAAGAAGAAAGTTTGGATTATACACGTCAATTGACACCAGAAGAAATTGCAGAATTAACTCGTCAGGCAGCAGCTTTTGAGAGTGGAGAGTCTGTAGAAATTTCAACAGAAGAATAATAAAGATCATAAGCAGAGACACGGTCGGTAGAAATATTTATAGCGAGTAGGAGATGGTGGAAGCCCTACAATCTCTTTCTATGGATCATCACTTTGTTTGATTTTTCCTGAAAATAGTAAGGAAAGACGCCCGTTCACGTTACGAACATAGAGGGATAGGGGAAACTCTATCTAAACTAAGGTGGTACCACGAACTTTCGTCCTTATTTGGCGGGAGTTTTTTTTATTTTTATGATACGATTAGAATTAGTAAACAAGGACAACTTTGAAGCAGTGTTACAAGTTCAACTTGCACCTGAGGACCAGCGCCGAGTGGCATCGGTTGAATATTCTTTAGCCCAGGCTTGGCTATATAAAGATTCGGGAATGATTCTACCATATGCTGTGCTATCTGGCGGAAAAGTTGTCGGTTTTGCAATGTTATCTATTGAACCCAAAGATAATAGTTATTATTTATGGCGCTTGTTAATTGATAAGGATTTTCAAAATCGTGGATACGGAAAGGAAGCCATCCAGCAAATGATTGGAAAGGCGAAGGCGGATCCGCTTTGTCATAAAATTTCTATAAATTATGTTATTGGCAATCATAAAATGAGGTACATTTTAGAAAAACTTGGTTTTCAATCCGTTGGTTTAGAAGGCCAAGAAATGAAAATGGAATTAATTATAAGATAAAGGAGTTATGATGAAACTAAAAGAAACACTCAATTTAGGTAAGACAGCATTTCCTATGCGTGCAGGCTTACCAACACGTGAGCCAGAATGGCAAAAGGCTTGGGATGAAGCAAACTTGTATGCTCGTCGCCAAGAACTCAATGAAGGCAAACCTGCCTTCCACCTCCACGATGGCCCTCCCTACGCTAACGGAAATATCCATGTTGGACATGCTTTGAACAAGATTTCTAAAGATATTATCGTTCGCTCTAAGTCAATGTCTGGCTTCCGTGCACCATTTGTACCGGGTTGGGATACGCACGGTCTTCCTATTGAGCAAGTCTTGGCAAAACAAGGTGTTAAGCGCAAGGAAATGGACTTGGTAGAATACCTTGAAATGTGCCGTGGCTACGCTCTTAGCCAAGTTGATAAGCAACGTGATGATTTCAAACGCTTGGGTGTTTCTGCAGACTGGGAAAATCCATACATCACCTTGACAAAAGACTATGAAGCAGCTCAAATCCGTGTCTTCGGTGCTATGGCAGACAAGGGCTATATTTACCGCGGTGCCAAGCCTGTCTATTGGTCATGGTCATCTGAATCTGCCCTTGCAGAAGCTGAAATCGAGTACCATGACATTGACTCAACATCTCTTTACTATGCTAACAAGGTCAAAGATGGCAAGGGGCTCTTGGATACAGACAGCTACATCGTTGTCTGGACAACGACTCCATTTACAGTAACGGCTTCTCGCGGTTTGACAATGGGAGCAGACATTGACTATGTCTTGGTTCAACCAGCTGGTTCTGACCGTAAGTATGTATTGGCAGAAGCCTTGGTTGATAGTTTGGCAGCCAAATTTGGTTGGGAATCCTTCGAAGTGATTTCAAAACACAAGGGTGCTGAGTTTGAATATATTGTCACAGAACACCCATGGGATAATGAAGTGGATGAATTGGTCATCTTGGGTGATCATGTAACGACAGATTCAGGTACTGGTATTGTCCATACGGCTCCTGGTTTTGGTGAAGATGACTATAATGTCGGAATCAAATACAATTTAGAGGTTGCGGTAACTGTCAACGAACGCGGCTTGATGAATGAAGCTGCGGGTCCTGATTTTGAAGGGCAATTCTATGACAAGGTTGTACCAACGGTTAAGGAAAAATTAGGCGACTTGCTCCTTGCTAGTGAAGTGATTAATCACTCTTATCCATTTGACTGGAGAACCAAGAAGCCAATCATCTGGCGTGCAGTACCGCAATGGTTTGCCTCTGTTTCTAAATTCCGTCAGGAAATCTTGGACCAAATCGAAGCAACGACCTTTATTCCTGCTTGGGGTAAAACACGTCTTTACAACATGATCCGTGACCGAGGTGACTGGGTCATCTCTCGTCAGCGTGCTTGGGGTGTGCCGCTTCCAATCTTCTATGCAGAAGATGGTACAGCGATTATGACCAAGGAAGTGACAGACCACGTTGCTGCCCTTTTTGAAGAGCATGGTTCTATCATCTGGTGGAAATCAGAAGCAAAAGATCTTTTGCCAGCTGGTTTCACTCATCCAGGTTCACCAAATGGCGAATTTACCAAAGAAACAGACATCATGGACGTATGGTTTGACTCTGGTTCATCTTGGAATGGTGTCATGAACGCCCGTGAAAATCTTGCCTACCCAGCAGACCTCTACTTAGAAGGTTCTGACCAATACCGTGGTTGGTTTAACTCATCCTTGATTACCTCTGTAGCTGTAAACGGTCATGCACCATACAAGGCTGTCTTGTCACAAGGTTTTGTCTTAGATGGCAAAGGTATGAAGATGTCTAAATCTCTAGGCAATACCATTCTACCAAGTGATGTTGAGAAACAATTTGGTGCAGAAATCTTGCGTCTGTGGGTGACATCCGTTGATACGTCAAACGATGTGCGTGTGTCTATGGATATTCTTGGACAGGTTTCTGAAACCTATCGTAAAATCCGTAATACCCTTCGCTTCTTGATTGCCAACACTTCTGATTTCAATCCTGCAAGTGATGCAGTGGCTTACGAAGAGCTTCGTTCTGTTGACCAATATCTCTTGGTGAAATTTAACAAATTGGTAGCCCAAATCCGTGAAGCCTACGACAATTATGATTTCATGGGTATCTACAAATCTGTAATAAACTTTGTAACCCTTGATTTATCAGCCTTCTACCTCGATTTTGCCAAAGATGTTGTCTACATTGATGGTGCTAAATCACTTTCTCGCCGTCAGATGCAGACAGTTTTCTATGACATCTTGGTGAAAATTACCAAGCTCTTGACCCCAATCTTGCCACACACAGCAGAAGAAATTTGGTCATACTTGGAACACGAAGCAGAAGAGTTTGTACAATTGGCGGAAATGCCAGAGGTGGAAACCTTTGCCAATGAAGCGCAACTTTTGGCTGATTGGGAAAACTTTATGGTCTTCCGTACTCAGGCACAAAAAGCCTTGGAAGAAGCGCGTAATGCCAAAGTCATCGGTAAGTCACTTGAAGCTCATTTGACTGCCTATGTCTCAGCTGAAACCAAGTCCTTCTTGGAGAGCTTGAATGCAGACCTTGCTCAGTTGCTTATCGTTTCTAACCTTACAGTAACCACGGAAGCAGCTCCTGAAAGTGCTGTTCTGGTAGAAGAAGTTGCCTTTACTGTAGAGCGTGCAAGCGGTGAAGTATGTGACCGTTGCCGCCGTATTGATACTAGCGTTGTAGAACGTAGCTATGGTGCGACAATCTGTGACCACTGTGCAAACGTAGTGGAAGAAAACTTTGCTGAAGCAGTAGCTCAAGGTTTTGAAGCTTAAGTAATCACAATACATTTGTTAAAGTCTATCTAGCGATAGGCTTTTTTTGTAATACTCTTCGAAAATCAAAATTATCCGTTGTCACGAGCCTTGATGAGTGAAAAGCTCCATTGGAGCTTCAGAACGTAGACAAACTCCTAAAAATATAAAAATTGAAGAAGTTTGCGAAAGATAGCAAGTCATTAAACTCTTAGAAACATTGATATTTCGGTATTTTTGAGAGTTTTTTTATTTTCAACATAAAGAAAAAAGATTGAAGAAAATTGTCCAAAATGGACTTTTTCTTCAATCTGAAAGAAGCCAAATGTCTTCCTACACTTCTGCGATAATGGGAATAGACATTTCAATCAAACGGTCTGTGTGAATCGTTTGAATGGCAGCCTTGTTAATAGTTCGTTCATCAATTTTTCGATGAAGGAAGAAATCACGAATTTGCTCGATTTCATTTTGTTGTACTGCACGGTATTTATTACTGATCAAGAGTTCATAATGACGGGGTGCCTGTGTGAAAATAACGTCTGTATTCCCTGCAGAATAAGTCTCTACTAGGAAAGCATCAGTATTAGCCAACTGGCTTTGGACAAGATTGGGATGACTATTTGTCGTGTTAATGATTTTCATGTGGAACCTCCTCTATCTCTTTGGCTACATTATAGCACGATTAGAGTGTTTTTACTAGTTATTGAATGAATTTTCTTGCAATTTCCATTGTTCAATGCCCCATTTGTGACTACCACGTTTGAGTTTATCGATGGCTTCATTGACTGGGAACCAGGCAATATGGTTGAAATCTTCTAGTGGTTGTCCTATTTGATGGTAGCTAGTTACTTCATAGATGTAGGCTGGATTATAGAAATGGGTATCGCGGTGGCTAGAGTAGAAGTATTCGTCAGCCTGACCAAAGTATTTTCCGATTTCAGCGGTAAATCCAAGTTCTTCCATCAATTCGCGCTCCAAGGCAATGAGGTGATTTTCTCCCTTTTCAATTTCTCCACCAGGAAGAAACCAAGCTCCGTTTGGTGCTTGAACGAGTATGATTTGTTCTTTCTTTTCATCTGGGATAACTGCGTAAACACCAAAGCGACTCTGGTAGCTGACGCCAGCCTTCTTTTCTCCAAATACAGCGATTTTCTCCATAGGCAATTCTATCCTCTTTCATAATTGGAATGAGTTGTATACATTATACCACTTTTTTCTTATTTTTCCTTGTGATAGGCTTTACAAAGTAAAGTTTTTTTATAGGATGGAGATGGGGAAAAATTTAGAAAAATAGAATATCAAAACAGTAAAATAGGCTACTCGTAGGGAGCAGCTCTATTTTCTTATTTTGTCTTTGTTTGTGCCTTGATTTGAATTGTACCTTTACTTGACATGACAGCACGTAGGTCTTTTTCTGCTGGATGTTCTAAGTAGAAGTCGGTGATAGCATCTTCAATCTGATCTTGGATGGTTCTGCGTAGTGGACGAGCTCCCATCTTTGGATCGTAGCCAAGGTCCACTAATTTCTCCTTAACTTTATCTGTTACATGGAGGCTGATGCCATTGTGAGAAAGGCGTTTGTTTACATCGTCTAGCATGAGGCTGACGATTTCAAGTAGGTTTTCCTTGCTCAGTGGTTGGAACTCAATAATGCCGTCAAATCGGTTCATAAATTCAGGTGTGAAGAAATTGCTAAGTTGGCCAAGGACTGATTGAGTCCGCCCTTCCATAGCCGCACCAAAACCGACACTTGCTTCAACTTTTCCAGTACCAGCATTTGATGTCATGATGATGATGGTATCTTTGAAGCTGACAGTACGACCTTGTCCATCTGTCAGACGCCCATCGTCTAAGACCTGAAGGAACATGTGCATGACATCTGGGTGGGCTTTTTCAACTTCGTCAAGGAGGATGAGTGAATAAGGATTACGACGGACTTTTTCAGTCAATTGTCCAGCCTCCTCATAGCCTACATAGCCTGGAGGAGCTCCGACGAGTTTAGCGACAGCGTGTTTTTCCATGTATTCGGACATGTCGAAGCGGATCATGCTGTCCGCCGAACCGAAGAGTTCGATAGCTAATTGCTTAGACAATTCGGTTTTACCGACACCTGTTGGTCCGACAAAGAGGAAGGATCCAATTGGACGATTTGGAGCACCGAGACCGACACGATTACGGCGGATGGCTTTAGCTATCTTGTCAACTGCTTCATCTTGTCCGATAACATGGGCTTTTAAGTCACTAGCGAGGTTCACAAGCTGGGACTGTTCTTTTTCTTTTAAATCACCAACTGGGATATTTGTTTTTTGCTCAACGATGGCCTCAATTTCTTTCTCAGTAATGAGTGGAATATCTTCCTCGCTGATAGTTGCCTTTTGCATCTCCTTGTACTTAGCAATTTGGTCACGGAAATAGGCCGCTTTTTCATAGTCCTCATCCCGTGTAGCTTGTGCTTTACGATTTTCGGCATCAATCAGGCGTTGGTCAATTTCTTTTGGATCAATAAAGTTGAGGGTCAAATTCATTTTTGAACCAGCTTCATCCAGAAGGTCAATAGCCTTGTCTGGTAGGAAACGGTCTTGAATGTAGCGGTTGGACAGTACTGCGGCAGCTTCGATAGCAGCATCGGAGTATTTAACATGATGGTAATCCTGGTATTTATTTTGGATACCTTTGAGAATGGTAATGGTTTCTTCGACACTTGGTTCTTCAACTTTTACAGGTTGCATACGGCGTTCTAGGGCGGCATCTTTTTCGATAATACGGTACTCGTTGAGCGTTGTTGCACCGACTAGTTGCATTTCACCACGTGCGAGGGCTGGTTTGAGGATATTACCTGCATCCATGTTACCATCGCCTGCAGATCCAGCACCGACAATTTCGTGAATCTCGTCAATAAAAAGAATGATTTCGCGACGATTACGGATTTCTTCCATGAGTTTTTGCATGCGTTCTTCAAATTGTCCACGGATACCTGTTCCTTGTACGAGGCTGACAACATCCAGACGAATGACTTCCTTGTCTCGTAATTTCTGTGGGACATCGCCGTCAACAATTTTTTGAGCCAAGCCTTCAACAACCGCTGTTTTACCTACACCAGGCTCACCGATAAGAACAGGGTTGTTTTTTGTACGACGGTTGAGAATTTCGATGACACGGGTAATTTCTTGATCGCGACCGATTACTGGATCAATATCCCCACGACGGGCAATTTCGGTAACGTTGATACCAAATTCTTCAAGGAGCCCATTTGGTTGTTGGGGTTGTTGCGGAGGAGGGGTCTGTCCACCACGTCCATTATGCCCACCGGCTTGAGTGGGAGGAGTCTGTTCGCGATTTTTTCCAGCAGGGGTATTGCCAGGATAGCCACCTAGGTGATTGAAAAATTCACTAAAGGGATCCATGTTGTTAGGATTTGTTAAATCTCCCAACCCACGTAGGATGGCATTATTAGGGTCTGTTTTCATGATTTGATAGCAGTTGTGACAGAGGTCTACCTGCTGTTGTTTACCGTTTAAGTTGGTGTAGAGATGGATCGTTGCGTCGTTGATATTACAATTTTTGCAGAGCATAATTCTACCTCTTTCTGTGAAAAATGTGACCTATTGTTAAATAGTCAAAAAAGGTCAGTTCTAGCTTTATTATAACAAGATTCATAGAAAAATCAAGAAACTACTACGCTTGGAAAAACTTTCTATGAAAAATAGGGCGATAGGAAGAAAATAGGGAAAAAATAAGACTTTTTTGGCAATATGTGGTAAAATATTCCTATAAAAAGGATTAGGAGAACGAATATGGAATCACATTTGGTGAGAATTATCAATCGTCTGGAAGCTATGGCTAATGACGGCGGTACGTTGAAACGTAATTTCGAACGTGATGGTATTGTTGTTGCAGAAGTGGCTTATAGCTATGACGAGGAAAATGGTTCAGTATTTACCTTGCGTGATGTTGCTGCTCGTGAAACGTACGCGTTTGATAGCATCGACTTGATTGCAATGGAAATCTATGAGCTATTGTACTAAGAAGAAGTGAGAGGCACCTAAGGGTGCTTTTTTCTTATGTGAAATGAATATTATAAACAAAAGTATTGCATAAATATTCAAAAATGGTATAATAGACTCTAAATGACAGAATTGGAGTAGGATGAATGAATTTTTCTTTTTTGCCTGAGTATTGGGCTTATTTTAATTATGGGGCAATTGTTACCCTCATTATTGCATTTTTCTCAGTATTTTTTGGTAGTATTTTAGGTGTGTTGCTTGCCTTTGCTCAGCGTAGTAAGTATAAAGTTTTAGCTTGGTCTGCTAATATCTATGTCTGGATTTTTCGTGGTACACCGATGATTGTCCAGATTATGATTGCTTTTGCGATGACACATTTTGTAGCACCAACTTTTCAGCTAGGAATTTTGACGGTAGATTTGACACGCTTGATTCCAGGTATTATTGTTATTTCGATGAACTCGGGTGCCTATGTATCTGAAACTGTTCGTGCAGGTATTAATGCTGTACCAAAAGGACAGCTGGAAGCTGCTTATTCGCTTGGTATTAGACCAAAGCAGGCGATGCGTTACGTTATCATGCCACAGGCTATCAAGAATATCCTTCCAGCCTTGGGAAATGAATTTGTGACTATTGTTAAGGATAGTTCCCTGTTATCAACCATCGGTGTGATGGAATTATGGAACGGTGCTCAGACAGTTCAATCCACTTCTTATATTCCTTTAACACCACTTGTATTTGCAGCGAGCTATTATCTAATTATGACAACGGTGCTAACAGTGATTATTCAGTCGTTTGAGAAAAAGTTGAACAAGGGAGGACAGTTCCATGTCTAATGCGATTATTTCTATCAAGGATTTACATAAGTACTTCGGAAAGAATGAGGTTCTAAAAGGAATTGATTTAGATATTCAACAAGGTCAGGTAGTCGTTATTATCGGTCCATCAGGGTCAGGGAAATCGACTTTCTTACGTACAATGAACCTCTTAGAAGTACCGACCAAGGGAACTGTTACATTTGAAGGTGTTGATATTACTGACAAGTCAAATGATATTTTCAAGATGCGCGAAAAGATGGGAATGGTTTTTCAACAGTTCAATCTTTTTCCGAATATGACGGTATTAGATAATATTACTTTATCACCTATTAAGACAAAGGGAATTGCAAAGGATGAGGCTGAGAAGAAGGCTAAGGAATTACTTGAAAAGGTAGGATTGCCAGATAAGGCGAATGCCTATCCACAAAGCCTTTCAGGTGGTCAGCAACAGCGGATCGCTATTGCACGTGGTCTGGCCATGGACCCAGATGTCCTACTTTTTGATGAACCGACCTCTGCACTAGACCCTGAAATGGTTGGTGAAGTTCTTGCTGTTATGCAGGATTTGGCTAAGTCAGGGATGACCATGGTTATCGTGACTCATGAGATGGGATTTGCGCGTGAGGTAGCTGACAGGGTTATCTTTATGGATGGTGGTGTCATCGTGGAGGATGGAACGCCTGAAGAAGTCTTTGAACATACCAAGGAAGAACGGACTAAGGATTTCTTGTCTAAGGTCTTGTAATATAGTCATTTAGTTTTTCTTTTATTACTTCGTTAACTCGCTTTGCCGTACTCCAGTACTGTCTGCAGCTCGTTGCCTAGTACTAAAAGTAAACTAAAAGACTATAAATGAACAAATAAGTACGACTCCGATATTGTTCGGAGTTTTTTGCTACATGCTATATTCTACTTTGTACAAGTATAGTCAGTCGGAGAATTTTAGGGTATAATAGAAAAAACAAAAGGAGTGTAGGTATGACAGTCATTGATGGGAAAGCACTAGGTGTAAAAATGCAGGCTGCCTTGGCGGAGAAAACTGCTCGATTAAAAGAAGAAAAGGGTTTGGTACCAGGTCTTGTAGTTATTTTAGTTGGCGAAAATCCTGCTAGTCAGGTTTATGTACGGAATAAGGAGCGGTCAGCTCTAGCTGCTGGATTCAAGAGTGAGGTTGTTCGCGTTCCAGATACGATTTCTGAGTCAGACTTGTTGGATTTGATTGAGCGCTATAATCAGGATGATGAATGGCATGGTATTTTGGTGCAATTGCCCTTACCAGCCCACATCAGCGAGGAGAAGGTCTTGTTGGCTATTGACCCAGATAAGGATGTGGATGGTTTTCATCCGACTAACATGGGGAAATTCTGGTCAGGTCATCCTGTCATGATTCCATCTACTCCAGCAGGAATTATGGAAATGTTCAAGGAATATCAGATTGAGCTGAAAGGGAAGTCTGCTTTAGTTATTGGTCGTTCTAATATTGTTGGTAAACCGATGGCACAGCTGCTATTGGATGCCAATGCTACTGTAACGATTGCACATTCTCGTACCAAAAACTTGCCAGATCTTGCTCGTCAGGCCGATATTCTTGTTGTTGCCATTGGTCGTGGTCATTTTGTGACCAAGGAATTTGTTAAGCCAGGTGCCGTGGTAATTGATGTTGGTATGAATCGTGATGAAAATGGCAAGCTAATCGGTGATGTCAAATATGATGAAGTATCAGAAGTAGCAAGTTATATTACCCCAGTTCCAGGTGGTGTTGGTCCGATGACTATTACCATGTTGATGGAACAGACCTATGAAGCTTGTGTCAGAAGTGCAAAATAATTATCTGAAATATCAGCTATGTGGTGTAGCTGGTATTTTTTATTTTGGGAGTGGGAAGACGAAATCAGAGAAGTGCTACTGGTCTTGAGCCAAGCTTCGTTTTGAGGTTTATTCTTGGGAATGAGCATGGGCAGATTAGATAAAAAACAAACGAAACATAATACTATGTGAGATTGGTTTTCTATAATTAGAGTAGGCACTGTGTGTGTTGAGTATTAAATGATAGAAAACAAGGAGAAAAAATGAATAGACAGACTGAAATTTTTTCGTTGAGAAAGAGTAAGGTTGGATTAGCTTCTGTTATGATTGCGCTTATGTGGTTTGGAACAGGTGTTGGAGCAGTTGCAAAAGCTGATGAAACAGCTATTATGAGTACAGAAATCGAAGCCAAGGTAAGGGAAACGCCACTTGCTATTGAAGAAGAGCTGGTAGAAGATTCGGATAGAAAAACAGAAAAGGAAGAAGCTACTGAGGTAGAAGTGAAACCGACGGATGCTAGTCTTCCTGACAGCGAGAAAAAGGCTAAAGAAAGCATCTTGAAAATCGATCCTGTCCATGCTGGTGACAAGCAAATTTCAGGTCAGACTATTCCTGGAGGATATGTATTTATTTCTGTGGATGGTGAAGCGATTACTTCCATTGATAATAGTCTAGAAGCGGATGAAGAAGGTAAGTTTAAACATTCTTTAGAGAAGCCATTGGGCTATAACCAAGTGGTTGAGATTAGTTCATTTCCGAAAGAATCTGAAGAAGAGTCTGAGGGCGAAGGTGAAGAACTGATTGAAACTGTCAAAACTGAGCGTCATCCAGATGCTTATAAAATTCCGACTGAACGACTAGAGAAGACAGAAGATGGGCAACACCAAGTTCTGGTGGAACCAATTTTGGAACATGCCAATAAGGTCATTGGGCATACCTCTGTTAAGGGATTTGTTTATCTGTCTATAAATGGAAGTTTTGTATCGGATAAGACGCCAATCAATGAAGATGGGCGATTTGAGGTGACTTTTTCTGACAGTTTAGCAGGCTCGAAATTTAAGGCGAATGACAAACTAGTTTTATCATTTATTTCTGAGGATAATCGTCCAGTTATTACAAATCATATTGTTATTCCGTGGGAAAAAACAGATAGCCCTTCACAGATAATGGTGAAGCCACTTTCAAGTGATAATTCCGTTTTGGAGGGGCAGACGGTGCCGTTTGGTCAAGTACAATTATATAATGTTGCTACTTTTGAATTTTTGGAAGAAGCAATTGCTGATAAGACAGGGAACTTTAAAGTTACCTTACCGAAATTGCAACCAGGAGAGCAATATTACCGCTTGGTGTACAATCAGCAAGGAGAAGTTGAATCAATTTATATTGACACGGTAGATGGTCCAAGCAAACAATTAGATAAGGCTGTTATTGCCCCCTTGGTGACTTATTTACAAGAGGTAGATATGGATGAGGCAACTTTTGAAAACCCGATTGTTGTCCCTACTTTGCACAATAAGAAAGATTATATCGTTGGTAGAACTCTGTTTCCACATGCCTATGTTCGGATGGTTTCATCAATTGAAGGTAAGGTATACCCGCCTGTCCAAGTTGATGAATTAGGTTTTTTCGGTTTTCAAATTCAAGATTTACAACTCCCCTTTGAAAAAGGAGAGAAAATTCGTTTTGAGATTCTAGATCCAAAGACAAATATTTTGTTGGCCTCAAAAGAGGTAGTCGTTGGTCAATATTTAGAAGATGAGGATGAGAGTGACTTGCCATTTCAAGTGGACGAAGTGACAACTGATCACGGCTATATTAGTGGAAAAATTGCCCCAGGAGTGACAGTAGAACTGGTATCGACACATAAGGCTGAAGAAATGCTTGCTCGGACAACCGCTGATGCTACAGGTCAGTTTGTATTTGATTTAGGAAATCGAGTATTAAAAGAGGGAGAAACTCTGTCATTCAGGGCTTTTGACCAAGATGGGAGTCAGATGGCTTGGGAGGTTGTGACAGTACAAAAAGGAAAAGGGAAGCGGATTAGTAAACCAGCACCCCTTATCAGAAAAAATGATGCCATCACAGATGAAGTCAAGACAAATGATATGAAGCAACCAAACTCTTCTCAGTCCCCATCAATGAGTTTGTCACGAGAGAATCAGCAGATGGGACAGCAAATGGATGTTGTTCAGGAGAAGGTGAGCTTGGAGTCAAAGGGTCATCAAGAAAAAATGGGGAGCAAGGAAGAGAAGGTGGCTCCATCAAAAAAATCTGAAGCCATGGAAGAAGACAAGCAAAGAAAAGAGGATTTACATGCTGTTGTTAAGCAAAGCCAGAGCGTTTCCCTCCCAAAAACAGGTGAGAAAAACGGGATGCTTTTAGCCATTCTGGGAGCTGTCAGCTTATTCTTTACAGTTTTGATTATGAGCATCTTAAAGAAGCGTAATGATTAAATTCGATTATCGAATAGGTATTAAAATCGAGTTCGTCTTATTGGTATTTTTAGGCTATTTTTTATCTATTTTTTGAAAAAAACGTCTTTTCATAAATTGTATTTTTGTTATAATAAAACCGTACATTGGTACGGAAAAGAAAAATTTAAAGGAGTATTTTTATGTCAACATTAAAATTAGGTGCAGTAACCTTGTTAGCAGGACTTGCATTATTTGGAGGAGCTACTGCACAAGCAGAAACATTTACAGCTGTATCATCTGAAGCAACTGGCTTTAAAACATCAGATCCATGTCGATTTGATGGGGAGGCAGTAGAAACAAAAAATAGCTGGGGTAATTATACGTTTATCAACCACTATAGACCAGGTGGACGTGGCTCAGAAGGCGAAGTGAACAATGAGCTCGCAAAACAGATTGAAAACGGAGATTTTACATTGCAACACTCTCCAGCAACTGGCTTTAAAACATCAGATCCATATCGATTTGAAGGTGAGGAAGTAGAAACAAAAAATAGTTGGGGTGATTATACATTTATCAACCACTATAGACCAGGTGGACGTGGCTCAGAAGGTGAAGTGAATAATGAGCTTGCAAAACAGATTGAAAATGGAGATTTTACATTGCAACACTCTCCAGCAGGTGGATTTAAGACGTCAGATCCATGCTTAGTAGATGAGTACGGATTCGGACAAATTAAGATTCTGTAAAATTTTAGTATTTACAAATAAGATACGAGGCTATTCTTCTATTTTATTTGTATGGTTTATAATAATTTAAGTCAGAACAATTAAGAGAAAAGTCATCAAAAATGATGGCTTTTTTTATCGTGAAAAGTTTGAGGGAGAAAGGTAAAACGTTCGTATTTTTTGGATATTTTTTATCTATTTTTTGCTGTAAGAGGCTTTTTACGGGATATTTTTTTGATAAAATTATCCAGTACAAATGAATGACGTACGTTTTTTAAGAATGTGAAAAAATAAGTAGAGAGGTATATTCACAGATGTCAAATAATTTTTTCAAATTTCAAGGCCGTTTTAGGATGTGGAAATCAGGGAAACGATGGCTATATGCAGGTGCCATTGTCACGTTAGCTTCGGTTGGTCTAGTCGTAGGCGGAAATAAAATTCTAAGACCGGGTGGAAATGCAAATGAGCAACGATTGTCTATTGTTGAGAATAGCAGGATGGAGCAGCAAACCGAGGGAGAAAATTCAGCATTAAGTGGTCGGAATACTAGGACATTACCGGGTTCAGAAGGAGGAAATCGAAGCCCTCAAAATTCAGAATCGAGCGTTTATCATCAAGAAAGTGAAAATAGAAATTCTCAATTAGCGGGTGAAGGGGGAACTAGTCAGCAATTAGGACAGAATGGCAATGCTGGAATGCATCGCTTATTAGGTAGTAGTGGCGATAATAGTGGTCCACTTTCCAGCGATTCTGGCTTAGGGGGTCGTACACCTAATCCGCTTCCAGGTGCTAGTGGTGAAAGTCAAGTGCCGAATTTAAGTGGTAATAATGGTGACCATCAACTTCCAGGTGCTAGTGGTGAAAGTCAAGTGCCGAATTTAAGTGGTAATAATGGTGACCATCAACTTCCAGGTGCCAGTGGTGAAAGCCACGTACCGAATTTAAGTGGTAATAATGATGGCCATCAACTTCCAGGTGCCAGTGGTGAAACCCACTTGCCAAATTTAAGCGGCAATAATGGCAATCGTCCTCTTCCAGGTGAAAGTGGTGAAACCCACTTGCCAAATTTAAGTGGTAATAATGGTGACCATCAACTTCCAGGTGAAAGTGGTGAAACCCAGCTCCCAGACTTAAGAGGTGATAATGGTGACCGTCAACTTCCAGGTGAAAGTGGTGAAGGTCAAGTGCCTAACTTAAGCGGCAATAATGGTGGTCTTCAACTTCCAGGTGAAAGTGGTGAAACCCAGCTCCCAGGCTTAAGTGGTAATAATGGAGGCCATCAACTTCCCGGTAAAAGCGGCGAAAGCCAAGTGCCTAACTTAAGCGGTAATAATGGTGACCGTCCCCTTCCCGGTGCTAGTGGTGAAAGTCAAGTGCCTAACTTAAGCGGTAATAATGGTGACCGTCCCCTTCCCGGTGCTAGTGGCGAAAGCCAAGCGCCTAACTTAAGCGGCAATAATGGCGATCGTCCTCTTCCAGGTGAAAGTGGTGAAAGCCAAGTGCCGAATTTAAGCGGTAATACTGGCGATCATCAACTTCCCGGTGCTAGTGGTGAAAGTCAAGTGCCGAATTTAAGCGGTAATAATGGTCATCGTCCTCTTCCAGGTGCTAGTGGCGAAACCCAGCTCCCAGACTTAAGCGGTAATAATGGTGGTCTTCAACTTCCAGGTGCTAGTGGCGAAAGTCAAGTGCCTAACTTAAGCGGTGATAATGGTGACCGTCCCCTTCCAGGCGAAAGTGGTGAAAGTCAAGTGCCTAACTTAAGTGGTAATAATGGAGGCCATCAACTTCCAGGTGCTAGTGGCGAAAGCCAGCTTCCAGACTTAAGAGGTGATAATAGCGACCGTCAACTTCCAGGTAAAAGTGGTGAAAGCCAAGTGCCTAACTTAAGTGGTGATAATGGCAATCGTCCTCTTCCAGGCGAAAGTGGCGAAAGTCAAGTGCCTAACTTAAGCGGTGATAATGGTGACCGTCACCTTCCAGGCGAAAGTGGTGAAAGTCACTTTCCAAATTTAAGCGGTAATAATGGTCATCGTCCTCTTCCAGGCGAAAGTGGTGAAACCCACTTACCAAATTTAAGTGGCAATAATGGTGGCCATCAACTTCCAGGTGAAAGTGGCGAAAGCCAAGTGCCTAACTTAAGCAGTAATAATGGCGGTCTTCAACTTCCCGGTGAAAGTGGTGAAAGCCAGCTCCCAGACTTAAGCGGCAATAGTGGTGGCCTTCCTCTTCCAGGCGAAAGTGGTGAAACCCACTTGCCAAATTTAAGTGGCAATAATGGTGGCCATCAACTTCCAGGTGAAAGTGGCGAAAGCCAAGTGCCTAACTTAAGTGGCAATAATGGCGATCGTCCTCTCCCAGGTTCGGAGGGAGACAATCGTGGACCGAAATTAAGTGAATCTAGTTCAGAAGAGGGATGGAAAACAGGCTATGAAATAGGTTATTTAGATGGTTATAGAGGGTTTGGAAAAGCTCCTATTCCAGATCCGGACTATGAGAGAGGTTACTTTGAAGGGCGACTTGCACGAAAACAGTCCCATCTAGAAGGTCGTAATAGTCATCCACTTCCCGGCAAGGAAGGTGAGACTGTCGTCCCCGGCGATTCCGGCTTAGGTAGCCGCAATCATAGTCCGCTCCCAGGCGAAAGTGGTGAAAGCCACTTGCCTAACTTAAGCGGTAATAATGGTCATCGTCCACTTCCAGGCGAAAGTGGTGAAAGCCAGCTCCCAGGCTTAAGCGGCAATAATGGCGATCGTCCTCTTCCAGGTGCTAGCGGCGAAAGCCACGTGCCTAACTTAAGCGGTAATAATGGTTATCGTCCACTTCCAGGTGAAAGTGGTGAAAACCACTTGCCAAATTTAAGTGGTAATAATGGTGGTCTTCACCTTCCAGGCGAAAGTGGTGAAAGCCACGTGCCAAATTTAAGTGGTAATAATGGCGATCGTCTTCTTCCAGGTGCTAGTGGCGAATCCCAGCTCCCAGACTTAAGCGGTAATAATGGTGGTATTCAACTTCCCGGTGAAAGTGGCGAAAGTCAAGTGCCTAACTTAAGCGGTGATAATGGCGGTCATCCACTTCCGGGTGAAAGTGGTGAAAACCACTTGCCGAATTTAAGCGGTAATAATGGCGGTCATCAACTTCCAGGCGAAAGTGGTGAAAGCCAGCTCCCAGGCTTAAGCGGTGATAATGGTGACCGTCAACTTCCAGGTGCTAGTGGTGAAAGCCACGTGCCGAATTTAAGTGGCAATAATGGTGACCGTCAACTTCCAGGTGCTAGTGGTGAAAGTCAAGTGCCGAACTTAAGTGGCAATAATGGTTATCGTCCACTTCCAGGTGAAAGTGGTGAAAGTCAGCTCCCAGACTTAAGTGGCAATAATTTGGACCGTCAACTTCCAGGTGAAAGTGGTGAAAACCACTTGCCAAATTTAAGTGGTAATAATGGTGGTCATCAACTTCCAGGTGTTAGTGGCGAAAGCCACGTGCCTAACTTAAGCGGTAACAATGGTCATCGTCCCCTTCCAGGCGAAAGTGGTGAAAGCCACGTGCCTAACTTAAGCGGTAACAATGGTCATCGTCCTCTTCCAGGCGAAAGTGGTGAAAGCCACGTGCCAAATTTAAGTGGTAATAATGGCGATCGTCTTCTTCCAGGTGCTAGTGGCGAAAGCCAGCTCCCAGACTTAAGAGGTGATAATGGCGGTCATCAACTTCCGGGTGAAAGTGGTGAAAAGCACTTGCCTAACTTAAGCGGTAACAATGGTCATCGTCCCCTTCCAGGCGAAAGTGGTGAAACCCAGCTCCCAGACGAAAGTAGTAATGATGATTGGCCATCATTTGTTGAACTTGGATATGAGCACGGACGCGTAGATTATAACAACGGTAGTTTTATCGAGTGGGAAATCGGTTGGAGGATTGAACTGTAATCTACATCCGAAAACCCATCTTGGTTTGAATACTTCCTAAAATGACATATAGAAAAAAACACTCCTGTTGAATTCTAGTATAAAACTAGACACAGGAGTGTTTTATTGCGTGGAGTATGAAATGATTGGCATTACTGTAGACTGGTCTCAAATAAAGAAATAAAGAGAGAGCAGTTGCTCTCTCTAGTTTATACATTGTTTGATGATAAAAGGAATTTATACGTAATTTTATAAACTATGAAAAGTGAAATGGTAGTAAAAGGATTAGGATTCGTTCACCTGTGTTCGCCAGGTTGCAAGATTACGAAGGATTCTCTCATATTCTTGAATTAGGGACTGTTCAATGTGATAGTATTCAAGTTTCATAACTTGGTTGCGGAAATTATTAGCTTTTGGAGTCCAATAGCCTTTTCTTGATTCCAAGTTTTCGATTTCAGTGATACGGCTTTCCAAGTCTGCTTTTAATTCGTCTCGTAATTCATAAAACTCAGGAGTGCGACGAAGAGGAATGATGTCACCATCTAGATATGGATAGTCATCAATAGGATTTAAGCCGTGATCCTCTACTTGTGCCTTCCAAATCGCAATATCTTGAAGAATCATTTCGTATATCTGAATCAAATCATCTTTGGAACCCCAAACAAAGTCAAGCTGCTGAACTTTTACGCGTAATTCATCAGCTTGGCTTGTGACTTCGGGAGAGTAAGAAGCTCGTTTTTCCACCTCGCTAATACGGTCTTCTAAATCGGCACGTAATTCCTGAGCCAATGTTAGAGTTTCTGTTGTTTGTGGAAAGAGAAAATCGTAATATCCATTAAATTGAGCCGATTCAACAGGCATGTTAGCTGCCTGGGTGTCGGCGTGGATAGTGGCAGTTGTCCCAGCCATTCCAATCATTGTGATTAGTGCTAGGGCAGGAATTGCTTGTGCATGTAAAATAGCTACTGCTTTACTTTTAAGTTGATTCTTCATAAAGCACCTCTTTCTAAAAAAATATATAAAAGAATGGCCATTCCTCTACACACTCATCTTATCATAAACGAGAAATTTGTAGGTGGGGACAGACTATTATTTGTATACGCTTTATCTGTAAGATGATTTATTTGAAAAATTCAATCGTTGTACGATGTAGTTGGAGAATGAAGGTCTACAAAGTTTAACGTTAATGGCTGTTATTAGAGTAGCCACATAATCACGCAAAAAAGCTGGATAGAATGATAAGTGTAGGCTAGTATATTGTAAAAATGTCAAGCTGGTTTGGATGGGAAGAAAACTTTGAGAAATGACTTTACTATAAATAGTAAACACAGCGAAGTTCATATTATTTCTTACGAATAGCCAAAGGTGTTTGTGTAAGAGATGATACATATCTGTTTTTTAGGTTATATAACCCTACCCTAGTTTTTATGTAATATTTGTATATGTTTTGTTTTTTTGACATTTTTTTATGCTATACTAACTTCACGGTATCGATTAAGATAGCGAATGATGAAATTGAAAAGGAGTTATGATGGAATAAGTCATAGCAAAGCGAAATGTAATCTGAAGTGAACGTCATAGTTATTCCAATAATTGTCGGAACTAATTTAATATTTCTTGCTTACCTTTGGTTAAATTAGCGGCCATGACAATGGAAAGGTACTATGTATCAGATAGATCGTCGTACCGAAAAGAAGTTTTAGAGATAGTCTCAAATGGAATCATCTGTACAAATCTAGTCTCGTTCAGATGAGGCATACAAGAAAAAGTACATTGACTAGGACTTTTAATGAATCTGACATTGGTTGAAAGAAATTTTGAAATAACTTTCTCATAGCTTAGAGAGTAATTCTTATCAATCTTATAATTTTTGTCCTTCATAATTTAATAAAACTTTCTTATACACTGAAATTTCATAATCAAACAAAACTTTCACAAACTTTTTTAATTCATTAAAATATCGTAGTCCAGTAAATGATTCGCATAAACTCTAAAAACTTCTTTATTTACTATTGCCTTCTAAAATCTTTTTCAATTCATAATATAAAAACCTGTCTCTTCCTTCCTAGAGGCAGGTTTTTATATGGCTGTATTTCTGTTGTATGAGAAAGGGAAGGAGAGTCGGTAAGAATGATTGCATCTCTTTTTTAGGCAATATAAGATTTGTATAAGCTTTTTGTATTTCTTTTGAGTTTTCCCGTTTTGAAGGGGTTTGGTGTGATATACTGAGGCTGATTCTAAGGGAAATTGAGACTCATTAGATGGTTTAGTCAGGCGCTGAAATCTATGCTGAAGTGACTGCTGACATCAGGCTAAGGAGAATTTTTGTGCAACAAGCACATGATTCGATTGAGACCTCCTATCGGCAGTTGCTAAGATGACATGGACAAACGGCTATTGGTCTCTTTTGGAAAATGCGCGAGACTTATCTTGTGTCTTACAGGATGGGGACTGCTCAGCTAAATCTAGAGATGAGGCGAAATGGACGAGTAGGGATAGTCTGACTTATTTGTGCATTTATTGATAAGGAGGAGATAAGTAGACAGTATTTATTTTAAAGAAATAGTAAATTATTGACTTCATTTCAAATTTAACGAAAGGTATGTGTAATCAAGATGAATAAGACGCTTAAGTTAACTGCAGTTTCCATGTTTTCTGTGGTATTTCTAGTAGCCTGTGGAGTGGGGAAATCGACTCCGCAAGCAACACCGCAAACCGATTTTCATTCTTATATCAATGCTGAATGGTTGAAGGAAACAAAATTGGGAGAAGGTCAGGCTCAAATCGATAACTTTGCTCAAATGACAGACAGAACACAAGAAAAAATCCTAGAAATGATTGACCAGTTGGATGAAAATTATCAGCAGTTGAAAATCGGAAGTGAGGAGAGAAAGCTGATTGACTTTTATCGTTTAGCGGCTGATTTTGAGACGCGAAATAAACTAGGAATTGAACCGCTCAAACCGTTTCTAGACGAGATACAGAAAGCCTCTACAATGGATGAAGTGAGCAAGATTTTTGTTTCTATGTATGGTAAAAATATCCGAACACTCATCAATTTGAGTGTCACCCAGGATATAAAGGATAGTAATAAAAATTCTCTCTATATTGACCCTCATAAATTAAGTTTTGCGAAAGAGAACTATGAAGGGACTGATGATTTTTCACAGAAAAGTCAGAAAGCCTTTAAAGAGTATTTACAAAAAATTTTTCATTTAATAGGGGATGATTCCAAGGAAGCCGCTGCAAAGGCAGAGCTTGTATTTAACTTGGAAAAAGAGATGGCTATAGTGCAGCGTCCAAAGAAAGAGGCAGATAATTTTGATGCAATGTATAATCAAAAGACCTGGGATGAGGTGAAAGCATTAGCACCCAATCTACCAATTTCAGCACTTGCTTCAGAACTGGAGCTTGAGCATGCTGCAATAATGGTGGTATCAGAACCAGATGCTCTTAAGAAATTAAATGAATTGTATCAAGAAAAGAACCTTGCAGCTCTTAAAGCTCTGCTCCAATATCGTTTGATTGCCCACTACAGCAATTATTTATCAGAAGATGTTATTGAAGCTAAGGCAACTTATGAGGGGGCAATGGAAGGGACTGTAAATATTCCAAGTCATGATGAAGTTGTCGAATCTGCTGTTGATGAAAACTTTGCGGACTTGATTGGCAAACTTTATGTGAAGAATCATTTTTCAGAAGAATCTAAAGCAGATGTTCTCAAAATGGTGGAAGAAATCAAGTCAACCTATCGCGAACGTATCCAAGCAGTACAGTGGATGTCTGAGGAGACAAAAGCGCATGCCCTTAAAAAAATAGACAGTATGGGCGTTAAAATTGGTTACCCAGATCAGTGGAAAGACTATACTAATTTTAGCATCCAAGCCAAGGAGGATGGAGGTAGTTTGCTATCTAATATTGATACGATTCGGATGAGCAAATTGAAAGAAGAGTTTGCTGAGCTTAATAAGCCTTTTGATAAGACTCACTTTGGAATGCCTGCGCACACTGTCAATGCTTTTTACAGCCCATCAAACAATGAAATTGTTTTTCCAGCAGGTATTTTACAAGCACCTTTCTATGACCCATCTGCCAGTCCAGAGGCAAATCTGGGTGGAATTGGTGCTGTCATTGGACACGAGATTTCCCATGCTTTTGATAGAGCAGGCTCACAATTTGATGAAAAAGGGAACTTAGTGAACTGGTGGCAACCAGAAGACTTGGAAAAATTCAAGGCTAAGGTTCAACAAGCAGCAGATATTTATTCAAAATTGGAAGTTGCCCCAGGATACTATGTCAACGGGGAGATTTCAACGGGAGAAATTATTGCTGATTTGGGAGGAATGACAGTTGCCATTGATATTGCCAAGAAAAAAGGCTATGATACCAAGAAAGTATTCGAAGCCTACGGAAAAGTTTGGCGTGCAGTGACAACGAAAGAATTTGCAATTGCCAATATTACTGATGAACATCCACCTGCTAAATACCGTGTGAATAATATTGTGAATCAGCTGGAACAATTCTATACAGACTTCAATGTTAAAGAGGGCGATCCTATGTATGTTAAGCCTGAGGAGCGTTTGAAGGTCTGGTAGGAGTATAAAAAATACAAAATCATTTTACACTGAAAAGATCCCTTTGATGAGGAGAGCCTTGATTTAGAACAACTAATAAAGGCTCTTTTTTGAGGGGGTATATTAAAGAGTTTATATTTTAGAAGGAGACTATTATGTTATTTTCAAAACATCACACCATTCGATTTGTATCTGTTGTAGCACTTTTAACTGCTGGACTGGGCTCAATGCCTACTATTTTAGCGGAGGAAACAGATGTAGCAACCAACAAGACTGAATTGGATTTCAGAGCAAACACAGTTGACGGTAACAATACGGTATCAGGTGAAGGAAACATGCCTGATTTAGCTAATAAGCCTGAATCGGAGACCAATGTTGTTATTAATAAGGAGCAATTGAGTGGGAAGGCGATTGAGATTACCGTTCAGGATGAAGATGCAACTCCCTTATCTTCTCAATTAGTAGAATTAAAAACCTCTTCTAATGAATCCCTTGGAAGTCGCTTATCTGATCAAAACGGAAAGGTCAGCTTTACTGACAAAATCGTTGAAGGTACTTTCTATGAATACTATGTCAATGGAGAGAAAATTGGAGAGGTATTCCCGGGACAGTCTCGTTTTGCCTATCTTTCTTCAGATAAAATTGTAAAGGAAGAGGCTTCATCTTATAGCAGTAAGAAAGAAGAAACTGAAGAAAAAGGATTTACTTTTACAGCAACCATTATCAATAAAAACGGAAAAGTATTAGCAGATAAGGAAGTCCAGATAGTGGATACCTCAACAAGAGAACACAAGGTAGTCGCTACCAATAGAACAAACGCCAAGGGGCAGGCTATTTTTAATCATCTTCCCTTAAATATTAATTTGAGTGTAGTTGTAGATGGAGTTGCGCAGGGGTATACCCTCCGTGCCAATGGAAGTGAGAGTCAGTTGGGCTCTAGCTTTATTGCTGAGGGGGAGGGGACTGTTGATCCAGAATTCAGCAGGACACCGTTGACAGTGGTTATTCGCAATGCAGGAGCTAATCCTGTAAGCGGGCAAGAAGTGACCTTGGTGGATAAAACAGGTCGCTCAATTGGAACGCTGCGGACGAATGCAGATGGAAAGGCTATTTTTAAAGAGGGGTTGCTTGATGGTACCTTCTATACAGTACTGGTTAATGGTAAGGTGATGTCTGAAGTCATGACAGGTATGGAACGCAGTATTTACTTGTCTAACAAGGAAATTATCAAGCCATCACCTGCGGAAAAACCTCAGATAAAGACAGAGGCCCTCATCAAAGAAAAATTTCTGTCAGACAGGGAAAAAACTCAACCAAATTCTGGCAGTAAAAAGGAAATCATGCCAGAAAAAATGGATTCCAACAAAGGTAAAGAAACAAGTAGTAATAAGATGGATACGAAAAAATCTTCTGCTACTATTGAAAAAACAGAGAAGAAAGAAAATCGGGATCACAGAAAAATGCTACCTAATACTGGGGAGAAAAATGGAATTGCGACCCTACTAGGATTTTTGCTACTTTTAGTCGTCCCATTCCTACGGAAAAAGAGTAGAAAAAATGCATAAGGTCCAGTTTGTAGCAATTTTTAAGGGGAAAATTTGAATAATTCTCGATAATAGAGTAAGCGTAAACAAACAATAGATGAAACATAAATGAATTTAAGGATTCCATGATAAAATAGATTATGCAAACATATCGCCATCCATAGTATGTTTTGCACCTAAGTTGGTACATAGTAGTTGGTGTAGTCACATGATAAAGAAGATATGTGGACTACCTAACAGGAATTATGATACAATGTCTAATTTTCATCCTCATCCTTAGGAATCCAATTACTATATTTGGATAACAACCACCTCAATGCGCACGATGAGGTGGTTGTTGTTTATTTAAAGAACGTCTGTACAGCCATGCAGAATAGACACAAACTGATTGTGAAAGTTTAGAAACTGGCTAATATCCTCAGCTGAATAGAGGTGATTTTAGCACATTTAAAATAGTTCTATGTTTTGTCTAAGTATTCTGTGTTTCTTTTGAGTGACTTTTCTATATATCTTTTTATTGTGATATACTATTGTTGTTATCTACAGAGAAGGTAATGTGAAGTTGTTTTATGAGAGCAACTTTTTATAAACTAAACATAATTGATTCAAAGAAAAGTCTGCTATAAGGACTGTGTTGAGCCACTATTTATATGCTGTTGACTGGATATGATATGCCATAGAGTTCTATCTTAGTGGTAGGAAATGGAGGTCTTCTGCTCCCCTGCCTTTCAAACGGGTCTGGAAGCATAAATAAAACTCACATCACCTTTAGATGGTTATGTGAGTCATAAATGTGTACGTATTATATGTATATATGCCCCAGGACTGTTAGCCCGATAATATCTGCTATGGCATGAGCCAAGAAGAACGGAAGCATGTTTTGAGGTTTTATTTTTTGGTAGAGTAGATGGAAAATAATTCCAACGATTAATCCTAGTCCGATACCAGAAACTAGACCCTGATAGGTATGGAAGCTACAACGGATAATCAGTGAGTAGAGAAATGCCCACTTAGTATGTTTTGGATTGCCCATCAGACAGATACCAAGGAAGAAAATCTCTTCGTAGAATCCATTTAGCAAGGCATAGAATATTAATGAATAGCTGGCTTTATCTACCAAGTGAAACATCGATGGTGTCGCAGGTGCGATAACTTGATGGGACACAAGCTGAAAAACATCCATACAGAGGGCTGCGACAATGAAGATGACGATAGTCTGTAGTGGAACCCACGGTGTAAAGAGAATTCGTTTTTTCCACTGTGAAAAGTCAAAATTACGCAGTAGTAAATAGAAGAGGGCAAGAGCTAACCATACAATTTGAATGGCCACTGCCTTGCAGTTATCTAATGCTGAAAAAGTCAGATTTTCCTGTAGGGTTCTCGTTTGATCTTGTAGTGCCAGGTATTGGAGTGTGGAGTTGAAAATTCCCTCACCAAATAAAATCAGACTCAGGATGACAATATCAAACCACTTAAGAACAGTCAGTTTTTCAGAATTCAAGTTGAACATTAGTAGTCCTTTCTTTATTAATTTAATTTAGTTTAGTCTACCAAACAATTCTATACATGTTCTCTTCGAGATGTATTTTTTATCTGTTTTTTCAAGATAGTAGATATATATATAACAAGAGACACAAGAATACCAATTTATTTATATGTTTTAAAGGAGAGTATAATGGCGAAAATTATGGTTGTAGAAGATGATATTGTTATCAGTCAAGTAGTTTGTGAGTTTCTAAAGGATCACGGCTATGAAGTGACCCATATTTCCGACGGAAAAATTGCACTTGAAACATTTCGAGAAGAATCATTTGATTTGATTGTATTGGACATTATGATTCCGTCCATGACAGGATTGGAAGTCCTACAGGAGATTCGTAAGACATCAAAAATTCCAATTCTTATGTTAACGGCAATGGATGACGAATACACTCAATTGGTTAGCTTCAATCAACTGATTAGTGACTACGTTGTAAAACCTTTTTCGCCGATTATTCTTGTGAAACGCATTGAAAATATTTTGCGTGGTGAAGGTGATATTATAGAAGCAGCCGACATCCAAATCCATCCGTCCAGTGGAGCGGTTTATATGGCAGAAGAAGAAGTGCAATTAACGAAAAAAGAATACGAGATTTTACTGTACTTGGCAAAACGACGTGGAAAAATTGTCAATCGTGATCATCTAATGCTGGGAATTTGGGGCTATACAGAACTGGATAGCCGAGTTTTGGACAATCATATCAAGAATCTACGTAAGAAGTTACCATCTCTTCCTTTACGAACGGTAATTGGTCGAGGTTATCAGGTTGAGGAATTCTAACAATGGGAATCGCTAGAAAAAACTTCATTGTTGTTACGGTGATGATTACTTTTATTTCTTTGACCTTATTGGGACTATTATATTATGCCATGCCGATCTATTATAATCAAGTTCGGAAACAAGAACTCAAAGATGATTATATGAGAGTTGCGATGCAACTGGACGGGAAGCCAGAAGTTGAAATTTTAGAGAAAATTGATGATTACGATCAGAAAACTCCGAATATCATCATTACTCTATTCTCCGAGTCAAATAAAATTATCTATCCAGATCCCAATGACGAAGAGGCCAAAAAGAACGAGGAGGAGTATTTAAAGAAAGGGAATTTTGATGAATTTGGTTCATGGTCAGTAGCCATAGAATCCGCTGAAGGGACGACCTACTATTTGCTGTTTAATTACGGTTTTCATTCTCTCTCGGATGTCAGTCAGACCCTGGTTACCTTCTATCCATTCATTCTGGTATTGATCATTTTGCTTGCAGTTTCCTCGGCCTTTGTTTATAGTCGACTGGCCACTCGTAGAATCGCAGCTATTTCTGCAACAACCCGCAAAATGCAATCTTTGGAGCCGGGGATTAATTGTTCTGTATCTGGTGTGGATGAAGTAGCAACCCTAGCACAAGATGTCAATAGTCTTTATAGTAAGCTTTTGACCAGTATCAAGGAATTGAAAACGGAGAACGAGAGGACTTTAGCTCGTGAAAAGGAAAAATCTGACTTTCTCCGTATCACATCTCACGAATTAAAAACTCCGATTGCTAGTGCGCTAGGCTTGATTGAGGGGATGATTCATAATGTCGGTCCTTTTCAGGATCATGATACTTATTTGAAGAAATGTAGAGAATTGCTGAAGGAACAATCTAATTTGGTTTATTCCATTTTAGAAGCAACCAATCTCGAGATGGCATTGAAAGATAGCAAGGGAAGTATCCAATTAGATGAGTTAATTAAGGATTCATTGGCGAGCTATTTTAGCTTAGCGGAAGTTCGTCCCTATCAGTTTACAGTTGATTTAGCTCCAGTTATTATTGAAGGAAATTCAGTTTATCTACTAAAGGCTATAAAAAATGTTTTGGACAATGCATTTCGTTATACAAAAAGTGGAGGTGCTATTCGTCTACAATTAACTGAGCAACAATTAATTATTGAAAATGAAGTCGAGACTGTACTGGATGAGGAGGAATTGTCGCAAATCTTCAAACCTTTCTATCGTCCAGATTTTAGTCGGCAGAGAAAAGATGGTGGAACAGGGATTGGTTTGTTCATTGTGCAACAAATTCTTGAAAAACACCAATTTGGATATACATTTTATGCTGCTGATGAAAAGACAATGCGCTTTGTTATTCAATTTGATTCCTAGATTATCCCATGATATAAAAAAATTTTGACAGTAAGAAATAGATAGCAATTGCTTGTGACTAGATAGTAGTCATGAGCAATTTTTTTTATTGAATGTTGGAATCTTCTATTTGAATCTTGATGAGGATGAGAAGCGGAGAGTTCGATGGATAAAGACGACATGCAAAAATATAAAAAATACAAAAAAGATAGACCGAAGGCGGGGTGAAAATAGTTGTGACTGATATAATTTTTTTGCCACAGGGTAGAACTCTGTGAATTTGCAAAGAGAAGGGAAGGACATTATGATTGTCTTTTGGGTTATTAGTGTTTTTGTATTGAGATTGTATTTTTTGAAAATTTCGCTAAGAAATGAACAGCGGATTTTAGCAAATGGTGGTTCTGAATACGGAGTGCAAAATACAAAATTACTAACAGTCGTCCACATTGTCTTTTACTTATCATGTTTGAGTGAGGCAGTGTTAAAACAAGCTAGTTTTGATGGCT
This sequence comes from Streptococcus suis, assembly GCF_902702775.1. Lineage (NCBI taxonomy): Bacteria > Bacillati > Bacillota > Bacilli > Lactobacillales > Streptococcaceae > Streptococcus > Streptococcus suis. The sequence goes on from NZ_LR738724.1 coordinate 490,967, forward strand.
TGAGTGTACTTGGACTAGCAGTATTATTCTTTTCGATGATGATGCTATGCTGGGTTACAAGGATTTTAGGAGATATTTGGACTGTTAAATTGATGTTGGTAAAGAACCATCGATTTATTGATCATTGGCTGTTTCGAACAGTAAAACATCCAAATTATTTCTTAAACATTATCCCCGAATTGATAGGATTGTCTCTGTTATGCCACGCCAAGTTCAGCTTTATCATCCTATTCCCAATCTATATGGTTGTACTGTACAGACGGATCCATGAAGAAAATATCTTATTGAAGGAAGTCATTATTCCTAATGGTAAGGTAGAGTCTGCTGGTGAAATGTTGGAGTGAAGTGTGCGGAGAGAGATACAAAGATAGAACTCTACGAGAAATCATTCTAGTGGTTACATTAATTTAGTTTAAATATCGTTTTTTATGAATTACTACTGACCCAAGGAAGGCTGTGCATTTAGAATAGTAGGGTAATTTCCAGTTTGAAAACAGGTATTTTATAAAGATTATGCGTTTTTTTAAAAGGAGCAAATTATGAGCAAGCAAAAAGTAATATCAGGCTTATTATTAAGTACAACGGTATTGGGTGGTTTATTACTTTATCCAACATCATTGGTCAAAGCAGAAGGGACAGAGCTTACAGAAGTAGCTGTGACCGAAGCGCCAAAGTCAAATAGTGAAGAGATTTCCGTGACATCTAAAAATAGTCCATCTCCAGTATTGGAGGAAGCGGTTATGGTTGCAGATAATAATCCTTCAACTAATGCTGAGTCTTCTTTGAAAGAAGAGGGAGATAAAAAAGAAAATGTAGATTTGGAACTAGTTTCAAATGAAGAGCTAGTTTCATTATCAGAATCGAAAAACGTAGTAGAGGGGGAGGAGGCCTCCCTAAATGATGAGGAAGGATTAATTCAGGGGACAAATTTTAGCGGTAATGATCAAGGTGATTATTATAAAAAATCAGTATCAATTGAGCCTGTAAAGGTGGATAATAATGAGGCTACATGGAAGGTGACATTCGATACTAAGAATTGGTCTTTCGACCGAGGACGCGGGGGATATTATTTTATTCTTCCTAAGAGTTTGCAAGTGACAAAGATTGTAGAGGGGGAAAAAACAGATATATTAGATAAATTCCCTAAAATGGTCCAAGACTTGGACAACTCATCCTCTAATACTCATCGTTTTTTTAGTAAAGAAGATCGGATAGAAGGAGAGCGTAGTTTTAACGCACAGTGGGAATGGTCAGTAGGAAATGTGAGAGGGAAGTTATCTGATTGGAGAAATGAAAGTTCCAAGATCTATTTTCTTAAAGCTCCGTCAAGCCATACAGATAAAGTGACCTACGAATTGACAGCTAAAATTGAGAATACAAATGTAAAGACTCTTCCTGTCATCGCTGTTATGAAATATTTCGGTTTCTTCTCAGATGTTGTATCTGCTGCTGGAATAAGAATGGTAGTACCAGACAATGCTCCTGAGGTAGATAAGAAATCAGAAGTCCCAACGTTGGAACCGAAAACAATAGATAAGGTTTCTATCACTTTTAAGGATGTAGATTCTTTGGCAGATGCAACTTATTACTTTTATAAAGGCTCGTATTCTGTAACTGTTCCTGTAGGTTCACTATTAAAAGTTGCATTGCCAAAAATAGTCAAAAAACCGACTAATGATACCCCAAAAGGAACATTAGTTATTCCTAAAGGATATAAATTGGAGGGGTGGAAAGTAGATGGCAGCAATAAAACGATTCTTGAAACAGATGCCATAACTTCTTCGCTGACAGTAGTCCCTATTGTCAAGAAGATTGAAGAATTTAAACCCGAAACACCTAAATCACCATCTATTCCAGAAAAACCTATGGTTGATCCGAAGGTATCGGAAACAGAGAAGCCTGGTACACCAGAACAACCGAAGAAGCCTTCTGTACCAGAACAGCCGGAAGCACCAGCGCCAAGTCCATCTCCTGAAAGTCCTAAGAAAGAAGACATGGCGCCAAATAAAACCAAAGATGAGATCTATGAGCCAATTGTCCAAACAGACAAATGGGTGGTTTATCCTGTAGGAACTTCGAAGGAAGAAGCAGAGAAGAAAATTCTTGATGCAGTAATGGTTCCTAAAGAAGCAGGAGAAACTAAAAAAGAAATCGTTGGGGACGTTCCATTGGCAGCAGGGCAATACGGAGTAAATGTAAAGGTCATTTACGATGATAAGTCGTACGATGTCACTTTAGTTGATGTTCATGTGACATCTAACCAGACTGACAAACCGAATGAAGATATGCCTCGAAGTCCAGAGCAACCTCGTATGTCTGAAATGCCAAAGGTTGAACCAAAAGTAGAAGAAATGCAGCCGAAGGTCATGCCACAAAGTCCAGAAATGCCATCTCCTGCTCCAGAACCAGAACAACCTAAAACTCCAGAAGTACCAGATATGTCACAGCCAGAAGTTCCTAAGAGCGAAACACCTAAAATGGAACAACCAGAGGTAGTGCCACCGACTTCAGAGTCAGAGCAACCGCAAGCTCCTATGAAACCAGAGACTTCATCTCCAGAGGGACCAGAGATGCCTCGTGTACCAGAAATGCCAGACACACCAGCACCAAGTCCAGCACCTGAAAGTCCAAAGAAAGAAGAAATGGTGCCCAATAAGACTAAGGATGAACTTTATGAACCGATTGTTTCAATGGTTGACTGGGTAGCGTATCCAGTAGGAACCTCAAAAGAAGTTGCGGAGAAAAAAATCTTAGATGCTGTCACAGTTCCTCAAGAAGCTGGTCCAATTACAAAAGAAATTGTTGGAGAAGTTCCGCTAGTAGAAGGGAAATATGGGGTAAATGTGAAGGTCATCTATGATGATCATTCGTATGATATTGCTCTGGTAGATGTTAAAGTTACTAACGAGAAGTCACATATGGACATGCCACAGCCAGAAGTTCCTAAGAAGGAACAACCAGAGATGGTTATTCCTGAGGAGAAAATGCCTAAGGTAGATAATCCTAAACAAGATACACCAAAGTTAGAACAACCAAAAGTAGAGACTCCGAAAGAAGAAGCTCCGAAAAAAGAGATTCCACAAACTGAAACTCCTAAGATTGAGGTTCCTAAAGAATCTGAAAAAGAAAAATCTGATATTCAGAAAATGGCTAAGCCAAAACAAGAAGATCAGATGGCAAAAGAATCTCAAAAAACGGATAATCCTTCTGAGAAGATGAAACCCGAGTCACAAGGGTCAAAAACAACATCACCAGCGGTCAAACAGCCAATGGATGAAATGTCAGATGGTAAGAAACCTCAGAAGAGCAAAGAGACTTTGCCAAAGACTGGAGAAGCAGGCGGTAGCTTAACTTGGTTAGGAGCAGCCCTGGCCACTCTTTCAACTTTTGTGTATGTATTTAAAAACAAAAAGAAAGAAGAGTAATTTCTTTTAAATTAGCAATCGTAGCTACCAAGTATGAAAATCATAAAAAATTCCTGAGTTCGAATGTACTGACTCAGGAATTTTTTTGATTTGGCACCAGCTAGGGTCACTCCACTAGTCAACCAACAAAAATAAATAAAAAATAGAACATGGGCAGGGTGAAAATGGATTGACTTGATATACTAAGTCTGTAATTCAATAGTAGAAGGAGGGATTATCGTGATTATTTTTTCAGTCGGTTTGGTTGTTTTGCTGAGGCTATATTGTTTGCGAATAGCTCTTGAAAATGAAGAGAAAACAGTGCTTACTGGTGGAATAGAAGACAGCATCCACAATGTCAAATGGCGGTTAGTTGCACATATGGTATTTTACTTTTCATGCTTATGTGAAGCACTAATAAAACAGCCCCTATTTGACTGGTTTAGTGGATTGGGGTTCGTGATGTTATTTTCTGCGATGGCAACCTTATATTATCTGAGAAGAATTTTAGGAGACAAGTGGACAGTTGGACAACTATTCGGGGAAACCTACCATCCTATCCATCAGTGGCTATTTCAAACCGTAAGACATCCGAATATTTTTCTAATCATTATTCCAGAATTAGTAGGGCTTGCCTTACTATGTCATGCGAAGTATAGTTTAATTTTTCTCTTTCCAATCTATATGGGGATCCTGCATGGACGAATACGAGAAGAAAATCTGCTGGAAAAAGAAACGGTCGTATCAAATAGCAGGATAGATTTTGGAAGGAAAATTGCCGAAAATAATTAATGAAGAGAGGTTAAAGTATTTTATGAAAAAAACAAAAATGATAGCTGGATTACTAGTAAGCAGTGCCCTATTAGGTGTTACAATGACTGCGAATGTATCACATATCAAGGCGGATACGGAGGTATCAACCGATGCAAGCCTTGTGACGATAGATTCTAACCAAATGCTAGAAGAACAGCCGTTGACGGTTGAAGAGCAAGCTACAAAAGAAGCTGAGAATGGAGAAATTCTAGATGATGAAGTTCCAAACCAGTCTTCTAAACTGGAGGAAGTCGAGAACATCATTTCTGAGCCAAAGGCTGAAGCAACCCCAGAAACAAAGGCTGAGGATTCAACCCTTTCTGAATTTACACCGCGTGCTGTAAGGTCAGCTGAACATAATTTGGATATGGAATCCCTCCCTGTTACTCCAGAATTGCCGAATGAGAAACAACCAGCCTATATTCAAGATACGAACTATCCAGGTAAACCATTTCAATTACAGCAATCTGTTTTGATAAAAACAACTTCCGTAACTGATAAAAAAATTGAGTGGGAAGTGACTTTCAAAGCTGGAGAATGGGCATTCTATGAATCGATTGGCGGATACTATTTTATCCTTCCAGATGGCTTAAAACTAACTAAGTTAGTGGATCAAAGTAATACGGATATTTTAAATCACTATAAGTCAGAAGGTGCTGGTGGAGATGAGTATAGGGCATTTGAAAATGGAAAGGGAGAATTTGATGCGCAATGGGGCTGGTCTGCAGGGCTTATGGGTAATGCTATATTTAATAAATGGAAGGACGAAAATCGTTTCTCCAAAATTTTCTTTCGAGACTACCGCAGAGATGTGCAGACTGTCACTTACAAAATAGAGACAGAAATAGAAAAGCAATCAGAAAAGCCCTTCTCTCTCATCGCAGTGATAAAGAATTTCAATAAGTATACTCACTATATTTATGGTGATCAAATTGCTTCTGCTGCGGGATTAGAAGTAGTGGCGCCACGAACAGAGAAGGTTCCGAAAGAGAAGAAAGAGAAAGAAGGCAAAGAACGAAAGAAAGATCGTTCGAAAAAGAACCGGCACTCACACACAGAGCATAAAAAACAACATCGTACCAGAGAATTAACTGGACGTAAAAAATAGATCGGCAGTCAATCTCGGCTGTATAAGTAGACTGTATTGATAAAAGCTCCTGCAATTTTACAGGAGCTTTTATTGATAGCGTAGAGGTTAAGGGTTCTCTACGGAGAATGTATCGGCGTGAGCAAGGTCACCATAGGTATAACCGAGATTAAACCATTTTTTCCTTTTCTCAGAAGTACCGTGGGTAAAACTGTCTGGAACGGTACGGCCGTAGGCTTCCTGTTGAAGAGTATCGTCACCAACTGCATGGGCAGCATTCATAGCTTCGTCAATATCACCAGCATCCAAGATGCCCTGTCCATCAACATATTTGGCCCAGGCTCCTGCATAATAGTCAGCTTGCAATTCTAGGCGAACATTTAGCGCATTGCCTTCCTTATCGGATAGTCGAGCCCGTTTTTGATGGTAAGCCCCAAGAACTTCTAATTCATTTTGAACATGGTGACCAACTTCATGAGCGATGACATAAGCCATGGCAAAGTCACCAGCAGCCTTATATTTGCTAGATAATTCTTGATAGAAAGAAGTATCAATATAAATCTTGCGGTCAGCAGAGCAATAGAATGGACCGGCTTGGGCGGAACCAACTCCACACCCGGTTTGGGTCTGGTTAGTATAGAAAACCATAGTCGGTGCATTGTAGGTTAAACCATTGGCTTTAAATTCTTGGGTCCAAAAATCTTCTGTCGATCCTAAAACCTTACTCATGAATTCAGCATCTGCATCAGACACATCTGTACCAGTCGTTGTGACTTGACTCGATTGGTAAGGATTAGTCCCTGTTGATGGGGAAAGCAACCCACCAAGGTTTGACATGCCTCCGAAGGCTAATAAAAGGACAAGAACAAGTAGTTTTCCTTTCCAACCAAGTCGTGAAAAGAGTAGTCCCAATAGGACATTTCCGCCAGATGAACCAGACGAGAAAGATGAGTTAGAACTGGATTGTCCCCTGCGGTCCTCAATATTAGAACTTTTTCGTAAATCATCAATTTTCATATAAATCTCCTTAGAACCTGTCAACAAGTTCTTATTTTCTCACAAACTATTATATAGCAAATTGTTGAAAAAAACACAGGAAAGCTATCGGAAATAATAGGCCTAGTTCTGTATAAAAGTGCAAAATTTGGTATAATAGTAGGGATACAATATAGAAGGAGTGGACATGGTTGAATATTTATCGGTTAGTCATCTAACTAAGTATTTAAAATTAAAGTTTGACCGCGATCCGTATTTGGAGAAGGTGTATTTGACAGGTCAAGTGTCCAACTTCCGTAAACGCCCTAGCCATCAATATTTTTCGCTCAAGGATGACAAGGCGGTCATCCAAGCGACCATGTGGGCAGGCGTCTATAAGAATCTGGGCTTTGAGCTTGAAGAGGGAATGAAAATCAATGTCATCGGGCGCATTCAGCTCTATGAACCAAATGGTTCTTATTCCATTGTCATTGAAAAAGCTGAGCCAGATGGTATTGGAGCCTTGGCTATCAAGTTTGAACAGCTCAAACAAGCTCTGACACAGGAAGGTTTATTTAAAGAAGAATTCAAACAGACCCTCCCTCGGTTTACCAAGAAAATCGGTGTCATTACCAGTCCAAGTGGAGCTGTTATTCAGGATATTATTACAACCGTTAGCCGACGTTTTCCAGGCGTAGAGATTGTTCTCTATCCGACCAAGGTGCAAGGAGATGGTGCTGCTCAGGAGGTTGTTACCAATATTCAAAGAGCCAATGAACGGGATGATTTGGATGTTCTGATTGTTGGTCGTGGTGGAGGTTCTATTGAAGACCTTTGGGCATTCAATGAGGAAATTGTGGTTCGGGCAATTTTTGAATCCCGTATTCCTATCATTTCCAGCGTAGGTCATGAAACCGATACGACCTTGGCTGATTTTGTAGCAGATAAACGAGCTGCTACCCCAACAGCTGCTGCAGAATTAGCAACACCTGTGACCAAGGCAGACTTACTGGGCTACCTCAATCAGCAGGAAAATAGAGCCTATCAGGCCATGATCAATCGTTTGAAATTCCTGAGAGGTCAGCTTGATAAGATTAGCCAGTCAGTCATGTTCCGCCAGCCTGAACGCCTGTATGATGGTTATTTACAAAAATTAGACCGCTTGACCAATCAATTGCAGACACGGATGAAAGAACTATATAGCCAGCAGAAACAGGCTAGTCTCCTACTACAGCAACGATTACAAGGTGTGCATCCAGGTCGTAAAGTAGAGAGTTTCCAAGAGAGAATTATCCAGCAGGAACGACTCTTGAAGAGCAATATGGCCAATATCTATGATAATAAGATGGCCAAGGCAGATAAGCTGATTGAGGCCTTGACCATGCTGGATACTAGTCGCATCGTGGCCCGTGGCTACGCCATGATTCGTCAAGATGGTCGGGTGATTGATAGTGTAGAAAATGTACAGATGGGTGAAAACCTAACCATCCAGATGAAGGATGGTCAACTTGATGTGGAGGTAAAACATGTCCAAACAGACGAAAACATTTGAAGAAAACTTAGCTGAATTAGAAGGAATCGTAACCAAACTGGAGCGAGGCGATGTGGCTCTGGAAGAAGCACTTGCTGAGTTTCAAAAAGGAATGGTCCTATCGAAAGACCTACAAAAGACACTAGCAGAAGCTGAAAAGACCTTGGTCAAGGTCATGCAGGCGGATGGCAGTGAAGCGGAGATGAACTAATGGTTGCAAGTAAATTGCAGCGACTTGAGGATGCCATGGCAGACTTTTACCAACCTCAGGTAGCAGAACGCCTCAACCAATCGGTTCTTTATTCGCTACAGGCTGGCGGGAAACGAATCCGCCCCTTGCTTTTATTGACCATCTTAGAGTCCTTTGGAATGGAATTAAAACAAGCTCATTACCAAGTGGCAGCATGTGTCGAGTTGATCCATACGGGAAGTTTGATTCATGATGACCTGCCTGCTATGGATAATGATGATTACCGTCGTGGTCGCTTGACCAACCACAAGGTTTACGATGAAGCAACAGCTATTTTAGCAGGGGATAGTCTCTTTCTAGATCCATTTGGTTTCCTAGCCCAAGTTGATTTACCAGCTGAGACCATCCTTGCTCTCGTGAGAGAGCTTTCCCAGGCATCTGGGACCTTTGGAATGGTTGCTGGTCAAATATTGGATATGGCTGGTGAAGGGCAGAATCTGACCTTAGAGCAATTACAAGCCATTCATGCCAATAAGACAGGGAAATTATTGACCTTTCCCTTTGTAGCAGCAGGTTTGATTGCAGGACAATCGAATGCGGTCATCAACCATTTGCGACAAGCAGGTCAATTAGTTGGTCTAGCCTTTCAAGTTCGGGATGATATTTTGGATGTGACAGCCACTTTTGAGGAAATCGGAAAAACTCCCCAAAAAGATGTAGTGGCTGAGAAGTCTACCTACCCTGCCCTAATGGGCTTGGAAGCCTCAAAAATATTTCTAGAAGATAGCTTGAATCAAGCAATCAGCGAGCTAGATCAAGTGGCTAAACAAGTCCCATTTTCAACAGAAAAAATCAAAGAAATCATAGAAAGTTTACGAATCAATGGCTAAGGAAAGAGTAGATGTACTAGCTTTTAAACAGGGGCTTTTCGAGACGCGGGAGCAGGCCAAACGCGGCGTCATGGCTGGACTGGTTGTGTCGGTCATCAATGGCGAACGTTATGACAAACCCGGCGAGAAAATTGATGAGGGAATTGAACTCAAACTCAAGGGGGAAAAACTCAAGTATGTCAGCCGTGGTGGTCTCAAATTGGAGAAGGCCTTGCAGGTTTTCCAATTATCAGTTGAGGGTCAAACGACGATTGATATTGGGGCTTCGACAGGCGGATTTACGGATGTTATGTTGCAGGCTGGTGCCAAGCAGGTCTATGCAGTGGATGTCGGCACCAACCAACTGGCTTGGAAATTGCGTCAGGACGAACGTGTGATCAGCATGGAACAGTACAATTTCCGCTATGCTGAGTTGGAAGATTTCGAATTTGGTCAACCAAGTTTTGCGTCCATTGACGTCAGCTTTATCTCATTGAGTCTGATTTTACCAGCACTCCATCGTATTTTAGCGGAGGGCGGCCAGGTTGTTGCCCTTGTCAAACCTCAATTCGAGGCTGGACGTGAACAGATTGGGAAAAATGGCATTGTCAAGGATAAATCCGTTCACTTGAAAGTTTTGGAAGAAGTGACAAACATGGCCGTGGAAACAGGCTTCTCAGTGAAAGCCCTTAGCTTTTCCCCTGTTCAAGGCGGTCATGGCAATATCGAATTTTTAGCGCACTTAGAAAAATCAACACAACCAAACCAGATTGATAAAGAGGTCATAACAACTACAGTCTATCAAGCACATGAGGAATTTAAAAAGGATGAATAAACGAGAAAGATTAGAAGTCATTAAAGATTTGGTAGTCCGATTTCCTATTGATACACAGGAAGAAATTGTTGAACGTCTAGAAGCAATGGGTGTCAATGCGACACAAGCAACGGTTTCACGTGACATCAAGGAACTTGGCATTATTAAGGTTCCATCAGCAGATAAGGGATATATTTACGGTTTACCAAAGGCAGGTCTTGTTAAGGTAAAATCGCAGAATGTTTTTGAAGTCTCAGTGATGGATAAAATGATTAATCTCCGTCTGGTACCCGGAAGTTCTGCTGTGGTAAAACGCCAGATTTTGGAACAATTTCAAGAACATGTTTTTTCAGTGATTGCTGATGATGACAGTATTCTGCTCATCGTTACAAACGAAGGTATTATTTCGCAAATCGAACAGACGGTTAGAGGGTGGTAGCCATGTTACTAGAAGTGTCCATTAAAAACTTCGCCATTATTGAGCAGGTATCACTGAATTTTGAAAACGGGATGACCATCCTATCTGGTGAAACAGGTGCAGGTAAATCCATTATCATTGATGCCATGAATCTGATGCTAGGGGCGCGTGCGACGACAGATGTTATCAGACATGGGGCCGCCAAGGCTGAGATTGAAGGGCTTTTTTCCTTTGAAAATAGCAGAGCTCTCGAGCAGATTTTGCTTGAACAGGGGATTGAAGTAGCTGACGAACTCATTATCCGTCGTGAAATCCTACAAAATGGCCGTTCGGTTAGCCGTGTCAATGGACAAATGGTCAATTTATCTGTCTTGAAACAGATTGGGCAATATTTAGTAGATATTCATGGTCAACATGACCAGGAAGAATTGATGAAGTCTCAACACCATATCCGTCTTTTGGACAGTTTCGGAGAAGCTGAGTTTTGGAGTCTTAAAGACCGTTATCAGACAACTTTTGATGCCTATCGTAGTCTTCGTAAACGAGTTCTTGAAAAGCAAAAAAATGAGCAAGAACACAAGGCGCGGATTGAGATGTTGGAATACCAAATTGCTGAAATCGAAGCAGCAGACTTGAAGTCTGGCGAAGATATTCAACTCAATCAGGAACGCGATAAACTGCTCAACCACAAACAAATTGCAGATACACTGACCAATGCCTATGCACTATTAGACAATGAAGATTTTTCAAGCTTGAACAACCTACGCTCAGCTATGAGTGACTTGCAAAGTCTGGAAGAATTTGATCCAGACTACAAACAGCTCTCTTCTAGCCTGACAGAAGCTTATTATGTCGTTGAAGATGTGATCAAGCGTCTCAGTGATGTGGTGGACAATCTAGACTTTGATGGCAATCGTCTCTTGCAATTGGAAAGTCGTCTGGATTTGCTCAATACCATTACGAAGAAGTATGGTGGAACTGTCGATGATGTTTTGGACTATTTTAGTAAAATCAGTGAAGAATACAATCTATTGACAGGCAATGATTTATCTGGTGATGATTTGGAAGTTCAGCTTAAGAACTTAGAGAAAGAATTGGTTGAACGAGCAGGTCAGCTCAGCCAATCACGCCATGAATTAGCTGTTGTTTTAGAAGATATTATCCGCCAAGAATTGCAAGACTTGTATATGGAGAAAGCTCGTTTCCAAGTTCGATTTACCAAAGGAAAATTTAATCGAGAAGGAAATGAAACGGTAGAATTTTACATCTCCACCAACCCAGGTGAAGACTTCAAGCCTCTGGTTAAGGTGGCTTCTGGAGGAGAATTGTCTCGGTTGATGTTGGCCATTAAGTCAGCCTTTGCCCGTAAAGAAGGTAAAACTTCTATTGTCTTTGATGAGGTGGATACAGGGGTATCTGGACGTGTGGCCCAGGCAATTGCCCAGAAAATTTACAAAATCGGACAATATGGGCAAGTATTGGCTATTTCCCATCTACCACAAGTCATTGCTATTGCAGATTATCAGTTCTTTATTGAGAAAATATCCGATGAACATTCGACCGTTTCTCGTGTCCGTCTCTTGACCAAAGAAGAGCGTATTGAGGAAATTGCCAAGATGTTAGCCGGTGACAAAATCACAGATGCAGCCCGTAATCAAGCAAAAGAATTAGTAGAAAAAGGTTAGGTGACTAGCCTTTTTGCTTATGTCCAAAGTTTATTTTTTGGTCAAAATTTGTTATAATAGATGGCAAAATTGAAGAGAATTGTAGGATGAAATATGTCAAAGATTAAGATTGTTACGGATTCAAGTACGACTATCGAACCCAGTTTGGTCGAAGAATTGAATATAACAGTTGTTCCATTATCTGTAATGGTTGACGGAGTCGTATACTCTGACAACGATTTAAAAGAAGGAGAATTCTTGGAGCTCATGCGTGGGTCAAAAAACTTGCCAAAAACAAGTCAGCCCCCAGTAGGACTCTTTGCGGAAACTTTTGCTGAATTGGCTAAAGACGGCAGTCAGATTATTGCCATTCTCTTGTCGCATGCCTTATCAGGGACAGTAGAAGCTGCTAGACAAGGTGCAACCCTTTCTGGTGCTGATGTGACAATACTCGATTCAAGCTTTACAGATCAGGCTGAAAAATTCCAAGTTGTAGAAGCAGCACGCATGGCACAAGCTGGTGCCAGCAAAGAAGAGATCCTTGCAGCTATTGAAACAGTCAAAGAAAAAACGGAATTATACATCGGTGTATCAACCCTAGAAAATCTAGTCAAGGGTGGTCGTATTGGACGTGTTCAAGGGATGTTGAGTAGCCTACTCAATATCCGTGTCATCATGGAAATGAAAGACCATCAGCTAACTCCGATTGTCAAGGGACGAGGCAATAAGACCTTTAAAAAATGGCTGGAAGAGTTCACGGCAACTCTAGCAGATAAAAAAGTAGCCGAGATTGGTATTTCCTATTCAGGAACGGCAGATTTTGCAAATGAAATGAAGGGTCAATTACAAGAGTACGTCTCAAAAGAAATTTCTGTCTTAGAGACAGGCTCCATTATTCAAACTCATACCGGTGAGGATGCTTGGGCTATTTTGATTCGTTATGAATAACAGGAAGTTGATTCAAGGCTTTGTTTTCTTTTTTCTGGCAATTCTAGGGTCGATTTTTCTATTTCATCAACTTATTCCTGTTGCTTCATCTCGTATCTCCAGACAAGAGCTTACCGTATCAGAAAAAATCAGTTTTCGATATGTGGCACTTGGTGATTCTTTGACAGAGGGTGTTGGAGATACAACTGGACAGGGGGGCTTTGTTCCCTTGTTGGCTCAATCTCTAACTAACGATTATGGTTATGAAGTAGATTATAAAAATTTCGGAGTTTCTGGGAATACCAGTAATCAGATTCTTAAGCGAATGAAGGAAGATGGAGAGCTGATAAGCTACTTAAAAACAGCAGATCTGTTAACTCTGACAGTTGGTGGCAACGATTTGCGCAAGGCTATTATTAAAAACATTGCCAATCTCAAAGTTTCAACTTTTGATAAGCCCGCAAAAGATTACGGAAAACGATTGGATACGATTATTAAGACAGCGCGTAAGAATAATCCAAATCTTCCCATCTATGTTGTCGGGATTTACAATCCACTCTACCTCAATTTTCCTGAATTGACAGAAATGCAGACAATTGTTGATAATTGGAATACTATGACAGAACAGATAACTGAAAAATATCAACATGTCTACTTTGTTCCAATCAATGATTTGCTCTATAAAGGATTGGAAGGGGAGGCTGGTATTAGTCAAAATGGTAGCCAAGTTACCAATAATTTACTGTATGAGGAAGACAGTTTCCATCCCAATAATACTGGATATGAGATTATGAAAAAAGCGATATTGGAGAGAATGAATGAGACCACGGAAAGCTGGGAACCTTAATATTTGGAAATGGCTATTTTTAGCCCAGATGGCTTTATTGATTGGTTGCGGAATAGTCCTCTATACACGGATTCAAACAGATAGAGAGGATTTAACAAAGCTCGTTCAGACTAGTACAGAAGATACCAAGGTTGGGACCTTCTCCACTAATAGGGAACAGCTCAACCAAACCCTCACTAACTATCTAAAAGATTATCAGACGGAAGAGTTTTCCTATCAATTATTCGTAACGAGTCAGCAAGTTGTTTTTGAAGGTAGCTATCAGATTTTTGGTGTGACTATCCCACTCTATATTTATTTTCAACCTAGCAAAATGGAAGATGGCAGTATTTTGTTACGGATAATAGAAATATCAGCTGGAAGTTTATCCTTGCCGAAAGCAGAGGTATTAGCCTATTTACAAAAAAATTATAAACTACCTGCCTTTGTAAAAATAGACTCAGAACAAGCGCAAGTACAGGTTCAACTGACAGAACTGAAGAACAAATTTGGTCTGTATGGAAAGGCGAATACGATTGATTTGTACAACGATCAATTCATTGTTGATATCTACAGAAAAAGACAGTAAAATAGCATTAAAAACTTGACCAAACGCCTAAAATTCGGTACTATATAGAAGTGAGTAATAACTCAGAAAATTATTGGAGGACTTAGCAAATGGCTAATAAACAAGATTTGATTGCAAAAGTTGCAGAAGCAACTTCATTGACTAAAAAAGACTCAGCAGCAGCTGTTGATGCAGTATTCGGAGCAGTAGCAGACTACCTTGCAGCTGGTGAAAAAGTACAATTGATCGGTTTTGGTAACTTTGAAGTTCGTGAGCGTTCAGCACGTAAAGGTCGCAACCCACAAACTGGTAAAGAAATCGAAATCGCAGCTTCAAAAGTTCCAGCATTCAAAGCTGGTAAAGCTCTTAAAGACGCTGTAAAATAATAAAAAGGTCCAGTGGACCTTTTTATCTTTTGCTTGAAAACGGGAGAGCAAAACTGGGGATAGACTGTTTTATCCCCCGCCTAGAAATAAAAGAGCGAGGAATAACGTGAAAAAAGCCTATTGTATCAACGTTTCTACGTTGTGCAGTAGGCTTTTTTCTTGTTTAAGGGGCAAATAAGGGACAAAAACACTTTGCGTCAAAGATGGAGAAGCTTTATACTCAATGAAAATCAAAAGTAGCCTAGGAAACGAAGCCGAAGATAGAACTCTGTTACTTTCTTATTTCAAGGTAATAGGTTGAAAACCTCCACTGGAGTTTTTCACTCATCAAGGCTCTTGACAACGGATAATTTTGATTTTCATTGACTATTAGTAGTTTTCTACAGTACATATTCTCGTTTTAAGACAACAAAAAAACCAGCTTTGGCCAGCTGATTTTTTAGGAGATTTATGAAAAATTTTAGGATACACTTATAGTATACTCGAATTTTCAGATTCTTCATCGGTCTGTAGACCTATTTTGTTAAAAAATAAACATGTGTTATAATAGAAAAAATAAAAAAGGGAAGATTTTTTATGACAATCCGTAAAGCTAGACAATCTGATATTCCAGTTTTAAATGAATTGCTTCAAGATATTTTACAGGTGCATTACCAGGCACGACCAGATATTTTTAAAAGTGCAGGTCAAAAATTTTCTGAGGCTGAATTAGTAGCACTTTTGGAAAATCCAGATAAGCCTATTTTTGTCTTTGAGCTAGAGGGACAAGTGGTTGGGCATCTTTTTTGTGAATTATCTACCGCAACAGGCGATGTTTTAGAACCAGTTAAAACCTTGTTTATTGATGATTTGTGTGTAGCCAATTCGGCGCGTGGTCAAAAAATTGGCGAGCAACTTTATGAATTTGCTCTTTCCTATGCTAAGGAGCAGGGTTGCCACAATCTTACCTTGGATGTATGGGCTGACAATGCAGGAGCTGTCCGTTTTTATGAACGCCAAGGAATGAAACCGCAAAAGTTTCGTATGGAGCAAATAATAAATTAAAAAAGAGGGAGTCCCTCTTTTTAATGTTCTCTCATTTTTGCTAATAATTTTTGAGCAGTTTCTAGGTTGCTGTGCTTTTCTTTCCGCAGGAGTTGGGCTAGTTGGTCTACTTCATGCTCCTCGGCACCAGCAAGTAGTGCTAGGGATTTTGCCTGGAGCTTCATATGACCAGCCTGAATCCCTGAAGTAACAAGAGCACGCAGGGCAGCAAAGTTCTGACAGAGACCGACAGAAGCGATGATAGAAGCTAATTGGCGTGCCTTTGGTTGTTGGAGAAGGTCAAAAGCGACAGCTACCTTTGGATTGAGCCCGATAGAGCCACCGACGGAGGCGATCGGAAGAGGTAGGGTGATGGAGCCGACCAAGTGCTCGCCATCAATGGACCAAGTAGAAAGCCCCTTGTATTGCCCATCACGGCTGGCATAAGCATGAGCCCCGGCTTCGACTGCCCGCCAGTCATTTCCTGTAGCGATAACGACAGCATCTATACCATTAAAAATCCCTTTGTTATGTGTCGCAGCACGATAAGGGTCCGCTTGCGCCAGTTTGCTTGCCAGGGCTATTTTTTGAGCAGTTTCTTGAGCAATGGCAGAGCTGGTAGCCAGACTAGAGATGGCAATATGGCATTGGGCGGTGACCAGTGACTCCGTTGCATAGTTGGAGAGGATTCCCATCAAAGCCTGTCCCTTGCTGAGCTCTTCTAAGTCATCCTTAACAGCTTCTAACATGTTATTGAGGATATTGGCTCCCATGGCTTCTTGTACATCAACTTGAAGATAGACAATCAAAAACTCATCCTTACTCTCAACAGTCAATTCTCTTGCACCGCCCCCTCGTTTAACAATAGAAGGGTGTGCTTGATTGGCAGTTTCTAAAATACTCTCCTTCTGGTCAAGAATCGCCTGTGTCGCTCTGCTATGGTCCGAAATATCGTAGAGAGCAACTTGTCCAATCATGATACGGTTGTGAATAGTCGTTGTAAAACCGCCAGATTTAGCGATGATTTTGGCTCCGAAAGACGCAGCTGCAACCACAGAAGGTTCTTCAGTAACCATCGGTACAGAATAAGTTTGTCCATCCACGAGCAGTTCAGGAAGTACAGAAAAAGGTAGGGAAAATGTTCCTAGATGATTTTCTGCCATCTTTCCCGCAATTGCTTCTGGCAGGTTTTTGTCTTTGTATAGAATGTCTAAGCTATCTTCGGATAGGGAACGATTCTGACGGAGAATATCAATGCGCTCTTGGCGTGATTTTTTATAAAATCCGGAAAAAGTTGACATAGGTTCCTCTTTCTACAAGAAAGCCCCCCTTGGTGAGAGCCAAAGGGCGCCGTTTTGGCTACTATTTACGATAGATACGTTTGTGATTGTCCACTTTGATAAGGGCAAAGGGAGTTTGGTCTTCTGGTAGGTCAAGGGATGAACCAGTTTCATCAAGGGGAATTTCTTCAAAGAAGACTTGTTCGTATTCCTTAACGCTGAGTTTTGTACGCTGATTGAGTTGTTCTAAACGATTTTCTTGTAAGTGGTCGCGATAACCTTCAACGAGTTGACCGCTGAAAATTTCACAGACAGCGCCGCTACCATAGCTATAAAAGAGGATTTGATCCCCTGTCTCTAAAGCTCTGCTATTTTCCAAAAGGGAAAGGAGGGAGAGGAAGATAGAGCCAGTGTAGATGTTGCCGACAACCTTATTATAGACGATTGCTTCTTGGAAACGCTCTGTCAAACGTTCCAATGTTTCTTCGTCCTGAGTGATAGCCTGCAATCCTTTAAGACCTTGCTTGGAGAAAGGAATGTGTAAGCACATGGCAGCAAAATCGTTGAGGGTTTTGCCTGTTTTTTGTTGATAGTAGCCGAAAGTTGTCGTCAAGCAATCGGTGTACTGTTCAGTTGAAAATTTACCATCAACACGTGGATATTTGTCGTAGTTAGGACGCCAGAAGTCGTAGATGTCACGTGTCTGGCAGACATTATCATTGTTGAGGACCAAAATTCGTGGGTTTGCGGTTACCAACATGGCAACTGCCCCAGCACCTTGGGTAGGTTCACCGCCAGAAGCGACTCCATATTTTGCAATATCACTAGCAATGACTAGGACTTTTGATTCTGGGAATTGAGCGATATGGCTTTTGGCAAGACTTAGTCCAGCGGTTGCACCGTAACAGGCCTCCTTCATCTCGATGGAGCGAGCGAAGGGCTGAATACCGAGTAATCCATGAATGGTGACGGCAGCTGCCTTACTTTGATCTACGCTAGATTCTGTACCGACAATAACCATGTCAATGGTTTGTTTATCTTCTTCTGTCAAAATAGCTTCGGCAGCCCTTGCACCAAGACTGATAATATCTTGAGTGATAGGAGCTACAGCCATTTCAGACTGAAGAAGACCAATCTTAAATTTATTTGGGTCCACATTGCGGGCTTGGGCTAAATCAGCCAAATCTAAAACATAATCGGGTGCCGCAAATCCGATTTTATCAATACCGATGTTCATAATATATCCTTTGTGTACAAATGATAGGTTAACTTGTTTGCGCATTGGAAACGATTAGGGAGATGCCTTGACCGCCTCCGATACAAAGTGAGCAAAGACCAAGCTCTTTTTCTTGCTTGATTAATTCGTGAATCAGAGTGACTAGGATTCGACTACCACTAGCTCCGATTGGATGTCCAAGGGCGATAGCACCACCATTGACATTGACTTTTGCAGGATTAATGCTGAGTTGTTTGACAACTGGAATTGATTGGGCTGCGAAAGCTTCGTTGAGTTCAAATAAGTCAATATCTTCGACGGATTTGCCGATTTTTTCAAGGGCTTTTTGACTAGCTGTTATAGGACCTAACCCCATATAGGCAGGATCTAAACCGCTTGTTGCATAGGCCTCAATATAGGCGAGTGGCTGGATATTTAGCTCACTGGCTTTTTCATCAGACATGAGTACCAAGACAGCACAGCCGTCGTTGATGCCAGAAGCATTGGCTGCGGTGACGGTTCCATCTTTTTTGAAAGCTGGACGGAGTGTTGCCAATTTTTCAATTGGCGTCAGACGAGGATACTCATCTGTGGCAAAAATAGTTTCGCCTTTCCGATTTTTTAGTCTAATAGGAACAATTTCGTCAACAAATCTTCCCTCAGCAATAGCTTTTGCAGCCTTCTCTTGGCTACTGTATGCAAAAGCATCTTGCTCTGCGCGACTGACTTGATAGCGTTCAGCAACATTTTCTGCAGTAATGCCCATGTGATAGTCGTTGAAGGCATCTGTCAATCCATCTGTTAACATGGAATCTTCCAGACTAATATGCCCTAATTTACTACCAAACCGGCTAGTTTTGGATAGATAAGGTGCCTGGCTCATGATTTCAATGCCTCCAGCCACAACTACATCATTGTCACCGAGAAGGATTGATTGTGTGGCAAGAAGGACTGATTTGAGACCAGAACCACAGACTTTATTGACTGCATAGGCAGAGGTTGTCTGAGGAATGCCTGCACGAATAGCAATTTGACGTGCAATATTTTGTCCTTGTCCTGCTGAGAGAACATTTCCGAAGATAACTTCATCAACGCTGTCTGCAGGGATGTTTTTATTAGCTAAGGCTGTTTCGAGGACTTGCGCCCCTAAATCAGCGATTTCAATATCTTTCAGACTACCTCCGAAACTGCCGATGGCAGAACGATAGGCAGACACGATAGCTACTTTTTTCATGATAACTCCTATAGTGGTATCGTTTTGAACTGTCGTGTTCAGCCTTACTATTATACCATTATTTTGTCTTTTTTCTAAGAAGAAAGATAGGTCTAGAGACTGAATTTACATGAAAGAGTAATGAAAGCGTACACAGATTGTGGAAAGGCTGGCATTTTTTTACCTTTTCGTGTAAAATAGAGAAGTATAAGAGGGGAACCTCAAAATTTAAAGGAGAATCCATAAATGGTAAAATTGGTTTTTGCTCGCCATGGTGAGTCTGAATGGAACAAAGCTAACCTTTTCACTGGTTGGGCTGATGTTGATTTGTCTGAAAAAGGTACACAACAAGCAATCGATGCAGGTAAATTGATCAAAGAAGCAGGTATCGAATTTGACCTTGCTTTCACATCTGTATTGAAACGTGCTATCAAGACTACAAACTTGGCTCTTGAAGCTGCAGATCAATTGTGGGTACCAGTTGAAAAATCATGGCGTTTGAACGAACGTCACTACGGTGGTTTGACTGGCTTGAACAAAGCTGAAGCAGCTGCTGAATTTGGTGATGAGCAAGTTCACATCTGGCGTCGTTCTTATGATACTTTGCCACCAGAAATGGCTAAAGATCATGAGCATTCAGCACACACTGACCGTCGCTATGCACACCTTGATGATTCAGTTATTCCAGATGCAGAAAACTTGAAAGTAACGCTTGAGCGTGCCCTTCCATTCTGGGAAGATAAAATTGCTCCAGCATTGAAAGACGGTAAAAACGTATTCGTAGGTGCACACGGTAACTCAATCCGTGCCCTTGTAAAACACATCAAACAATTGTCTGATGACGAAATCATGGATGTGGAAATTCCAAACTTCCCACCACTTGTATTCGAATTGGATGAAAACTTGAACATTGTGAAAGAGTACTACTTGGAAGCATAATTCATTTAAGGCCTGAGTTCGCTCAGGCTTTTTTAGTTTTGAATATCGGACTTTTCATAGAGAGTATGGTATACTGGTGGTATTAAAAGGTAGGAGGAGTTTATTATGGCAAGTAAAAAAATGCTACATGCATGTTTGCGTGTTGAGAACTTAGAAGCATCTCAAAAATTTTATGAAGAAGCATTTGGATTTAAGGAAACCCGTCGCAAGGACTATCCAGAGCACAAGTTTACTTTGGTTTACTTAGCACTTGAAGGGGATGACTTTGAGATTGAATTGACCTACAATTATGATCATGGTCCCTATATCGTAGGGGATGGCTTCTCGCATCTAGCTCTTTCTTCGGATGACTTAGAAGGGGACAATGCGAAACACAAAGCATTGGGCTATCCAACGACAGATATAAAAGGCTTGCCAGGAAGTCCAGGTCGTTATTATTTTGTGACAGATCCAGATGGCTACCGTGTGGAAGTCATTCGTGCAGATTAATTTAGAAAAGATTGCCTAGGCAGTCTTTTTTTCTTTTCAGAAAAAAATCAGAAAATGGCAGAAGGGAGGGCATTAGGAAGTAAATCAATTATTTATACTCAATGAAAATCAAAAGTAGCCTAGGAAACGAAGCCGAAGATAGAACTCTGTTACTTTCTTATTTCAAGGTAACAGGCTGAAAACCTCCACTGGAGCTTTTCACTCATCAAGGCTCTTGACAACGGATAATTTTGATTTTCGAAGAGTATTACCTAATCTTTTTATGAGTTTTTATAGAACTGTCTTGACAAGAGCCTTTAAATGATTTAGCATAGTTTATATATGTTTTGAATGGGAGGTTGGAGATGAAAAAAGTTAGTTTTTGGTTGGGAATCAACATCGCCTTGCTCGGCATGATGGTAAGTTTGGCTTTTTGGTTATTTGCAGGACTTCAAGAAAGACAAGTTAGTCAGTTTATCGAGGAAAAACAACAAACTATCCTCGCTAAAGGCAAGGGCAAAATTCAAGAGGGGAATATTGATACGACCCATGTTGTGGCTGCCTTACCTACAGATGATGCAGGTCAAGTCTTAGGACCTGTAGAAAGTCGAATGATTTCTTATGTTCAAAGACGCTTTGGTCATAAAAAACCAGCAGGAAAAATTCAAAAACTGGTCTTTGTTTCGTCAATAGAGGGAAAAACGAATTTTAAAAATGTAACAGCTCGTGAAATTCAAGCGGAGCACTATAAAGTAGACAACTTGCAAATTAAAAAGCAGGATAAACTTCCGTCTGAGCGTGTGTTGTTGACGCAGGACAATGAATTGTTTACCCTGGAAGATTTATTACCTAATTTATCCTCTGCAGCAAGTATTATTGTTGATCATCTAAGAGAAGCCTTACTTGCTCAAGGAATGGAAGAGACTGATGTAGAAGCGATTGTCAAAAAGTTTGAAACACTAGACTTAAATGCTATCTCCTTTAGTTATGGAGACAGCCAATTAACCTTACAATTACCAGATGGTTACGGCATCAACCAGTTGCTTCTACCAATTTCAGATTTGTACCCAGTAGTGAAGAGTGATTACCTAGTAGATGCTGATAAGGTTGGCTATGATGAGTATATGGCTGCACAAGTTGTGGATAAGAAACATTTGAGACAGGTAGCTCTAACCTTTGATGATGGACCAAATCCGAACACGACACCGGTAGTTTTAGATTTACTGAAAAAATATAATGCCAAAGCTACTTTCTTTGTTGTTGGTAAGGCTGTAGCCGGGAATGAAGCTATTCTCCGTAGAATGGTAGCAGAAGGACACGTCATCGCCAACCATACGTGGAATCATCCTAATCTAGTCACTATTTCTGGGGAGCAAGTACAGAGAGAAATTCAAGATACACAGGCAGCTATTGCTGAAGCTACAGGTATTGTACCAACAATGGTTCGTCCTCCGTATGGTTCGGTTAACCAGGCTGTTGTCAATCAGATGGGACTTCCATCGATTTATTGGTCTGTCGATTCTAAAGATTGGAAGAGTCGCAATCCCCAAGCCATTTTGAAAGAAATAAAAGAACAGACTTGCCCAGGAAGTATTATCCTAATGCATGATATTCATCAGTCAACAGTTGATAGCCTCGAGTCTGTATTGCAATACTTAACAGGTGAGGGCTACAATATGGTTACTGTAACAGACTTACTCGCCAGTCCTCTCAATCCTCAATTAATCTATTATTCACAAGAATTATCTGGTCCAGCCCAGTAAGAATGATAAAAGGCTTAGAATCATGTTAGTAGAAACACTGGTTCTAAGCCTTTTGTATATTGTTCATTATATTTTGTAGAGCTCTTGATTCTTGAGAATGACTTCTTGGACGGAGGCATACTTTTTCAATTGTTTTAGTTCGCTAGGACTAGATACTAGGGTGATGACAAGTCCCTCCTTTCCCATGCGTCCAGTACGTCCGGAACGATGAGTGTAGGCTTCTTGGTCAAAAGGAACTTCAAAGTTGAGGACACATTCTAAGTTATCAATATCGATACCACGTGCGACCATATCTGTAGCAAGTAGAAGATTGAGTTCGTGATTTTTGAAACGTTCGATGATGACCTTGCGGAATTTTACGTTGACATCCGAAGCCAATGAAACTGCATTCACTCCATTATAGAGTAGTTTATCTTCGCTTGCACCAAGGTCTGATAGGCTGTTAAAAAATGCAAGAGCACGAAAATCAGGGATATTGGCAAACTTACGTAGAGTTTCCAAACGTTCACGCTTATCTACCATCATATAGCAATGCTGGATATTATCTAATTTCTGCTCAGATAAATCAATGCTTTCAATGTCTTCAGCAATTTTTTGACGGTCAAATTTAGCTGTTGCACTCATGTAGATTAACTGGTGGTCACGAGGTACGTAGTTGATAATCTTTTCGACAAACTGATATTGAGAATCGGAGAATAGCTGATCAAATTCATCTAGGATGATGGTGTTAATATTCATCATCTTGATTTTTTTCAATTTAATCAACTCGAAAATACGACCAGGTGTTCCAATCAGGATTTCTGGTCCTTTTTTTAGTCGCTCAATCTGGCGTTTTTGACTGGAACCAGATAAGAATAGTTGAGCAGTCAACCCAATTGTCTCCGACCAAGTCTTACAAACATCAAATATTTGGCCAGCCAGCTCTGTATTTGGTGCGAGGATGAGCAATTGTTGGGCTTTTTTAGGAGTTAGGGCTAATAGGCTAGGCCAGAGGTAGGCAAGGGTTTTTCCTGTGCCTGTTGGGCTGATAGCTAGAAGGGACTTGCCGTTTGCAATAGGCTCAAAGGCCTGGACTTGGATAGGAGTAAAGTCCTCAAAGCCAAGTAGGGTAAGCTGGTTCGTCCAGCTGGAGGGAAATTTAGATTTCATTGTTATCCGCCTTAAAGATTATTCCTGCGTCTTGACGCATGGTGTAAAGTGTTTGATGGACGCTTTCTGCTACAGCCAACCACTGGTCCACAAGCTCGCGGTTTTGTTGCTTGATTGCCTGTGCAATTTCTAGCGCTTCTTCGAGCATAGGGTGCTGGGCCGCTTGGATTGGTAAAACAATTTGCTCTCCGTCATGTTTTGTGAAAATAGCAGAGCTGATATGCTGACATGCGTTGAGTGTTAGTGTTCCATCATTTGTATAGATTTCGCTTGCTAGATTGCTCGTAATATTTTTTCCTGCCTGAATGTGGACGATATAGTTGTCATAAATGAGTTGTCCCGAACCATTTAAGTCAATACTAGAAGGTAGCTGTTGTGCTACATAGCGGGCCGTGATGGGAGTTCCCAAAATACCGATAGCGGCGTAGAGCGTATAGACACCTAGATCCATGAGAGCACCACCGGAAAAATCAGTTGAAAAGATATTTGGCATTTGCCCACCTAACAATTCAGGCATCTTAGAAGAATACTTGGCATACCCAAATGAACCACCCAAAATCGTTTTACCCGTCAAAAATTCACGGATAATGGTGTGAGCTTGTTCGTGATAGTTTCGAGCAGCCTCAAAGAGGAAAACATTATTTTCTTGGGCAACGCGACGCAATTGTCCTAATTCCTGAGGTGTAGAAACCATGGGTTTCTCAACAATAGCATGTTTACCAGCAGCTAGAACAGCTTTTGCCTGTTCAAAGTGCAGGGCATTTGGACTGGCAATATAGACAACATCAATGGGAGCAGAAAGAAATTTTACCCATTCTGTGTATAAATCGACTCCTTCATACTGCTCTGAAAAGGCAGCAGCAGTTTCTAGTTTACGGGAGAAAACAGCCTGTAGCTGATAATGTCCACTTAAATGGGCCGCCTCTATAAAACGATGAGAGATGTCTGAGGTGCCAACAATACCAAAATTAAGCATAAATTCTCATTTCTTTTGTGTTATCCTTTTCATTATACCATGTTTCATGGTAAAATAGTATTGAAAATAGAAGGAGATGATGATGACTCAGAAACCCATTATTATTGGCGTAACCGGCGGATCTGGGGGTGGCAAGACAAGTGTGTCACGTGCCATTCTGGATAATTTCCCAAATGCTCGTATATCTATGATTGAACATGATTCTTATTATAAGAATCAGTCCCACCTGACCTTTGAAGAACGGATACTGACCAATTATGACCATCCACTGGCTTTTGATACGGATTTGATGATTTACCATATCAGTGAGCTATTAGCAGGACGTTCAGTGGATATTCCGATTTATGATTACACTCAGCACACACGTTCAGAGAAGACCTATCGTCAGGAACCACAAGATGTATTTATTGTGGAAGGTATTTTAGTATTGGAAGACAAACGGTTGCGGGATTTAATGGATATTAAGATATTCGTCGATACTGATGACGATATTCGTATCATTCGCCGCATTAAGAGAGACATGGAAGAGCGTGGCCGTAGCTTAGATAGTATCATTGAGCAGTACACCTCGGTGGTGAAACCAATGTATCACCAGTTTATCGAGCCAACTAAGCGCTATGCAGATATCGTCATTCCTGAAGGCGTCAGCAACGTTGTAGCCATCGACTTGATTAACACCAAGGTGGAGAGTATATTAAGAGAGCGTGGTTAAGATGCCCAAGCAAAGAATATTACCTCATATCATATTAGGGATTATGGGTGCTAGCGGTCAGATGGTAACTGGCAAACAGATTACCGACTATGTTCAACGTGATTTAGGCGAATTTTGGCAGGTTGCCCATAGCCAAGTCTATCCAGAATTAAAACGTATGACCAAGGAAGAATTGATTACTTGTCATGCAGTACCTGGAAATGAAAAGGAAAAGCAGTATGCGATGACGGCTACTGGTCGTCAGATTTTAGACGAATGGCTATCCATTCCAAATGAAGAAACGCCTCAGCAAAAAGACTTGTTTTCAATCAAGATGTTTTTTATCCGTGAAAAGGATGACCCACGGATTCCTGGTTTGTTGCAGAGTCAAATTGAACTAGTCACCAAGCACTTAAAACACCTAGACAGTCGTAAAGTTGAGCTGTTCTCAACCAAGGAAAGTATCCAAGACAATTATGGACACTATTTGATTTTGACACGGGCTATTGAACGCAACCGTGCCCAGCTCAAATGGTTAGAGGATACACTGGCAGAAATGTAACGATTCGGATTTCCGAATCGTTTTTCCTTGTGTCCTGTTTTGGATTATGTTAGAGTAAGAAGAAATGTGACTTAATTGGAGGAATGTATGTCAATCAAACAGATGGTTAGTATGGCGCTAGTAGTTTGGAATTTAGTTGTCTTCATTACCTATGGTATGGATAAAGGAAAGGCAAGAAAGAACGCCTATCGGATTTCAGAAAAGACCTTATTACTCATGTCCTATTTTGGTGGCGGGCTGGGTGCCTGGGCAGGTGGAACCCATTTTCGGCATAAGACACAGAAAAAGTATTTTCAACTAGACTGGGCTATAGGGGTATTGATTGATGCAGTGATTATGTACTGGATGTGGAAATAGGCGCAAGCCTTTTTCTTTATCGCTCGGACTATAAAAGTCGGCTTAACTATGCTATAATGTTCCTATGACAAAACAAGAAAAAATTTCAAATTATCAACTATTATTGGCTCAATTGGAAGCTCTTCTTGATGGTGAAACCAATGCTTTAGCCAATCTATCAAATGCTTCTGCTTTGCTCAATCAAGCTCTACCAAACTCTGTCTTTACAGGATTTTACTTATATGATGGTCAAGAATTGATTTTGGGGCCTTTTCAGGGTGGCGTTTCCTGTGTTCATATTGCACTTGGAAAGGGTGTCTGCGGTGAGGCTGCAGCTAAGCGCCAGACTATTCTCGTAGACGATGTTCGTCTACATGATAACTATATTTCCTGCGATGCGACAGCTCTTTCGGAAATCGTTGTGCCAATGGTGAAAAACGACCAGTTGCTGGGCGTTTTGGACTTGGATTCGAGATTGGTTGCTGATTATGATACGATTGACCAAGACTATCTAGAAAAGTTCGTTGCTCTCTTGGTTGAGAAGACGGACTGGAATTTTGCTATGTTTGGAGAAAAACGCTAATGTACCAAGCTTTATATAGGAAGTACCGAAGCCAGACCTTTGAGGAGATGGTGGGGCAGGAGGTGGTTGCGACCACACTCAAACAGGCCATTGAACAGGGGAAAATTAGCCATGCCTACCTCTTTTCAGGTCCTCGTGGTACGGGTAAGACATCGGCAGCTAAGATTTTTGCCAAGGCCATGAATTGTCCTAATCAGGTTGGAGGCGAGCCTTGTAACGATTGCTATATCTGTCAGGCTATTACGGAAGGTAGCTTGGAAGATGTGATTGAGATTGATGCTGCTTCCAACAATGGTGTGGATGAAATTCGTGATATTCGTGATAAGTCGACCTATGCACCTAGTCTTGCGACCTATAAGGTCTATATCATCGACGAGGTCCACATGCTGTCTACTGGTGCCTTCAACGCCCTCTTGAAGACCTTGGAAGAACCGACTGAAAATGTAGTCTTTATTCTAGCAACGACGGAATTGCATAAGATTCCTGCTACCATTCTGTCAAGGGTGCAACGATTTGAATTTAAGTCCATCAAGGTGACGGACATTCAGGAGCACTTGGCTGCAATTTTGACCAAGGAAGGGCTAATCTTTGACGAGCGGGCTCTGACGATCATTGCGCGTCGGGCAGAAGGGGGGATGCGGGATGCCCTATCTATTTTGGATCAGGCTCTCAGCCTTAGTCAGGACCAGCAAGTGACCTTGGAAATTGCTGAGGAAATTACGGGTTCTATCAGCTTGCGTGCCTTGGATGACTATGTGGCAAGTCTGCGTCAAGGGGATAGTGTCACAGCTCTCCAGCATCTACAAACCTTGTTTGACCAAGGAAAGAGTATGAGCCGTTTTGCGACAGATCTTTTGCACTATTTGAGAGATGTCCTTATCGTGCAGACGGGTGGTGAGGATACGCATTTAACAACAGGTTTTTCAGAAAATCTAGCTCTTGAGCAGGCACGGATTTTTACCATGATTGAGACGGTGACCAGGGGTTTGGCGGACATCAAGTCCAGTCCTCAACCGAAGATTTACGCTGAAATGATGACCATTCGTTTGGCTGAAGATAGTTCTCCTTCGGGGGCAATGGCAGAGCTGCCAGCTGATTTACTGGGGCAACTAGCCAGTCTGCAACAACAAGTTGCGGATTTACAGAAACAACTAGGTCAATTATCTAGTCAACCAAGTGCTGTTAAGCCAGTTTCACGCAAGCCGCAGGCTCCGAAGAAGTACCGATTGGATACCAGCAAGGTTCATGCTATTTTGCAGGAAGCTATGGAAAATCCAACCTTGGCGCGTGAAAATTTGACTCGCTTGCAGAATGCTTGGGGAGAAATTATTGAGAGTTTATCAGGAGCAGATCGTGCCTTGCTTGTTGGTTCTCAACCAGTCGCTGCAAATGAAAATCATGCGATTCTAGCCTTTGATTCTCCACTTAATGCTGAACAGACTATGAAGCGTGACAATCTCAATACCATGTTTGGAAATATTCTCAGCAAGGCCGCAGGTTTTTCGCCACAGATTTTAGCCATTGCTCAGGAAGATTGGGTCAGCATTCGTGCTGAATTTTCGGCTAAGGCAAAAGGGCAAAAAACGCAAGAAATCGAAAAAGAAGCCAGTCCAGTCCCAGAAGAATTTGGCTTTCTAGCGGACTCAGTAGAGATTTTGAATGATTAAAAAATATCAGTCCTAAGACTGATGAATAGTTTTGATAGATATTTTATACTATATTCAATCCTAAATATTTTTCATATCTCCTTAAGAAACACTGACTGATTAGTTGGTGTTTTCTTGTTTAGAAAAGAATCGAAACCTATCAAGAAAGCATATAAAAATTCAGCCAGTTGACTGAATTTTTGGTATAATCTATTTTATGAAACTTCCACAATTTCTTTTTTTAGCCATTACAACTATTTTAGCTGTTTATTTTATGAATGCATCGATTTTGACAGGAGATTTCTTGATTGCAGGTATCTACGCCTTTATCGCCTATCGGAATCTTCATTTTGCTTACAAGGTGACTAAATTTATTCGTTTGGTGGAGAAGCAGACCAAGAAGTAAGGCTGATTTCTCCGCTGGAGATAATTTTTGCTTTGCCGTTATCTAACTGGATAACCAGATTTCCTGTATCAGTAACAGCGATGGCAGTACCCTTAAATTCAACTTGATTTTCTACAAAGCTCACTTGTTGGCCAACGACAAGTGATTTTTCTTTGTAAAGGGCAATTAGTTCCTTCTCATCGGTTTCTAAGAAGGCTTTCCAGATGGCAGTAATGAGTTGGTTGCGGGTAAATGGTGGTTGTTCCTCGAAAAGATTTCCTGCTGATTGTTGTAATTCCTTAGGGAAATCGTCTATGCGGACATTGATGCCGACACCGATAATGACATCGGTTACCCGTTGGTTTTCCATAGAAGAGATAGCCTCAGTGAGGATGCCAGCGACCTTTTTGTGTCCGAGATAGATGTCATTGACCCACTTGATTTGGACGTCCAAGTCGCAAAGAGATTGAATGGCCTTCACAACAGCGGCAGCGGCCAGTATGGTGTAGGGCTTAAATTCTAGAAATGGAACATTGGGAGAGAGACGAAGCGACATATAAATGCCACCTGACTTGGAGGCATAAAAGGGTCTCCCAAATCGTCCCTTGGCTTTATTCTGATAGGGAGCTAGATATAAGGCAGGACTAGAATGACCTGCTTCAATACCTTGCTTGGCATCTAGCTGGGTGGAGTCGCTATCCATATTCAGATGGACAGGTAGTTGAAGCTCCTGAGAGATTAATTCGGGTAGGAGTAAATCGCCTTCGGCTAATCTATAGCCACGATTACGGGCAGCCTCAATAGTTAAACCATGCGTTTCTAACTGGCGAATGGCTTTCCAAATGGAAGTCCGAGAAATCCCCAATTCCTGGGCCAAATCTTCTCCGCTGACATAATCCTCTCTCTCTTTTAGAAGGAGATATATTTTCTGATAGGTTTTCATACCTTCATTATAGCAAAAAATTTACCTAAAACGTGATATAATAGTTTCAAATAAGGAGGTTTTCATGAAGACACTTGATTACATTGTTACATTGACCAACACTCCGTCGCCAACTGGTTTTACGACGGATATTATGAATTACATCAAGGCAGAGGTTGAAAGTTTAGGCTATGCTGCTAGTAAGACCGCTAAAGGTGGTGTTTTGGTGACAGTTCCGGGGGAAAATGACCAGGAACACCGCATGGTAACTGCTCACCTGGACACATTGGGGGCCATGGTGCGTGCAGTGAAGCCAGATGGCCGACTCAAAATGGATTTGGTGGGAGGATTTGGATACCCTTCTATTGAGGGAGAAAACTGCTTGATTCATTGTTCCAAGAATGGTAAGACCTTCACAGGCACCATTCTCATGCACCAGACCTCTGTCCATGTCTACCGAGATGCCAGTACCGCTGAGCGCAATCAGACCAATATGGAAATTCGTTTGGACGAAAAAGTGACCAATGCGGACGAGACGCGGGCCTTGGGTATTGAAGTCGGAGATTTTATATCATTTGATCCTCGGACTGTTGTGACTGAAACTGGCTTTATCAAGAGTCGTCACTTGGATGATAAGGTATCCGCAGCTATCTTGCTTCATCTTTTGAAAGTCTATAAGGAAGAGGGAGCGACCTTGCCTTATACGACACATTTCTATTTTTCAAACAATGAAGAAATCGGCTACGGTGCTAACTCCAGCATTCCTGCTCAGGTGGTTGAATATTTGGCAGTCGATATGGGGGCGATGGGAGATGACCAGCAGACGGATGAGTACACGGTTTCTATCTGTGTCAAGGACGGCTCAGGTCCCTACCATTATGAACTCCGTCAGCACTTGATAGCCTTGGCTGAAAGAGATGGAATTCCTTACAAGCTGGATATTTATCCTTACTATGGTTCCGATGCTTCGGCAGCTATGCGAGCAGGTGCAGATGTTAAGCATGCACTGCTTGGTGCTGGAATCGAGTCCAGCCATTCCTATGAACGGACGCATTTGGATTCTGTAGTTGCGACTGAGCGGATGGTAGATGCCTATTTGAAATCAGCAATGGTAGATTAAAGATGAATGAAACCCGTTTTTTAGAGTTATTCAATGACTTGGATAAGGTCTTGCGCAAGGTGTGCGGTGTTGCGGATGGGGGATATGCAGATGTAGGCTCTATGTTGACCAAGGCAAAGGAATTGACGCGACATAATCCCGTTGAGGCGAACTGGGATAAACTCTATGTGGCCAGACAGCTCCGCAATCTCATGGTTCATGAGAAACGAACAGGTTTGAAGGAAGTAGCCCAACCTTCGCAGGAATTAATCACTGTTTTGGAAAAAGTGATAGCCCAGTACCAAGAACCGGTTACCATTGCTGACTATTTGCAAAAGACCCAGAAAATTAAGCCGGTTATTTTTGAAGCCAAGGACAAATTGATAAAGGCTTTAGAAATTGTGGAGCAAGAGCATTTTTCTAAGTTTCCTATTTTTTCTGACAAGGTTTATCAAGGCCTGGTTTCTGACAAGGGATTGACAAATTGGTTGGCCAAGGCAAGCAAGGAAACGGGCTCTATACGTGAAAAATTGGTGGAGGCTAGTCTTGAAGATGTACTAGCTTGTGAGGAAGATAGTATTCAGGTAATTATTCTGCCAATAACAGCCCATCTTTATCAGGTAATTAATCATTTTGAGGGGCGTAAGCGCACAACCCTCCTAGTCAGTCGTCAGGCGAGTGGGAAGCTTCATTCGCCAGAGGATCTTGTTGGTATTGTCACAGCCCAGGACTTGGCAGAGATTTATGGGATGGTGGATTGAGTGGAGAAAGGAGAAATCATGTCAACAAATCGTTTAGCTTGGGATGAGTATTTTGCGGCTCAGGCGCTTTTGATTGCCAATCGGGCAACCTGTAAGAGAGCCAAGGTCGGTGCGGTTTTGGTTAAGGACAATAAGGTTATCGCAACAGGCTACAATGGTTCTGTTTCAGGAACCGAACATTGTTTGGATCAGGAATGCCTTATGATTGATGATCATTGCGCTAGAACTCTGCATGCGGAAGTCAATGCCATTTTACAAGGAGCGGAGCGGGGAATTCCAAAAGGTTTTACTGCCTATGTGACCCATTTCCCATGTCTCAACTGCTCCAAGCAATTGTTACAGGTTGGTTGTAAGCGGGTTGTCTATATCAATCAATACCGCATGGATGACTATGCTCAGTACTTGTATAAAGAAAAGGGCTGTGAGTTGGTTCATTTGCCTCTAGAGGTGGTTAAACAGGCAATTGCAGATGCCGAATTTATCTAATGATTCTGTAGAAGAGTGGTTGTATAGAACAACCCTCTTTATTTTTAAGAAAATGCTAGGATAGTCGGTCAATCTATGCTATACTAGAAACGTTATTAAGTCCCGAAAAGGTAGTTTATAGACTAGTTAATATTTGCAGAAACACTTGAAACACAATTAAAGAAGCTGGTAACATCGAATAGTAAGCGTAAAAACTTTACTACACTTCAGTCACCATTTTCTTTAAATAAGGCTGATTTCATACAGTCTGGTATTGTCTTTCTCGTTATGTATCTGGAAATTTTCCCTTTGTTCAAGACAGAAGTCTTTCGCAAATAGGATTTCCCTTTGCTCAAGACAGGAGTCTTTCGCAAAGAACTAGTCTTTGACTAGTTCTTTGTAACCTTAGTAACCCGCTAGGTTTCTAGCATATATTCTATTTTAAGGGGGACATTTTTATGTCAGAACGTAAGTTGTTTACGTCTGAATCTGTTTCGGAGGGTCATCCGGATAAGATTGCAGACCAGATTTCAGATGCCATTTTGGACGCTATTTTAGCAGAGGATCCAGATGCGCACGTAGCGGCAGAGACGGCTGTTTATACAGGTAGTGTTCATGTCTTTGGAGAGATTTCAACCACTGCCTATGTGGATATTAACCGTGTGGTACGTGATACGATTGCGGAGATTGGCTATACAAAAGGTGAGTATGGTTTTTCAGCTGAGTCGGTTGGGGTTCATCCGTCACTTGTAGAGCAATCGCCAGATATTGCCCAAGGCGTCAATGAAGCATTGGAAACTCGTCAAGATGCTAGTCAAGATCCATTGGATTTGATTGGTGCAGGTGACCAGGGGCTCATGTTTGGTTTTGCGGTTGATGAAACGCCTGAACTCATGCCGTTGCCAATTTCACTTAGCCACAAATTGGTGCGTCGCTTGGCCGAGTTGAGAAAATCTGGTGAAATTGCTTATCTCCGTCCAGATGCTAAGTCACAGGTAACAGTTGAATACGATGAAGACAATCAACCTGTTCGTGTGGATACTGTCGTTATTTCGACCCAGCATGATCCAGAAGTTAGCCAGGAACAAATTCGTCAGGATGTCATTGAGCGTGTCATTAAGGAAATCATTCCAGCTCAATATTTGGATGATCAAACCAACTACTTTATCAACCCAACTGGTCGCTTTGTTATTGGTGGACCTCAAGGGGACTCTGGTTTGACAGGTCGTAAGATTATCGTTGATACCTATGGTGGTTATTCTCGTCATGGTGGCGGTGCCTTCTCTGGTAAGGATGCGACCAAAGTGGACCGTTCTGCATCTTATGCGGCACGCTACATCGCAAAAAATATCGTCGCAGCTGGTTTGGCTAAAAAGGCGGAAGTTCAATTGGCTTACGCTATCGGTGTTGCTCACCCAGTTTCAGTTCGCATCGATACCTTTGGTACGAGCACAGTAGCGGAAAGCAAATTAGAAGCAGCTGTTCGTCAGATTTTCGACTTGCGTCCTGCAGGAATTATTCAAATGCTGGACCTCAAACGTCCGATTTATAAACAAACCGCAGCCTATGGACACATGGGACGTACCGATATTGATCTCCCATGGGAGAAATTGGACAAGGTGGAAGCCTTGAAAACTGCTGTTTTGTAATGAAATAGTTGTCCATTTAGTGAGAAGTTTGTGAAAGCGTTAATTGTCTTTGCACATCCTAGAAAAGAAAGTTTTACACATGCTTTGGTTGATAGAGTGGCAGAAGCTCTGCTGGAAAATGGAGCAGAAGTCGTCATACGAGATTTATACGAAATAGGATTCGATCCCGTGTTACGTGGAGAAGATACCATTTATATTGAGGATGGTAAATTTGTACGTCAGGCAACTGTTTTTCCAGCAGATGTTCAAGTTGAAATGGATTTGATTGCCGAAAGCGACTTACTAGTCTATATATTTCCGAGTTGGTGGAATGGAATACCTGCTATTATGAAAGGTTACGTAGACCGTGTATTTCAACATGGCTTTGCTTATAGTTTTGAATCTGATGAACCACGTAAATTATTTTCCACTAAGAAAGCTATTTTCTTTACGCCAACAGGGCAGCCACAAAATGCAGATGGAAGTCTGACACCGATTGATCAAGCGATGAAAATCCTGACCTCAGAATGGCTTTTCAACAGCAACGGTGCTCAAGTTATTGACCATATCTTCTATGGGCGAGTACCTTATTTAACGAGAGAAGAGGTGGAGTTGTATCTCGT
Source organism: Streptococcus suis (assembly GCF_902702775.1). NCBI lineage: Bacteria > Bacillati > Bacillota > Bacilli > Lactobacillales > Streptococcaceae > Streptococcus > Streptococcus suis. Next base: position 525,167 of record NZ_LR738724.1, read on the forward strand.
GGATGCAAGGGAGCAAATTCAGAGAATTTTTCATAAATGATGAAGAGAGATTCACTAATAGTATATAAATATGAAGGACTGAGTTCATTGGCTCGGTCCTTTTGCCTGCTATATAACTAGCTTTTTCTAAGACTTTATGATAGAATGAAACGTATGCCTTTTTAGGCAAATTAAGAAAGTGAATGTTAGTATGAGAAAAATTGTAATTAATGGTGGAAAAACACTGAAAGGGTCGGTTACCGTTAGTGGTGCAAAAAACTCAGTTGTTGCTCTTATTCCGGCCATTATTCTTGCAGATGGGATTGTTACTCTGGACGGAGTACCTGCAATCTCGGATGTAGATAGCTTAGTTGATATTATGGAAACAATGGGCGCGGCGGTCAAGCGTGATGGTGAAACCTTGGAGATTGACCCTCGTGGTGTAAAAGACATGCCTATGCCATTTGGCAAAATTAATAGCTTGCGTGCATCCTACTATTTTTACGGTTCCCTCCTTGGTCGCTTTGGTCAAGCTGTTGTTGGCTTGCCAGGTGGTTGTGATTTGGGACCGCGTCCGATTGATTTGCACTTGAAAGCATTCGCGGCAATGGGAGCTGAGACAACCTATGAAGGTGACTATATGCGCTTGGCAACTAATGGTCAGCGTATTCAAGGGGCACATATCTTTATGGATGTTGTCAGCGTCGGTGCGACAATTAATACTATCTTAGCAGCTGTCAAAGCAGAAGGCCGTACAGTTATTGAAAATGCGGCGCGTGAACCTGAAATTATCGATGTGGCAACTTTGCTTAATAATATGGGGGCACGTATCCGTGGTGCGGGTACAGATATTATCACCATTGAAGGCGTAGACAGTCTAAAAGGAACACGTCATCAAGTGATTCCAGACCGTATTGAAGCAGGGACTTATATTGCCCTTGCTGCTGCTGTTGGTGAAGGTATTCGTATCGATAATGTCCTTTATGAACACTTAGAGAGTTACATCGCTAAGTTGGAAGAAATGGGTGTTCGCATGACCATTTCTGAAGATAGTATTTTTGTTGAAAAGCAAGAGAAATTGAAGGCGGTAAGTGTGAAAACTTCACCTTATCCAGGTTTTGCGACAGACTTGCAGCAACCCATTACACCTTTATTGCTTAAGGCAGAAGGGACTGGTACGATTGTTGATACGATTTATGAAAAACGTGTTGGTCATGTGCAGGAGCTTGCTAATCTTGGAGCAAAAATCTCTACTCGTAACAACCATATTGCCTTTGAAGGTCCAAATCAACTGACTGGTACATCTGTTAAAGCTACCGATTTGCGTGCGGGAGCCGCAATGGTTATCGCTGGTTTAATGGCTCAAGGGCGTACAGAAATTACAAATATTGAGTTTATTCTACGTGGTTACTCAAATATTATTGATAAACTGACAGAATTGGGTGCAGATATTCAATTGATTGAGGATTAGAGAGTCTAATTGAGAACTACTTTCTCAAAACGTAAACGATTTAAAAACAAAAAAATCTGGGGCTGGGAGTAATTCTCAGCCCCTTGGGTACACTATGACACTTTGGACAAGACTAGCGAAGTTTGCTTACTTTGAAACGGACCGTTTGTATTTACGACCATTTTCTTTTGAAGATGGAGAAAGTTTCTATGAAATTGTATCAAATCCCGAAAATCTTCCTTTTATCTTTCCGGCTTTGGAGGACAGAAATATTGCTTTTTCGACAATGGTTGAAAAATTTATGCGTTCACCATTGGGAAACTGGGCCTTAGTTGATAAGTATTCGGAGAGGATGATTGGTGCGCTTTGCTTTGAAAAGGTAGATGAACGTCAACTTTCTGCGGAGCTCAGCTATTTCCTAAAAAAAGACTACTGGAGAAGAGGCTTAATGACGGAAGCAGTGAGGACTTTAGTCTATCTAGCTTTTTATGAGTTTGGTCTGAGGGAGCTGGTTATTGTCACCCATGAGGAAAATGTGGCCAGTCAGATGGTGGCGAAAAAAGCTGGTTTGGTACAGGTTGCGCAGTATCGCGGAAGTGACCGCTATAGCCATAAAACAAGAAATTATCTAAAATTTAGCTTGAAGAGGGCTGACTTTAGTTTAGAAATGTATGAGGAGAATGAATGATTACCATTAAATCACAACGAGAAATTGATGCAATGAACCGTGCTGGAGATGTTCTGGCTGGTATTCATATTGGTTTGCGAGAGATTATCAAGCCAGGCGTGGACATGTGGGAAGTAGAGGAATATGTCCGTAAAACGTGTAAGGAAAAGAATGTTTTGCCACTCCAAATTGGTGTTGATGGAGAATTGATGGATTATCCTTATGCGACTTGTTGTGGATTGAATGACGAGGTCGCTCATGCCTTTCCGCGTCATTACAAACTTAAAGAAGGTGATTTACTGAAGGTCGATATGGTTTTGAGCGAGCCTTTGGATAAAGCAGTAGTTGATGTTTCTAAGCTCAACTTTAATGATGTCAAGGCTATGAAGAAAATCACCCAGACCTATCGTGGTGGTTGTGCGGATTCCTGCTGGGCTTATGCGGTTGGTCAGGTCTCTGAGGAAGTTCAAAACTTGATGGACGTGACTAAGGAATGTTTGTATCGCGGTATCGAGCAAGCCGTTGTTGGTAATCGTATCGGTGATATTGGTGCAGCCATTCAAGAATATGCAGAAGGTCTTGGCTACGGTGTTGTTCGTGACTTGGTAGGGCACGGCGTTGGACCAACCTTCCACGAAGAGCCGATGGTTCCTCATTATGGAACTAAAGGTCGTGGTCTTCGCTTGCGTGAAGGCATGGTTTTGACTATCGAGCCTATGATTAACACAGGGACTTGGGAAATCGATACGGATATGAAGACTGGCTGGGCTCACAAAACACTTGATGGTGGCTTGTCTTGTCAATACGAACACCAATTTGTCATCACAAAAGATGGACCGGTTATTTTGACCAGTCAAGGTGAAGAAGGGACCTATTAATTCTCGGTGTGGTCGTGAATAATAGATGAATGAGGAAGGAGGAGAGAATGAAGAAAACCAGAATAGTTGAAGGTTTGAAAACATTCTGCTCAACCTTCTTTTCTTTTTATCGTTCTGCTGATAGCGATGTAACAAGTGTTGCAGTAGCTTACTATTTGTTAATTTCTATTTTCCCTATTCTTCTAACTCTTGCGAATTTACTGCCATATTATCCATTTGATGTGGATATGATTTTATCGGTTGTAGCTGAATTTGTGCCAGACAAGCTCTATCCTTCGGTTTCATCTTTTATCACTTCTGTATTAACAAAGCCGTCGTCATCATGGTTAGGGATTTCAATTCTGACCACTCTTTGGACCCTGTCACGTAGTATGACCATTTTGCAGAAGGCCTTTAATAAGGCCTATGGCATCAATGAACACCGTGATTTTATTATTGGGCACTTGATTGGCATATTTTTAGGAATTGGTCTGCAGGTAATTATCCTCTTAAGTATTACGCTTTTGACTTTCGGGCAGGCAGTTTTTTCTTATATTAATAAGCTGGTTCCTATTGAAGACGCCTGGCTGAAGGGACTTCTTAGTCAAACACAGTTAGTAGGTTTAATGGCTCTGTTTGCCGCCTTGGTTATGCTTTATTTCTTTTTGCCAAATGTTCGGATAAAAAAAGTTCGATATGTTTTTCCAGGAACCTTGTTTGTTCTATTGACGATGACTTCTATTGGAAAGTTATTTTCGATTTATGTTGATAATTATGCCAATAAGTTGCTGGATTTTAGAATAGTAACAGCTGTCGTCTTTCTTGTTTTTATGCTTTGGTTCATTTTTATGGCTCAGGTACTCATCGTTGGTGCAATGATTAATGCTACGGTTCAAAGTATGCAGGTAGAAGAGTTTCATGCCAGAGATGGGGATATTGTTTCTATCTTGAATAGGCTCAAGGCAAGATTTACAGCGATAGATAAAGAATGGGAGTGAGAAAGAACTCTATTTTCAAAAATGAGTTCGTCAACAAGTCTTTATTTCTAGTTGTTGAGCTGAAACAGTCTATTCCCAGACTGTTTCATTCCCACCCCCGCATAGCTCCAAAGGTTCGGGGAACCTTTGGTGGTTGGAGATGAAGCGAACTTTGTTCGCAACAGTCGTAATGGTCAGATTTGGAGTGTGAAACGCGAACAAATCTGCCAATCAACCACTGCGCTGAGATGTTGACACGAACTCTGAGAAATGAGGTTGGTCTTTTTGCCCAACCTCATTTCTTATCTTTAAATACAAATAATTTACTTAAAACGTAGTTTAGGACAATAACTAAGACTTGCGAGAAAAGTGTCGCAATGGCATTGACCAGGTTGATGTTGTTATGTACAAATTGTCCAATCAATTGTGGATAGGCAGCTACGAGTATATAGGCTAAAGCCATATCCAAAACAAGAGTGACAATTCGAGCGGTAGTGAATTTGATGAGGCGTTGGAACCAGCCTTCCCTTACTTGCTTAAATACAAAGCGATCATTTGTCCAAAAGGCAAAGAGGATAGCTACTGCATTGGCTAAAAGAGTTACTAGCAGAATGGATGGGATGAACAGAAAGAGTCCCATACGGGTAATCATATAAACAAGAGTTGCTGCAACACCTGCAATCAAATAGAGAATAACTTCGTTATTGATGAGTTGATAAAATAGTTTTTTCATAGGACTAGTCTATCATTTTTAGGAAAAATATGCTATACTAATCAACGTTGTTGACAAATTCAATGACCCTTGGGGCTTGCTCACTTTACCCAAGCATATTTTAAGCTTTTTCGCTAAAGGAGAATTTTATGAATACATCTAAATGGACTGCCAGAGATATGGCAGAAATTGCTCTTGTTGCGGCGATTTATGTCGCTCTTACCTTGACGCCGCCATTGAATGCTATTTCCTTCGGGGCTGTTCAGTTCCGTTTGTCTGAAATGCTCAATTTCTTGGCTTTTTATAATCGTAAGTATATTATCGCTGTGACCATTGGCTGCATGATTTCCAACTTGATTGGTTTTGGCGTGATTGACCTCTTTGTGGGTGGATTCTCGACATTAATCTTCGTTACCTTGGGAGTTATTCTGTTTGAAAAATACAAGAAGGACTATCTATTCGGTGGATTATTTAACAAGGCTTTCTTTTATTTCTCATTCTTTTTTGCGGCAACTATGTTTACCATTGCTTTAGAATTAAAAGTCTTATATGATTTGCCATTCTTTCTAACTTGGTTGACAACAGCAGCAGGAGAATTGCTTTCTCTATTAGTTGGAGCTGTTGTTATCGATAAACTATCCAAGAAAATAAATTTTGAAAAGTAAGTATACAATAAATGTGAGCAGACACTTTCGGGTGTCTTTTATTTTTAGGTCGCATTATTTTGTATTGATTGACAATTTAGTTTATACTGGGGATAGAAGAAATAGGAGGTCTTTTATGACAAGATATACGTTTTCAAATGGTGTAACTGTTCCTAAAATTGGTTTTGGAACTTGGCAGATACCTGATGGTGAAGTAGCGTACGGTGCGGTTTCTTATGCATTGGAAGCTGGTTATCGCCATATTGATACTGCTCAAATTTATGGCAATGAAGCTAGTGTTGGTCGGGCTATAGCTGATAGTGGTCTAGCTCGTGAGGACATTTTTTTAACAACTAAGGTTTGGAATGATAAGATTGGCTATGAAGATACCCTTGCTTCAGTAGAAGAATCCATGCAAAAACTTCAGGTGGATTATCTGGATTTATTGCTGATCCATTGGCCAAATCCAAAGGCTAGTCGTGAGACGATTGGATGGAAAAAACGGAATGCCCAGGTTTGGAAGGCATTAGAAGAGCTCTATCGTGCTGGAAAAGTGAAAGTAATTGGAGTTTCTAACTTTATGGAACACCATCTAGAAGCTTTGCTGGAAACGGCTGAGATTATCCCGATGGCTAATCAGATTATGTTAGCTCCAGGTACTCCTCAGTCAGAATTAGTTGCTTACTGCAAAGCCAAAGGCATTCTCTTGGAAGCCTATAGCCCATTTGGTACAGGAAGCCTTTTCCAAAGCCAAGAAGCAGCTGATTTGGCTAAAGAAGCTGGTTGTAGTGTTGCCCAGTTAGCATTGGCTTGGTCTTTAGATAAAGGCTTTCTCCCTCTCCCGAAATCAACTAGTCCAGAAAATATTAAGGCGAATTTGGAAATTGATGGCTTGGTTATTAGTCCGACAGCAGTTGCAAAGTTGGATAAACTAGAAGGAGTGAAAGGTCGACTTGATCCGGATCAGGCTGAATTTTAATTAGCTATTGAGAGCATGTAGTTTATCTACGTGCTTTTTCTATTGAGTCACTTGTACCGCTTTCATGCTATAATAGTAGCTATGGAAGAAAAATATTTGAAAATTGCTCAGGAATTGGGCGTTAGTTTAAAACAGATTGATACTGTCCTGTCTTTGACGGCTGAAGGCAACACTATTCCCTTTATCGCTCGTTATCGGAAGGATGTGACGGGGAACTTGGACGAGGTGGTCATCAAGTCCATCATCGATCGGGATAAGGCCTTGACTGCTCTTGCTGAACGTAAGGCTACCGTTCTTGCCAAGATTGAAGAACAAGGTAAATTGACAGACCAGCTCCGTCAGGCTATCGAGGAAGCGGAAAAGTTGGCAGATGTGGAAGAACTCTACCTGCCTTATAAGGAAAAACGTCGGACCAAGGCAACGGTGGCGCGTGAGGCTGGGCTGTTCCCGCTGGCTCGTCTAATTTTGCAGAATGTGGCTAACTTGGAAGAACAGGCTGCTGCTTTTATCTGCGAGGGTTTTGACCCTGCTCAGGCTTGTTTGGCTGGGGCTGTGGATATTTTGGTCGAAGCTATCTCAGAAGACAATAAACTGCGGGCCTGGGTCTACCATGAAGTACAGACCAATTCAAGCCTTACTTCAGAGCTAAAAGATCAAGAAGCAGACGAGAAAGAAGTCTTTCAGATTTACTATGATTTTTCTGAGAAAGTGGTAAAAATGCAGGGTTATAAGACCCTGGCCATCAATCGTGGAGAGAAATTAGGCGTTCTCAAGGTTACTTTTGAACACAATGTGGATAAGATGGTCCGTTTCTTCGAACTGCGTTTTCCACAGTCTAATAGCTACATTAAGGATGTCATTCAGCAGGCCATCAAGAAGAAAATTTTGCCTGCTATGGAGCGTCGTATTCGAACAGAATTGACGGAAGAAGCAGAAGAAGGAGCTATCCAGCTCTTCTCTAAAAACCTACGAAATCTACTCCTTGTATCTCCCCTCAAAGGCAAGGTTGTTCTTGGTTTTGACCCTGCCTTTCGGACAGGTGCTAAGTTGGCGGTTGTAGACCAGACGGGAAAACTCTTGACAACCCAGGTCATCTATCCAGTTGAGCCGGCTGGTCAGCGCCAAATTGCTCAGGCCAAGAAAGACTTGGCAGACTTGATTGGGCAATACCAAGTGGAAATTATTGCTATCGGAAATGGAACGGCCAGCCGTGAATCGGAGGCTTTCGTCACTGATTTGCTCAAGGATTTCCCAGAAGTTTCTTATGTCATCGTCAATGAAAGCGGAGCTTCTGTCTACTCAGCTTCTGAACTGGCTCGATATGAGTTCCCAGACCTCCCTGTGGAAAAACGCTCTGCCATTTCCATCGCCCGCCGTCTGCAAGACCCTCTGGCAGAGCTGGTCAAAATCGATCCCAAGTCTATCGGTGTCGGCCAGTACCAGCACGATGTTAACCAGAAATCTCTGTCTGAAAGTCTGGACTTTGTAGTCGATACGGTGGTCAACCAGGTCGGGGTCAATGTCAATACGGCAAGTCCTGCCCTTTTGGCTCACGTGGCTGGTCTCAATAAGACCATTTCGGAGAATATCGTCAAGTACCGCGAGGAAAATGGAGCCCTGACCTCTCGCCTGCAGCTCAAAAAGGTGCCTCGTCTGGGTGACAAGGCCTTTGAGCAGGCAGCTGGTTTCTTGCGGATTCCAGATGCGACTAACTTTTTGGACAATACTGGCGTGCACCCCGAGTCTTACAAGGCTGTGGAAAACCTGTTAGAACTTCTAGCTATTGACCACTTAGATGAAGCTGCGCAGGAAAAATTGAAGCAGGTGGCTATTGCAGATACGGCTGAAAAAATAGGTGTTGGTCAGGAAACCTTGAAGGACATCATTGCAGACTTGCTCAAACCAGGTCGTGATTTGCGGGATGACTTTGAAGCACCAGTCCTCCGTCAAGATGTCTTGGATGTTAAGGACCTGGTAGTCGGACAGGAATTGCAAGGTACAGTCCGAAATATTGTGGACTTTGGAGCCTTTGTGGACATCGGTGTCCATGAAGATGGCTTGGTCCACATTTCACGCATGGTTAAACGCAAACGAGATAAGAATGGACGCCAACAAGCCTTACCTCATCCTAGCGAAGTCCTCGCTGTTGGGGAAATCGTTACTGTCTGGGTGGTTGAAGTGGACATCAAACGCAACCGTATCGGCCTTAGCCTTTTGAAACCAAATGGATCTGAATAAGTATGTGCAAGAAGTCTCCTTGCAAGACTTCGGTAAGGAATTTCGGCATGTAGCAATCTGGAACAGGCGACTGCGGTCAACAGGTGGTCGCTTTTTTCCAAGAGATGGGCATTTGGATTTTAACCCCAAGCATTTGGAGGAGCAAGGCTTAGAAATCTTTCGGAAGATTGTCCGCCACGAGCTCTGCCATTACCATCTTTACTTTGAGAAGAAAGGCTATCGGCACGGAGATAGGGACTTCAAAGAACTGCTGGCTGCGGTGGACGGCCTGCGCTATGCTCCCAAACTGGAACAAACTGCCAAGCCTAGCCTGCTGTATACCTGTCAGTCCTGTGGACAAGTCTACCAGCGCAAGCGCCGCATTGACCTAAAAAAATACCGATGTGGGAAGTGTAGGGGCAAACTTACTTTGAAAGAATAGAGAATCAGTCTTCGGGCTGATTTTTTTGTGGAGAAATGTGATATACTAGAGTAGAATTGAGGTGAGTCTATGACGCAAAAGAGAGAAGAACGCTTAATTGAGTTATATGAAAAAGGTGTCTTGACCAAGGAAGAGGCGCGTGCCTGTTTTAAGGAAATGAATCAAGAACCAGACTTTCTTTTTGTGGAAGAAAAAGTAAAATTGAATTTTACCTTGCCAAGTTTTAAGGTCTTTGCTTCCTCCAAATTGAAACAATCCTATAGTTTTGAAGGGATTGAATCACTCTTTTTAAAATTATCTGAGGGACGTCTAACTTTGGCTAAGTCAAAAAATAATCAGATTAGTGTGGAGATTTGCTACAATCAAGATGCACCAGAAGATAAGCTTCCTCGTCTTTATGTTGAAAAAAAGGGGCTTTATTTTCACAGTAGTTTGGCCTGTCGTTTGACAATCAACTTACCTCAGGAATGGATGTCAGTACTAGATGTAGAACTTGGTCAAGCAGATGCTCGCTTGGATTACTTACCATTTGAAGATATTTCTATCCGCAGTTCAAGGGATAAAAAACAACAGGATATTCGCTTGACGACTTGCGGTGGTTATCCCCAACACTTGTATGTGCAACTAGCTCAGGCTCCCTTGACTTTACAAACTGGCAAAGGCCAGGGAATTCGGGGGCAGATTGAGTCGCAATCAGGTCATGTCTTGGTTAACCGGAAAAAGAAAAATAGTCCCTATCAGTTTGAAAAATCTGGCAATGATTTACTTTTCTTGAAGGTACAAACAGGTCAAGGGGGATTTTACGTGAAAGGAATAAAAGATGTCAATTGAATTATATAAAGTAAGGCAGGGGAAGATAGTATCTGGGGTTCTTGCCGGCATAGCGCATAAATTGGGCTGGGAATCCTGGGTAACACGCGCTATATTTATTGCAGGCCTCCTCTTAGGCAAATCCTTCCTCCTTCTGATTGCTCTCTATATTGCAGCAGCTTATTTTTTACCTTATAAGGAAGATAGGGACGCGGAACGCTATGGAACAGGTCCACGTAAGATAAAAGAAGCGGAAAAGATAAATAAGTCTTGGTTTGAATAATGCAAAAAAACTTGAGTTTAAAGGCTCAAGTTTTTTGTATGCTTATACTCAATGAAAATCAAAAGTAGCCTAGGAAACGAAGTCGAAGATAGAACTTGAGTTCATCAAGGCAAGTTGACAACGGATAATTTTGATTTTCGAAGAGTATTAGTTTGTGTGGCTTGCGATGATGTCCATTTGTCCTGTAAATGTCCAGTCTGTCACATCGGCTGGTAAGATAAAGTGGCTTCCTTTTTGAAGTGGGTAGCTGGTTTCACCGACTTGGATGGCACCTTCCCCTTCAATGACACTGACAAGCAGGTAAGGAACTGTCTGTTCCATTTTAATTTCTTGTTGGATATTCCATTTATATACGGTAAAGAAGGGATTAGCAACCAGAAGTGTCGAGTCAAGATTGCCCGCTTTGAGGTGGGCAGGTGTGGAGTTAGCAACAGGTCCGATGCTCAGTACATCAATCGATTTCTCAATGTGTAGTTCACGGAGGTTGCCTGCATCGTCACGGCGGTCAAAGTCATAGACACGGTAGGTTGTATCACTGGATTGTTGAGTTTCTAAAATCAGGATTCCCTTACCGATGGCGTGCATGGTGCCGCTTGGTACAAAGAAGAAATCACCTTTTTTGACGGGTACATGGGTCAACAGCTTGTCCCAATCTCCGGCTTCGATTTGCTGACGGAGTTCTTCTTTGGATTGGGCATTGTGACCATAAATGATCTCAGCTCCATCTTCGGCTTCCAAAATGTACCAACATTCTGTCTTGCCCAGTTCGCCTTCGTGAGCCAAGCCATAGCTATCATCGGGATGGACTTGGACGCTAAGCCAATCGTCTGCATCAAGGATTTTTGTTAATAATGGAAAGACATCATCTGTTGGATTGCCAAATAAATGTTTTTCATTCTTATAGAGGTCATCCAGTCCTCTTCCTTTATATTGACCGTTTGAGACAGTTGTTACGCCATTTGGATGGGCAGAAATAGCCCAGCATTCACCAGTCTTATCACTAGGAATGTCGTAGTGGTAGTTGGTCCTTAAGCGATTGCCCCCCCAAATTTTTTCGTGCATAACAGGTGTGAGAAACAATGGTTCCATGATTTTCTCCTTAGTAGTAAGTATTGATCTATATAAAGTATAACAGATTTGTTAAAAATATGTAGCGAAGGAAGAGAAGTGCATTTAATCTGTGGAAGTTTTGCTAATTTTGTGAGAAAAAGAAAGAAACTCATTCTTTTTACCAAATCAGCCCCTTGTTTTTCCCCCAACCCCTAGCTTATGGTATAATATAATAAAACTGAAAGTGAGGGAAGAAATGACCGTTTATGTGAAAGATTTGGTCGATAATCTGCGGATTGAATGCGCTTACAGTACGGAAGAGCTCCTGCAAAAGCAAATTACGACGGCAGATATTACCCGACCAGGATTGGAAATGACTGGCTATTTTGATTACTATGCTCCAGAGCGCATCCAGTTGATAGGGATGAAGGAGTGGTCTTATTTGATGGCCATGACTGCCCATAACCGCTATCAGGTTCTTTCTCAGATGTTCCAGCCAGAAACCCCTGTTGTCATAGTGGCACGTGGCTTGGAAATCCCTGAGGAGATGTACAAGGCTGCAAAAGAAAAACAAATTGCTATCTGTCGAAGCAAGACAGCAACCAGTCGTCTATCGGGAGAATTGTCTTCTTACTTGGATAGTCGCCTGGCTCAGCGGACGAGTGTACACGGTGTCTTGATGGACATTTACGGTATGGGTGTGCTTATCCAGGGCGATTCTGGTATCGGTAAGAGTGAGACTGGTCTTGAGTTGGTTAAACGAGGACACCGATTGGTGGCTGATGACCGTGTTGATGTATATGCAAAAGACGATGTTACTCTCTGGGGTGAACCTGCGGAAATTCTGCGCCACTTATTAGAGATTCGAGGAGTCGGCATTATCGACATCATGAGTCTATACGGTGCTAGTGCCGTGAAAGATTCATCAGAAGTGCAATTAGCTGTCTATCTTGAAAATTTTGAAACAGGTAAGGTATTTGACCGTTTGGGAAATTCTGGCGATACTATCGAAATAGCAGGAATTGCTATTCCACAAATACGTATTCCTGTAAAAACCGGTCGAAATATTTCTGTCGTAATTGAAGCTGCAGCCATGAACTACCGTGCCAAACAGATGGGGTTTGATGCAACGAAGATCTTCGAAGAACGCTTGTCAAATCTAATTGAACACAATAGAGAAGAGGCTTAATATGGATCCTATTGCGATTAAATTAGGTCCCTTAGAAATTCGTTGGTATGCAATCTGCATTTTGCTTGGTCTGATTCTAGGTGTTTATCTGGCGACAAAAGAGGGACCACGAAAGAAAATCCGTCAGGATGATATTTTAGATTTTATTCTAATCGCATTTCCGCTTTCTATCATAGGGGCACGGATTTACTATGTAGCCTTTTCATGGAGTGAATATAAGGATAACATTTTATCTATCTTCGCTATCTGGAACGGTGGTATTGCCATCTATGGTGGTTTGATTACAGGTGCAATCGTCCTTTATTTCTTTACCCAGTATCGCTTTATTAATACCCTGGATTTTTTGGATATTGTAGCGCCATCGGTCATGATTGCTCAGGCCATCGGTCGTTGGGGAAATTTCTTTAACCAAGAGGCCTATGGTAAAGCAGTAGAAAGTTTGAACTACCTGCCAGCCTTTATCCGAGACCAGATGTATATTGATGGTGCCTACCGTCAACCAACCTTCTTGTTTGAGTCTCTCTGGAATTTGCTAGGCTTTGGCTTGGTTTGTGTGTTACGTAGACGGCCAAAATTCCTTAAACAGGGAGAAATTACAGCTTTCTACCTAGTCTGGTATGGTTGTGGTCGCCTTTTGATAGAAGGCTTGCGGACGGACAGCCTCATGTTCTTGGGAATACGTATTTCACAATGGCTATCTGGGGTGTTAATCCTCGTTGGTATTATCATGGTTGTGTTGCGGAGAAGAAAGTCTTCTATTCCATTCTATCAACCCTAAAGGAGAAGATATGATTATTGAAATTTCTGTCTTGATTATTGCCTTGTCCATCGCGGCGGTGGCAGTATATATTGTTTTGTTGTTGAAAAAATTGGGTACGGTGACAGATGAAGCCCAGCAAACGCTTAAGGTCTTGACCAGCGATGTCAATGTGACTCTCTATCAGACCAACGAGCTTTTGGCTAAAACCAATGTCTTAGTCGAAGATGTAAATGGTAAGGTTTCGACTCTTGATCCTCTTTTTGTAGCGGTAGCTGACTTGTCAACTTCTGTATCAGATTTGAATGCTTCAGCGCGTGATTTGACAGTCAAAGCTAAGTCTGCTGGAGCAAGTACTGTAAAAGCCGGCGGAGCTCTTTCTGCTCTATCAACTCTCTCATCTCTCTTAGGTAAGAAAGGAGAAAAAAATGGTAAAAAAATCTAGTAGCGTGTGGACTAGCCTTTTGTTAGGGGCAGCAGGAGGAGCTGCTGCAGCTGCCTTTCTAGCAAGTAAAACTGGTAAAACAGTCAAAGAAAAAGTTGTAAACTTTGCTAATGACTATAAAGAAAACCATGAAGAAATCAATGCTGATTTTGTCACTAAGGCACAGGACTTGGGTAAACAAGCGACTGAACGATTTACCGAAGTAAAAACTCAACTTGAAACTGGTGAATTGACAGTAGAAGATTTGGTCAAGTCTGGTAAGGAAAAATCCTTGGAAACCTTTGAGCAAATCAAGGAAAAAATTGCGGAACAAAACTTGTCAACGGCTGACATTTTGGAAGCTATCAAGGCAAAAACTGCTAAAGCTCCGACAGTGGATTTGACAGAAGAAGATATTGAGGATGCTGTAGTTGTGTCTGAAGATATTGAGCTTACAATTGATGATGTCATCATCGAACCTGTATCAGAAACAGTTTCAGAAGTAGCAAGCGAAACTGCCTCAGAAACAAGTGAAGGATAAAAAGAAACTAGCTTAGAATGTTCTAGGCTAGTTTTGTTGTTCTTGGTACCATTCTCCCCAGTCAGACATGGAATCCAGGATTGGTTTTAAGGAGTGTCCGAGTTCGGTCAGAGAGTATTCCACACGGGGTGGTACTTCTGGATAGACCTTGCGGTCCACCACGCCCTTAGCTTCGAGGTCCCGCAGGTTGCTGGTCAGGACTTTTTGACTAATGGAGCCAATGGAACGTTGCAACTCTCCAAAGCGTTTGGTGCCGTCCATGAGGTCGCGTAGGATGAGAATATTCCACTTGCTGCCAATCAACAGCAAGGTCGTTTCGACAGGACAGGCTGGTAGAGTTTGGGGTAATTTTTTACTGGTCATGGCTTCCTCCAAAAATTTTTTCAAAAAACTTTAGTCTAATTTTCCTTGAAAGTAGACATTTCTTACCTTGAGGTAACTACCCTACTTTAAGGTGCATACTTTCCAAAAGAAACTGATAGTGTTAGTATAAGGGCAGAGCTGGAAAAAAGCAAGGAAAGACTATAGAAAGAGGACTAAAATGACAGAAGATAGAAAAATAACTCAAGCTAAAAAATTAATCGCAGAAGCAGATGCAATCGTGATTGGTGCAGGTGCGGGTTTGTCCAGTGCGGCAGGTTTGACCTATTCAGGTCAACGTTTTGAGGAACATTTTGCACCTTTTATCAAGGAATATGGGCTGACAGATATGTATTCTGCTGGCTTTTATCCCTTTGCGACCAAGGAGAAAAAGTGGGGCTACTGGAGCCAGCACCTCTATCTCAATCGTTACCAGACAGGCAGTTTGCCACTCTATCAGGATTTGTATGAGCTGGTGGCGGACAAGAATTACTTTGTCATCACGACCAATGTGGATAGTCAGTTTGAAAAAGCGGGTTTTGAAAGAGAGAAAATCTTTGAAGTCCAGGGAAATTACGGTGAGTTTCAATGTTCAGTTCCCTGTCATGACGGTGTTTATACCAATCAAGCGGCCTTGGAAACTCTGCTTGCCAATCGTCAGGGCTTGGAGGTCAGAAGTGAAGATATTCCAAAGTGTCCCAAGTGTGGGGCGGATATGATGAACCGCTTAAGAATTGACCACCGTTTTGTTGAAGATGCTAATTGGCATAGGCAAGAAAAGGCTTATCTGGATTTTTTGCAGGGCAATGCTGACAAGAACATTGTCTTTTTGGAGCTGGGCGTGGGCTACAATACGCCGACCATTATCAAGTTTCCCTTTGAACGCTTGAATCAGATTTTGCCAAATGCCAGTCTGATTCGGGTCAATCTAGAAGACCCAGAGCGTGAAGGGATTCTGACCTTTCACCAAGATATGCAGGAGGTGATAAGAGCATGGAAAAACTAGAAAAATTGATTCACTATCTGGCACCTGACTTGGACCTGCCTCAGACAGAGGACGAGCAAGAATGGGCCTTGCGCGCCTTGATGAATCTTTGGGAGCCCAAGGTCCTGCCAGCAGAGTTTTGGACCTTGCAAGATGCCTATTTACAGGAAAAGTTGTCTCAGAAAAATTTGACTGGTCTATCCGATTTGCAGGAGGTGGAGCCGCAGATTTATATCTGGCAGGGGGACATTACTAGCTTGCAGGTAGATGCTATTGTCAACGCAGCCAACAGTCAGCTCTTGGGTTGCTTTGTGCCGCATCATCGCTGTATTGACAATGCCATTCATTCGCAGGCGGGTCTTCAACTACGGCTGGCTTGTTATCAACTTATGAAGGTTCAAGGGCACTTGGAAGCAACGGGTCAGGAAAAGATAACGCCAGCCTACAATCTGCCAGCCAACTATGTCATTCATACGGTTGGGCCGATTATTCAGGCGGAGGTTAGTCCTCAAGATGAGGCACTGCTCGCCTCCTCTTATCAAAAAAGTTTGGAAGTGGCTGTTGCAAATGGGCTGACCAGCATAGCCTTTTGCTGCATCAGTACAGGCGAGTTTCGTTTTCCCAACCAGTTGGCTGCGGAGATTGCGGTCAGAACTGTGCGGAATTTTATCAAAGAACATCCAGAAATCAAGGTAATTTTTAATGTTTTCAAAGATGAGGATAAAGAAAACTATCAAAAATTACTAAAACATTAGTCAAAGTGATTGACTAATTTTCTTTTTTTGATAAAATGGTAAAAAACTTTGACTAATTCGATGAAGGAGGACAGTTTATGAAAGCTGTTGTAGTTTCAAAAGCAGGTGGTCCAGAGGTTTTGGAGGTACGAGAAGTAGCAAAGCCACAGGTCAAAACAGGCTGGTCCTTGGTAAAAATCAAAGGGTTTGGTATCAACCATTCGGAGATTTTTACCAGACAAGGCTTGTCACCAAGTGTTGTCTTTCCGAGAATTTTAGGGATTGAATTGGTCGGAGTGGTCGAGGAAACGACGGAACCGACTAGGTTGCCAGTTGGGCAAAGAGTTGTGTCCATCATGGGCGAGCTGGGGCGTGCTTTTGACGGTGGCTATGCAGAATATACTCTGGTACCCAATCAAACTCTCTACCCTGTTCAGACTGATTTGGACTGGGTGGAACTAGCTAGCGTCCCTGAAACCTACTACACTGCCTACGGCTCCATGAAAAATCTCAAGCTGGAAGCGGCAGATCGGATCTTGGTGCGTGCGGGGGCTAGCGGGGTTGGACAGGCCTTTGTCAAATTGGTGCGGAGCCAATTTCCAGACCTTCCTATCTACGCTTCTGTCCGCAAGTTAGAAAAGACGGATCAGCTGCTTGCCTCTGGTTTTAGCCAAGTCATCCTTGAAAAAGACGGGCGTTTGCAGACGGACCTGACCTTTAGCAAGATTTTTGAGTTGGTCGGGCCTGCTACCCTGTCGGATTCGCTGGTTCATCTAGAAGAGGACGGCATTGTCTGTTCAACGGGGCAGCTAGGTGGCAAGTGGTATCTGGAGGACTTTGATCCCATTGAGCAGTTGCGAAAGAATGTTTACTTGACTACTTTTTATTCGGGCCATGTCAATCAGGACAAGTTACAGGAGATGTTTGACTACATAGCTCGTTATCAGGTGCCAGTTGGGCCTGAGAAGGTGTTCAGTCTAGATACTATACAAGAAGCGCATCGCTATTTGGAGGGGTCAGAGGCTTTTGGTAAGGTGATTGTGCTTAATAGGGAGGGTGACGATGACAGAAGTTAGGAAAAGAAGTAAGGATTATGCTCGTATGTTTGACCAGCAAGTCGGGCTCTATGAGGGCTACGCTCGCCGGCATGGGCTCAATGCAAAATGCTTATCCATTCTCATGTGGATTTATTATAATCCCGGAGGTGTGACACAAAACTGGGTCAGTAAGAAGACCTATTCAAGCAAACAAGTTGTCAATGCTACTGTAAAGAAATTTTTGGATGGAGGCCTGGTAGTTTTAGAGGAGAATCCAGCAGATAAGCGACATAAGAAAATTAAATTGACAGAGGAGGGGCAGCAATTTGCTAGTCGCATTTTGGACCCCTTAGAGGAGGCAGAAAATAAGGCGCTGTCTCAACTCAGTCAGGAGGAACAGGAGCTTATGCTAGGATTAATTCAGCGCTACAGTCAGAGTCTCATGGCTATTTTAAAAGGAGAAAATGATGATTGATTATCAAAATGTATCCCTGACCTGTAAGGTTAGCGGACCAATCTTGAAAAATTTGACCTTTGATATTCAAGAAGGGGAGTTCTTTGTCTTAATTGGACCGAGTGGTAGTGGAAAGACCACTACGTTGAAATTGATTAACCGTCTAATTGAGCAGACCGAGGGAGAGGTTTTTTTTCAAGGTAAGCGACTTAAGGATTTCGATCTGCGTGAATTACGTTTGGAGACAGGTTATGTCCTTCAGCAGATAGCCCTTTTTCCAAATATGACGGTAGCTGAAAATATTGCTCTTATTCCTGAGATGAAGGGCTTGAACAAGGAAGAAACCTTGACGAGGACGAGAGAGCTCTTGACCAAGGTTGGCTTGGAACCAGACAGCTATCTGAATCGTTTGCCCAAGGACTTGTCTGGAGGAGAAAAACAGCGGATCGGGATTTTGCGGGCCATCATTGCAAATCCAAAGGTTCTGCTCATGGACGAACCTTTCTCAGCTCTAGATCCAATCAGTAAGGCTCAGTTGCAGGACTTGATTAAGGAGTTACATGAGGAATTCAAGATGACAACGGTTTTCGTTACTCATGATATGGATGAGGCGGTTAAATTGGCGGATCGCATCTGTCTCATGCAAGATGGACAAGTTGTGCAATTAGGAAGTCCTGATGAATTGAGGAATCATCCTGCCAATGATTTTGTCAAGGAATTTATCAGAGCTCGAGGAGGTATGTAATGAACCTATTTGAAACCTTTATAGAACGAAAGGATGAGTGGGGAATCGCTCTTTTTGAACACCTTCGCATCTCCCTTCTAGCTTTGATTATTGCGATTGCAATTGCAGTACCTTTGGGACTGATTCTATCTAGTAAAAAACGCTTGACTGAGTGGAGTCTGCAAATAACAGGTATCTTCCAAACTATTCCATCCCTTGCTTTGCTTGGTCTTTTCATTCCTTTTATGGGAATTGGAACCTTGCCAGCAGTAGTAGCACTCGTTATTTATGCTATCTTTCCTATCTTGCAGGGGACATTGACAGGCCTTGGAGAAATCGACCCTTCTCTGGAAGAAGCAGCAACCGCTTTTGGCATGAATAAATGGGAGAAGTTGAAAAAATTTAAGTTAGCTCTTGCCATGCCTATTTTGATGTCAGGGATTCGGACAGCTTCCATTATGATTATCGGAACGGCGACTCTGGCGGCCTTGGTGGGGGCTGGGGGCCTGGGCTCCTTTATTCTACTTGGAATTGACCGCAATGATTCAGCCTTGATTTTGATTGGTGCGGTATCGTCGGCTGTCCTTGCAGTACTTTTCGGTTACGGCATTCGTCTGTTGCAGGACAAGAAACCCAAGACAATTTTGTTGGCTCTATTGGTGACTTTATTTACTGTTGGAGCTAGTTATGTTCCCATGCTTAATTTTTCCACAAAGCAGTTGGTCATTGCAGGGAAGCTTGGTGCAGAACCTGAAATTCTCATCAATATGTATAAGTTGCTGATTGAGGACCAGACAGACATCAAGGTGGAGATAAAACCTAATTTCGGAAAGACTAGCTTCCTGTATGAAGCACTCAAATCAGGATCGATTGATATTTATCCTGAGTACACAGGGACCATTACAAGTACTCTTTTGAAAAATTCACCAACGGATTTATCAACGAATCCTGAGGAGGTTTATACTTACGCTAAAGAAGCGATTCTGGAGCAGGATGGTCTAATGTATCTAGCACCAATGGCCTTCCAAAATACCTTTGCCTTGGCAGTGACAGAAGACTATGCTCAGAAAAATGGCATTGAAAAGATTTCGGATTTGGCAAAAGTGCAACAGACAGCTGTCGCAGGCTTCTCTTTAGAGTTTAATGATCGCGAAGATGGTAATATCGGTCTAAAAAATCTATACAATCTCCAACTCAATGTCAAGACCATGGAGCCAGCCCTTCGTTATGAAGCTATTAAGAGTGGTAATGTGCAGATTATCGAAGCATATTCTACAGACAGCAAGGTAGTCACTTACAAATTGAAAGTCCTAGAAGACGACAAACAGCTCTTCCCCCCCTACCAGGCCGCTCCGCTATTGTCCAAAGAAACCCTAGAGAAATACCCTGAGTTGGAGCAAGTCCTAGGAGTCTTGGCAGGCAAAATCTCGACCGAGGAGATGATGCGGATGAACTATGCGGTTGATGTGGAAGGCAAGTCGGCAGAGCAAGTGGCGAGGGAATATTTGGAACAAGAAGGATTGTTAAAATAGGAGAACATCATGTCACATCAACTAGATAACGCTAAAAATCTTTACCTTCGTGGCATTCGGGACGGGGAAATCAAGGAAGTTCATGAAAACTATATGGGTGCCAGTTACACCCAGCACAGTACGGGTGTGCCTGATGAGAAAGAGGGCTTTGCGGCTTTCTTTGAGGACTTTTTCAAACGCAATCCCAAGCGGGAAATCACCATTGTGCGTGCCATTGAAGACGGGAATTTTGTCTTTGTCCATGTCCACCAGAAACTCAATGACGGTGAGGCTGAGTGGGTGACGGCGGACATCTTTCGTTCGGATGAAAATGGTCGTATTGTCGAGCATTGGGATGTTATTGATGCCTATCCAAAAAACATTGGTGAAACAGACCCGATTTACGCAGACTTTGAGCTGACAGACCTAGATAAGACTGAGGACAACAAGAAAATCGTCCGTCGTTTCTTGGTAGATGTCCTTCAAAATGGAGAAATCGACAAGTTCGAGGACTATGTGTCAGCTGATCTGATTCAGCATAACCAAGACATAGCCCAAGGCGGTGCGGCCTACAAGGGCTATCTGGTAGAGAATCAAGTCAACTACGACTTTGTCTTTAAGGTGATGGGACAGGGTGACTACGTCGTGGCTTATTCGAAAGTCTGGATTGCAGGTCAGGACTACGCCCACTTTGACATCTACCGCCTCAAAGACGGAAAGATTGTCGAGCACTGGGACAACAAGGAAGTCATGCCAGATAAAAAAGACTTGACCAATTTAGGGAAGTTTTAATGGAAAAGTAAAGCAGGCGAGCTCGGTTGAGATTGTCTGCCTTTTTATAATAGCAACATTCTTTACTTGCTATATTGCATATTTATACATTTTTTGAAAGGATATGGTACAATAAGGGCAGAATAAATAAAAGTAGGAAGTTTAATGAAATTACCACGTTTTGGCGTTGAGGAATGGCTGAATGTCCATGAAAATAGCGCGATTTATGATATAGCAGGGGTGTCCATTTCTTCATTGACTTTGGAGGAATTGTTTGCCTTGTCGGGCACTAATCCTGAGGATTTTTATGAGAAATTGCAGGGCACCAAGCTCAACTATGGCTGGATAGAAGGTTCGCCAGCATTTAAAAAATCGGTTAGTCAACTCTATACAGGCGTCAAGCCAGAACAAATTCTCCAGACCAACGGGGCAACAGGGGCCAACTTGTTAGTTCTTTATAGTTTGATTGAGCCAGGAGATCATGTCATTTCCCTTTATCCGACCTACCAACAACTCTACGATATTCCAAAGTCCTTGGGAGCAGAAGTGGATTTGTGGCAGATTGAGGAGGAAAATGGCTGGTTGCCAGACTTGGAAAAACTACGTCAGCTCATTCGTCCTAATACTAAGATGATTTGCATCAACAATGCCAATAATCCAACTGGTGCTGTCATGGATAGGACTTATTTGGAAGAATTGGCGGAAATTGCTGGTGAAGTTGGAGCTTACATTCTATCGGATGAAGTCTATCGTTCCTTTTCTGAGCTGGATGTGCCATCTATTATAGAAGTCTATGATAAAGGAATTGCTGTAAATAGCTTATCCAAGACCTACTCCCTGCCAGGTATTCGCATTGGTTGGGTGGCTGCCAATCTTGAAGTGACAGATATATTGAGAGATTATCGGGATTACACTATGATTTGTGCAGGTGTCTTTGACGATTTGGTGGCTCAATTAGCTTTGGCTCATTATCAAGAAATTCTAGAACGAAATCGGCGCATTTTAGAAGAAAATCTAGCAATTTTGGACCAATGGATTGAGAATGAACCCCTCGTTTCCTATATCCGTCCAGCGGTTGTTTCTACCAGCTTTGTCAAGATTGCAGTAGATATGCCTATGGAAGATTTTTGCTTGCAACTTTTGCAGGAATACGGTGTTCTCCTAGTTCCTGGTAATCGATTTGAACGTGACGGCTATGTCCGTCTAGGTTTTGCCTGTGAACAAGAAACTCTAATCAAAGGATTAGAAAAACTATCCCAATTTTTAAGAAGATTCGATAAAGAAAACTAGCTCAGTGGTTGAGCTAGTTTTCTTTATTTTCAGCTGTAGTTCTTTGGAACAATTTCCGCCAATCTGGCAGGGA
The DNA here is from genome assembly GCF_902702775.1 of Streptococcus suis. Taxonomy (NCBI): domain Bacteria; kingdom Bacillati; phylum Bacillota; class Bacilli; order Lactobacillales; family Streptococcaceae; genus Streptococcus; species Streptococcus suis. The sequence continues at coordinate 547,084 of NZ_LR738724.1, forward strand.
GATTTCAGGGCTTGGAATGGAGGTGCTAATATTGTCCTTCCAAATTTGGTAGCGAGTGTCAAAGAGTAGCCGAATGAGTTTGTCCATCATTTCAGCTTCTTCTGGAGCTACTTCTTTTCTCAGTCGATCAATTTCCTGTAATTTCTGTAGGGGATTTACCGTGATGTCGCTAAAACGTTCAATTCCTGCTTTGATGAAAATGCCGAAAAACAAATCGAAGAAGTCTCGTAATTCATCGTCTGTTAAACTAGTTGTCCAAGTTTTTAAGGCTTGGTCTGTTTGTAGGCTATCGCTGGTCAGGGCAGGGGCTAGTTTGAAGTCGCTTCCGTCAACCTCCCAAGAAAAACTGATGTGTTGTAGAATGCCGAGGGTATTACTCTGAACGATTTGAGCATTTTCTGGTGTTTCTAACATCATACCGACAATTGAATTCTGGGGAATGACAGGGAAAATCCGTTGGTGAATAGCTTGGTAACTAGGTGCTTCCAAGTGTTTTTTGTGTAAGCCAGGTGAATCAAAGGGATAGATAGCTAGGATTCTATCCTGTTGGTCTGTAGCTTGCTGGCATGCAGCATAGAGGGCTAAATTTCCGCCTTTCGAATGACCTGCCAGATAAAAATGGCCCATCTGCTGCATCATAAGTTTTTCTAAGTAGCCACTCGCTGCACGTTGGGCAGGAATTTCATCCATATAGGTCATGTGGAAATCTTCCTTCCAACCGATAATGGTGTCGTCTGTTCCTCTGAAGCAAGTCACAATTGTTTTTCGGTCAATGCGATAGCTGATAGCTGAAAACTGCTTTTCCTGTTCCAACTGATAATCGTCAACGAAGCCAAATGCCTTGATAAATTTGAAGCGTTTGGATTTGGCTAGAAGTCCAAGTAAGGCTAGGCGGTTTTTGGTCACCATAGAAAAGGGAGGGAAATTATTTTTGTAGGTCTCTTCAAAGGCCGCTGCCAACCGATCAAGTCGTACACCATTTTCTGTAAAAGAGTAGGGGACCAGATTATCAAAAGGGAGGTAGGAAAGTTCGGTCAGAGCCAGAATATCTAGCTTATTGATAGGTTTATCATAAAAATTATCGTATTGAGTTTCTTCAATATAGGTTAATAAATTCGGCATAGCAGTCCTTTCCTTTTTTATCTAGTATAACGAAATATGTGGGGAATGACAAATCTGCACTACTGATGACCTGGTTTTATAGTCTACTTCTTGTGTAAATGTATAAAAATACTCAAATTTGTTCCAATGTAAGCTATAATAAATAGTAGGGATATGAAAGGAGATAGTTATGCAGAAAATTCTTCTTATCGAGGACGATAAAACGATTAGCCAACTAGTTGCTAAAAACTTGATAAACTGGGGTTACCAGGTGCAAGAAGTCAAGGATTTTCAGATGGTTTTGGAACAGATGGAAGAGTTTCAGCCCCATTTGATTTTACTGGATATTGGCCTGCCTTTTTTCAATGGCTATTACTGGTGTCAGGAAATTCGCAAGACATCCCGTGTGCCCATTATGTTTCTATCTTCCCATGACCAGCCAATGGATATTGTTATGGCGATCAATATGGGGGCGGATGACTATGTGACCAAGCCCTTTGAAATGACGGTTCTCCTGGCCAAAATACAGGGGCTTCTCAGAAGAACCTATGACTTTGTTGGTGAACAAAGTTTACTCTGGTTTGAGGAGATTTCTCTAGACTTAAAGACCATGCAGGTGTCCTATGGACAGGTTGTGGAAGAGCTGACGCGAAATGAATTTCAGATTTTACGGGTGCTTTTTGAACATGGCAAGGAAGTGGTCAGCCGTGAGGAGCTGATGAGAGAACTCTGGAACAGTGATATTTTTGTGGATGACAATACCCTGTCGGTTAACATCGCTCGCCTGCGTAAGAAATTGGCAGAACTGGGTCTGCCAGATGTGATTGCGACCAAGAAAGGAGTAGGCTACGGCCTGGTGTGGACACATGAATAAGGATGATTTTGGCTCATTAGTACCAGGATTTTTGACATCATGGCTTGGTCATCGCTTGATTTTTCTGATAGCCTACGCCATTTTTGCTGTGGCTATTCTGGCTTATAGTAGCCTCTTTGACATCAAAAGAAACCTGATTTTCTATGCCATCCTCCTCCTCAGTATTTGTTGGATTCTCGCCCTTCTCTGGGATTTTGTCAGGGAATTTTCCCGCTTTAGAAAAATCTGGCGTGGTCAGAAAGTGGCTACTGGGACAGCCAGTGAACGTTGTTTGCAGGAAAAAGTGGAGTGGCTAGAAGTTCAGAACAAGAAAATCCTAGAAAAACAGAGACAGGAACAGACAGAATTAGACGACTACTACACCCTCTGGGCCCACCAGATGAAAACACCTATTGCAGCCAGTCAGCTCTTGGTCAAGGAAGTAGATAGTAGTCCAGTCCGGCACCAACTGGAATCTGAACTCTTCAAGATTGAGCAATACACAGGTCTGGTTTTGAACTATCTCCGTTTACAGTCCTTTCATGATGATTTGGTTATCGAATCAGTCAATTTGGATGAACTGGTCAGAAATCTAGTAAGAAAGTATTCCCTCTTTTTTATCCAGGCCAATACCAGCTTGGACTTGGGACTGCTGGATAGGACAGTAAAGACCGACAAACGCTGGCTGGGTCTCTTGATTGAGCAAATTTTATCCAATGCCCTCAAGTATTGTCAGGAGGGGACCATTTCGATTGTTTTGGATGGGGATGATTTAGTCATTCGCGATACGGGAATTGGGATTGCAGAGAGTGACTTGGAACGGGTCTTTGAGCGTGGTTTCTCAGGTTTCAATGGCCGCAGAACCCAGCAATCTTCGGGTCTGGGGCTCTATCTCTCACGGAAAATTGCTGCGGAGCTGGGCTATTCCCTAAAGCTAAAATCAAAAGTGGGGCGGGGAACAGAGGTGCGAATCGGTATCAAAGAAGTGGAGTTGATTTTTGATTAATCTTACAAAACTGTCACGTAAATGAAAGCTAAGGCTATGGTAGTTTATCTTGGGACCGTGTAGAATGAAGGTAGAAAAAGAAAAGGAGTCAAGTTATGTCAGTTTTAGATGTTCAACACGTTCAAAAGATATACAGTTCTCTCTTTAAGGCGGGACAGGTTGAGGCTTTGACGGATATTCATTTTACAGTGGAAAAGGGTGAATATGTCGCTATTATGGGTGAGTCTGGTTCTGGAAAATCCACCTTGCTCAATATTTTGGCAACCCTTGATAAGCCAACGCAGGGCAAGGTCTTGCTTAACGGATTGGATACCCAGTCTATCAAGAGCAAGGAAGCGGCAGCCTTTCGTCGGGAGAAATTGGGCTTTGTCTTCCAAGATTTCAATCTCTTGGATACCCTCTCTGTCAAGGACAATGTGCTCTTACCTCTGGTTTTATCCCGCTATCCGATTGATGAGATGAACAAGCGACTCGTTCATACGCTCAATAGTCTGGGAATTGCGACCTTGCAAGACAAGATGCCCTACGAGATTTCGGGTGGTCAGCAGCAGCGAGTTGCGGTGGCGCGTGCCATTATTACCCAGCCAGAAATCCTCTTAGCGGATGAGCCGACTGGGGCTCTCGACTCTAAATCAACGGCAACTCTTCTAGATATTTTTGAAAAAATCAACCAAGAAGGGCAAACCATTCTGATGGTAACCCACTCGACAGTGGCAGCTAGTCGTGCCAAACGGGTCCTCTTCATCAAGGATGGCATCCTCTACAATCAAATCTACCGAGGTGAGAGAACCAGTCAGGAAATGTATCAACTGATTTCAGATACCTTGACACTTATGGCGAATCGAGGTGAGTAATATGTTTGGACTAACCTTTCGATTGGCTCTGACCAATCTTAAAAAGAACTTCAGGCTCTATTTTCCCTATGCCCTGATGACCATCTTGTCCACAGCCATTGCCTATATTTTTGCCTCGCTTGCCTTTCATCCTGATTTAGGTCAGGTCAAGGGGGCCAATGGAGTGATTCAAGTGCTGGGCTTCGGTATGATTGTGGTTATGCTGGCCGTTGCCATCATGGTCTTCTATGCCAATAGTTTTGTTATGAAGCAGCGGTCAAAAGAGTTTGGTGTCTATAGCATTCTTGGGCTGGAGAAAAAACATCTCTTCTTGATGACTTTTCTAGAAAATCTGGTCTTTTCAGTCGGTACCATTCTATCTGGCTTGCTCTTGGGACTGGCTCTAGATAAACTCTTCTATGCGCTCTTGCTGAAAGCCATGCAGATGCCTGTGGTCCTGGCTTCAACCTTCCAGTTGAAAAGTCTAGTCACTGTACTTATCTATCTCTTCGGTATTTTCGCCTTGGTCAGCCTCTTTAATATTGGGAAGTTGGGCTTGACCGACTCGCTCAAACTAGTTCAGGGCAAGAAGCGTGGGGATAAGAAAACAGGCTTCCTCTGGCTACAAACCCTCTTAGCTATTATTTTACTGGGGTCAGGCTATGCCATTGCCCAGCTAGTGACCAATCCTTTTCAGGCGGTTCCGAGTTTCTTTGGAGCGACTCTTCTGGTTATCCTTGGGACTTATTTGCTTTTCCAAGCAGGTGTTATCAGTCTCTTAAACTGGCTAAAGAACCGTCAGACCTGTTACTACAAGCCTGAGAATTTTATTTCTGTATCCAACTTGATTTTTCGCATGCGGAAAAATGCTCTGGGCCTTGCGACCATTACCATCCTCTCCAGTATGTTCTTGGTAACTATGGTTGGAGGACTTAATATATACATCGGTGGCAAAGATTATATTGCCAATCAAAATCCAAATGACTATTCGATCGATGTTGGAATGCAACCAACCACTTCAAAAGATCAAACGGAGGAGTGGGCGGAAGCTATCTTAGAAGAGACAGATATTCCAGTTGAAAGTAAGGTAGTCTATCCTTATCAGCAAGCCTATTTTTCTGAGGTGACAAACCAGCAAGTAAGATTTTTGACGGATGAAGAGGCCGCTGGTATGGATTTCTCTGATCGAGTGGGGATCGGTTTTGTCCTTGATCAAGCCAGCTATGAAAAGATGACAGGAGAAGCACTCCAGTTGGCATCTGACCAAGTGGCAATTTTTAGTAAGGGAGTCCAGTATAAAGCTGGTCAAACCCTCACCTTTGATGAAAAGGAGATGGAAGTTGCCCAAGTCTTGCCCAAGAATGTGACTTTAGGACATCTACCAGACCATGGTTCCTTCCTTCTCAGCCAGTATCTGGTCATTGTTGTTCAAGACTTGGCTGTTTTTGAAAATCAAGCCGAAAATCGCTATTATATGGGATTTGAAAGCAGTCTATCAGAAGAAGAGCAGGTAGATAGCCATGACACCTTTTTATCAGGAAGTTTTGAAAGTGAGCTTTGGGAGTCCAATATATTACCGAATGGAACGAACGCCATCAGTCTCGCCTATCGTGCCTATGCGATGCGTGGTTTCTTCAGTTTTGCAGGTTCACTTTTCTTCATCGGCCTCTTGCTATCGCTCATCTTTTTGATGGCGGTGGTGCTGGTGATTTACTTCAAACAGATTTCAGAAGGCTATGAAGACAGAGATCGCTTCGTCATTATGACTAAGGTTGGTCTGGATGAGGATCAGACGAGACAGTCCATTCGCAAGCAATTGCTGACCGTCTTTTTTCTACCTATCCTACTTGCCTTTGTCCATCTTGCCTTTGCCTACAAGATGCTATCATCCATTCTTTTGTCTATAGGCGTGGTTAATGCAGGGCTTATGTTGCAGGTGACAGCAGGCATCTGTGGAGGCTATCTCCTCCTCTACCTAGTGGTCTATGCCATCACAACACGATCTTACAAACAGATTATTTCCTAAACTTGGGGTGACCCAAGTTTTTTATTTTCTTTACAAATTTTAACTATTTTGTTTTACAAACTAGCTACCTTGTGTTATACTATAGGTACAAAACTAATAGGTAAAACAAACTGGTGATAGAAGACAAAGAAAATCACTTTTATTTTTATCAGACTAATTGGTATTACAAACTAGATAGAAGTATAACATATAAATTGGACAAGAAGAAACGTGAAAACTGGAAACTAGCAGGCATCACGCTTGTGACGGCGATTATAACAGGTTGGGCCTTGGATTCTATTTTGATCTTAGGCACCATGTTAGCGTCAGGCTTGCTGTTTGGATTTTTTGTAGAGGAAGAGGAGGACTTATGAAAGAAACCCAGATGCTCAAGGGAGTCCTAGATGGCTGTGTTTTGCAGATAATCAGCCAGAAGGAGATTTATGGTTATGAGCTGGTCCAGGAGTTGAGAAATCAGGGCTTTGAAAACATGGTCGGAGGGACAGTCTATCCCCTCCTTCAGAAGTTAGAGAAAAATAACCTGATTTTTAGTCAGAATAAGCCCTCGCCAGACGGGCCAGATAGAAAGTATTTTTATCTGACAGACCAGGGAAAGGCTTATCTAGAAGATTTTTGGAGCCAGTGGACGGAATTGGTCCAAAAGGTTCAGCGATTGAAAGGAGAGTAGGATGAGCAAACAAATGGAATACCGCAAGCAGATTGAAGTGATTGAAAGCCAATTGACCAAGGAAAACAAGGAGTATATGGGCCGTATCAATGGTTATATGATGATTGCCTCTGTCTTTCACAGGCAGGAAGAAGCAGTGACTGCCCAGCTCTTATCCATTTACCAAGATGTTCTGGAAGCCCAAAAAGACGGGCTTTCGGCGGAGGATTTTCTGGGTAAAGATAGCAAGCAGATGGCGGATGACCTACTCAGCTACCTCCCTCCGATTGGTTTCAGGGAAGTCGCAAACCTGAGTGGCCTCATGCTCATTATTTACCTTGGTAGCCAATGGCTGATGGATTTTGCAGGGACGGGAACCATCTCCCTCAACTGGCTGGGTTTGATCTGCGACGCGCTACTTAGCCTCCTCCTCCCCGCTGGTATTTTCCTCGTCATTCGCGGTTTGATTTACCAGACTAGCAAAATCAAGATATGGGCAAGCTTTCTCTGCATTCCCCTTCTTTTTCTTGTGATTTGCGGACTTCGTCTCTGGGCAATGCCCAAGGAACCTGACCTAGTCTTGACTGGCTGGGGGCTTCTAGTACCACTCGCCTTGCTCGGTCTCACTCTGCTATTTTTCCAAAAGGAAAAATTAGTCCGCTATGTCTTTTTACCGACCTATCTCTTCATGATTGTTGGCGGTGTAGTAAATATGGTCATGACCGTTCCCGTTTGGCTCAATCTGATGTTGGTGATTCTTCCAGCTATGGCCTTTTGGATTGGAACTGCGGTTTTGTTGGTGGGGAAAAAGAAATAGACGGCATATTTTGGTATAATGGAGTGAGGTTTGTAGGGTTCGATTGATAGACTGGAAATAAGAAGTCACCTTCGGCGCGTTATGCTAATCCCTCGTGTCAGGTAAACTGCGGGGGTATTCTGATACTAGACTATATTTTGCCAATTTAGAGATAGTCTATGAATAGCTAACGTAAATAAACTATTTGACAATTGAATAGAGGGGTGCTATACTCTAAGTAATGATAAGTAGTTCTAAAGGAACACAAAAAGCCCCCAACGTGCCAGCGTTGAGGGTTTTCTTTTTGGCTCTTAGCTATTTAAAGCTATGCCCTAGGGTTATTTGTTGCGTGAGTTGAGCCAATACTCAAACAATGCTGTCAGGATAGATACCAGCAAAGGAGCAACAAACGTGATGATAAAAAGTTCCATTAGAACACTTCACCCCCTTTCTATCCCAAAGGGGCAAGGAAAGTATATCAGAATACCGATTGACCTTTCAATCGCTCGAATTCATCCCTATTTGTTTCTTTTTAATCAAATTATGGATATTTTCTGCTTTCTAGCAAGAAGCACCCCTGTTTAAACGGAATATCCAGTAAAATAGGAGACAGAAGATGACCTGCAGAAAAAAGATGCTGTTTCATATTACAAAAAAGCCATCAATAATCTCTAGGGTGAATACGAGGGTGAACAAATTACTAAATCAACGCATTACAAGGTTACAGAAACCTTATTAAATCAACATTTATAGACAACAAAGGAGAAAACCATGACATTTGAAGAGATTTTACCAGGCCTCAAGGCCAAGAAAAAGTACGTTCGCACAGGCTGGGGCGGAGCGGAGAACTACGTCCAGCTCTTTGACACGATTGAGGTTCACGGGCAAAAACTGGAGGCGACGCCCTATTTCCTCATCAACGTGACAGGCGAGGGCGAAGGCTTCTCCATGTGGAGCCCGACCCCCTGCGATGTCCTTGCGACCGACTGGGTAGAAGTCCATGACTAAGACAGCCCTCATCACCGGCGTTTCCAGTGGCATTGGTCTTGCACAAGCGCGGATTTTTTTGGAAAATGGCTGGCGTGTCTACGGGATTGACCAGGCCATCAAGCCTGATTTGGCAGGTGATTTCCACTTTCTACAACTGGACCTGACTGGCGATTTATCACCAGTCTTTTCGTGGTGCCAGACAGTTGATGTTCTATGTAACACCGCAGGCATTCTAGACGATTACCGCCCCCACCTAGATATTGAGGAGGAAGAATTAGCTCGGGTCTTCTCGGTGAATTTTTTTGCGGTGACAAGACTAACCCGCCCTTATCTGCAGCAAATGGTGGACAGACAGTCAGGCATCATTATCAATATGTGCTCCATTGCTTCTAACCTTGCAGGCGGCGGAGGCTCGGCTTACACCGCCTCCAAGCACGCTTTGGCAGGTTTTACCAAGCAGTTGGCTTTGGACTATGCCAAGGATAAGGTACAGGTATTTGGTATTGCCCCAGGTGCTGTCCAGACAGGCATGACCCAGAAAGATTTTGAGCCAGAGGGATTAGCCGATTGGGTGGCAGACCAGACCCCTATCGGACGCTGGACCCAGCCCAGCGAAATCGCAGAGCTGACCTTCATGCTGGCTACTGGCAAACTCGCTTCCATGCAAGGCCAGATTGTCACTATTGACGGTGGCTGGAGTTTGAAGTAGGGGGAATGTTATGATTCTTGAATCTAATCGCCTTTTGCTCCGTCCTTGGAGCGAGTCAGACACAGTTGACTTATTTTCTCAGGCCAGTCATCCAGATGTAGGACCCGCAGCAGGTTGGCCAGTTCATCAAAGTCTGGAAGAAAGTCGAGAGATTATCAAGACAGTCCTCAGCCAACCCGGAACCTATGCCCTTGTCCTCAAGGAAACAGGTCAGGTCATTGGCAGTATTGGTCTCATGATTGGCAAGCAGAGCGGTCTTGATTTGCCAGATTCAGAAGCAGAACTGGGCTACTGGCTTGGCCAGGGATTTTGGGGACAAGGCCTGGTACCAGAGGCTAGTCAAGCTATACTGAACTACGGCTTTACTCAACTGGATTTAGATAAAATCTGGTGTTGTGCATTTGTAGAAAATAGCAAGTCTCTGCGTGTACAAGAAAAGCTGGGTTTTGTATACCAATACCTCTTGGAAGATGTGCATTTCCCACTCATTGATGAAGTTCGTACCGAACGAGTGAGTTTATTGACGAGAGAGGAATGGTATTCTAGAAAGGAAAAACCATGACACCAACACAACTCTGGCAAGATTTTCTTGCCATCAATTCCCAAGCTGGTCCTGAGCCGGAGGCCTGGGCCTTTGGGGCGGAAGCTGATTGGCTGGCTGATTTGGTAGCCAAGGGCATCAAAACCTCGACTAGCTCTGCTCATGCCCTTTACGCAGTAGAGGGAGAAGAAATCCCTATAGCTGGTGGCTATGACATCATTCTTGACGGGCAAGGTCAGGCTGTGTGCATTATCCAGACCACCAAGGTCTATGTGACGCCCTTTTCCCAAGTGACGGAAAATCATGCCTATAAGGAGGGGGAGTTCCGTCAGGAAGGTGACTTGTCTGACATAAAAGCGAAAAGTCTGATTCACTGGCGACAGGTCCATGAAGAGCTTTTCACTATCTGGCTGGCAGAAGCAGGCCTGTCCTTCTCAGAAGATATGCTGGTCGTCTGTGAAGAATTTGAATTGGTTTACCCTAAAAATTAGGTCCTCTCTTGTTTATTTTAAGTTGTTTATATTATAATAATATAAAATTAAACAAGGAGGTTTCTATGAATAAGGAACGTGTCATCAATTTATTGGACCAGCTTTCTTCTATTCTTGCTGGAAAAGAGGAGGAGATTGGCAAAGAGAAGACAGGGAAGTTGCAGTCGGTCTTGCTTGTTGCCAAGGAAGATGTGGCTAGTAAGGAAGGAGTGGCTTTGGCAAATAGTTTGTCAGGTTTTGTGCAGACCATTTCTAATGCTAGTCTTCCAGGTGCCAATCTCCGTTTTACAGACCAAGAACGCCCTGTTTGGGAAGAGTTTAAAGCCTTGACAGAGAAAGCAAGAGAAGATGGTCAACGAGGCCTTCATTTAACAATCTAAGGAGCTTAGGCTCCTTTTTCTATCCTAGATTGTAGCATCTTTCTTGAACCTGGCATTAAAACAGTCTAGGCTATTCAGTGAAGTGTTTCAGCCTAAACCTAGAAAGGTAAAAGCGAGGAAAAGGTTGAGATGTTGGCGGTAGTAGGTTCACATCATTCAGGGACTACAGTTAGCCCAGACTAGATGCTTGGAAGTGAGAGGGATACTTTGCATTTTGTCGAGTTATATTTCACTTCTTCCGCTATTTTCCAAAAACATCAAAATTTGCTATAATAGGAGTATATCATTGAAAAGAGAGAAAACTATGAGCAATAACTATGCAATTATCCTAGCGGCGGGTAAGGGAACTCGCATGAAGTCTGACTTGCCAAAGGTCTTACACAAAGTGGCAGGAATTACCATGTTGGAGCATGTCAAACGGGCTGTTGATGCTATGGAACCTGCTAAAACAGTAACCATTGTCGGTCACAAGGCAGAATTGGTGCAGACTGTTCTCGAAGGGCAGTCAGAGTTTGCCCTTCAATCTGAACAGTTGGGGACAGGCCACGCCGTTATGATGGCTGAGCCAGCTCTTGCAGGTTTGGAAGGTCAGACCCTTGTTATCGCAGGGGATACACCGCTGATTACAGGAGAAAGCTTGAAGAACCTCATTAACTTCCATGTCAGCCACAAGAACGTTGCGACTATCTTGACAGCTCAGGCTGATAACCCATTCGGATATGGTCGGATTATTCGCAATGCTGATGGGGAAGTGCAAAAAATTGTTGAGCAAAAAGATGCCAACGATTTTGAAAAACAAGTGAAAGAAATCAATACAGGAACCTACTTGTTTGATAATAAACGTCTTTTTGAAGCGCTTAAAGATATTAATACGGACAATGCCCAAGGTGAGTACTATCTGACAGATGTTATTTCGATTTTCCGTCAGGCAGGCGAAAAGGTTGGTGCCTATGTATTGCGTGATTTTGATGAAAGTTTGGGTGTCAATGATCGCGTCGCTCTTGCGACTGCAGAAGCTGTTATGCGCAAACGAATCAATGAAAAACACATGGTCAATGGTGTGACATTTATCAACCCAGATGCTACCTATATTGATATTGATGTTGAGATTGGCGCAGAAGCTGTTATCGAAGCTAATGTTGTCTTGAAAGGTCAAACGGTGATTGGTGAACGCACTGTCTTAACCAATGGTACCCGTGTATGTGACTCCAAAATTGCAGCAGATGTCGTTATCAGCAACTCAGACATTGAAGAATCTGTCATTGAAGAAGGTGTGACGGTAGGACCATACGCCCATATTCGTCCAGGCAGTCTCTTGAAAAAAGATGTTCACGTTGGAAACTTTGTGGAAATCAAGGCCTCTACACTTGGTCAAGGAACGAAGTCTGGTCATTTGACCTACCTAGGAAATGCAACGATTGGCAATAATGTTAACGTTGGTGCTGGCGCCATCACTGTCAATTACGACGGTAAAAATAAATTTAAAACAACCGTTGGAGATAATGCCTTTGTTGGCTCTAACTCAACCATTATCGCACCAGTAACTATTGGGGACAATGCCTTGTTGGCTGCAGGTTCTGTTATTACAAAAGATATTCCAGAGGATGCCATCGGTATTGGTCGTGGTCGTCAAGAAAACAAAGAAGGCTATGCGACTCGTTTTCCGTTCCATCCAAGTCAAAAATAGGTAATCGTATGAATTTTGAAGAAAAAACCATTGAGCGGACAGAAATTTTTAAAGGGCACATTTTTGATGTAGTAGTAGATGATGTTGCCTTGCCAAATGGTGGAACTGGTAAGCGCGAACTCATTTTCCACAAGGGAGCAGTTTGCGTTTTAGCCGTCACCCCAGAAGGTAAAATGATTTTAGTCAAACAATACCGCAAGGCTATTGAACGTACTATTTATGAAATTCCGGCGGGGAAATTGGAGCTGGGCGAAGAAGATACGCTTGAAGATGCTGCTTTGCGTGAATTAGAAGAAGAAACAGGCTATACTAGTGACAAACTGACCTTGTTGGCAGATTTCTATTCAGCCATCGGTTTCTGTAATGAACGGATTCGCCTTTATTTAGCAGATAACCTTATCAAGGTTGAAAATCCTCGTCCAATGGATGAAGATGAGGTTATCGAATTACATGAGGTAACCTTGGAAGAGGCTTTGAACTTGGTGGCTACTGGCGATATTTGTGATGCAAAGACCATCATGGCTATCCAATATTTACAACTCATGAGAAAGTAGGAAACTAGCAATGGGCAAGCCCTTGTTGACGGATGAAATTTTAGAGAAAGTGAAAAAGAAACAGTATTCCGACCAATCTAGCCAGTTTGGACACTATCGTCCAAACCAGGATATATCAATGGATGATGCTCTATTCGATCCATATCTAGAAGAAGATTATCAGGGATATGAAGAGGGACAAACGATCCGAATCCCGGTCAAACCTACTGTAGTAAAAAGTCGCCGTATCGAAACCATCAAGCGAGAAGCTTTCCGCAGTAAGGTAAACAAAATCCTTTTTTGGGTCATCATCTTACTGATAATGTTTATCATTGCAGTATTATTTATTTAGGAGAAGAGATGAAATTTGGAATTATCGCAGCCATGCCTCAGGAATTAAAGATTTTGGTCGAGCATCTACAAGATGCAACTGAAATCGATGTCTTGGGTCGAACTTACTATCAGGGACGAATCGGTCAACATGAAGTCGTTCTTGTTCAGTCAGGTATCGGTAAGGTTATGTCAGCTATGTCCGTGGCTGTTTTGGCAGATCGTTTTTCAGTTGATGTCATTGTTAATACTGGCTCGGCAGGAGCTGTTGCTGAAGGTATTGCCATCGGTGATGTGGTTGTAGCAAATCAATTGGCTTACCACGATGTGGATGTGACGGCTTTCGGCTATGCTTACGGGCAAATGGCAGGGCAGGAATTGTATTATCCAGCAGACCAAGCCTTGTTAGAACAGCTAAGAACCGTTTTAGCAGAGCAGGAAATGATTAGCCATGTGGGTCTGATTGTGACAGGTGACAGTTTTATCGCAGGTCAGGAGAGAATTGCTACAATCAAAACTCATTTTCCAGAAGTCCTTGCCGTAGAGATGGAAGGAGCAGCTATCGCTCAAGCAGCTGTCAATACAGGTAAGCCATTCTTGGTTATCCGTGCCATGAGTGACACAGCTCAGGGAGATGCCAATATCACCTTTGATGAATTTATTATTCAAGCAGGAGAACGTTCTGCCCAGACATTGATTGCCTTTCTGGAGAAAAATTAATACTCTTCGAAAATCAAAATTATCCGTTGTCAACTTCCTTGATGAGTGAAAAGCTCCAGTGGAGGTTTTCAGCCTGTTACCTTGAAATAAGATAGTAACAGAGTTCTATCTTCGGCTTCGTTTCCTAGGCTACTTTTGATTTTCATTGAGTATAAGCAGATTGTGACAACAATACATTGAAATAGGATGACAGTAGCAAAAAGTTGTTACTGTTTTTCTTATGCAGTGATTTGAGCCCGATATTATAAGGTTTCAGCCATCTGTCCCCATACAATTTATGATAAGAGTTATTGAAAAGCTCGTGAAAATACTTTACAATTTTGTTTAAGAAAAATAATTTAGGAGGTTGTTATGGTTCAGCGATTATTGCTTGCAAATGATTTACCTGGTGTGGGCAAGGTTGCCCTAGCCACTAGCATCCCAATTGCAGCAGCCTGTCAGGTAGAAACGATTCTTTTACCAACGGTACTACTTTCTTCTCATACGGGTGGTTTTCCAGATGTTGTCGTTAAAGATATGACTGACTTGAATCGAGCCTATTTTGAACAGTGGAAGAACTTGAATTTGGAGTTGGCAGGCATCTTGTCTGGCTACTGTGGAAATCCTCAGCAACTAAGTCAATTGGCTATGTATGCTAAACAAACAGAGACTTCGTTGATTGTTGATCCGGTCATGGGGGATGGAGGGAAGTTGTATACAGGTTTCACCCCTACCTATGTAGAAGCCATGAAAGAATTGATTCAGTCGGCCAAGCTCATTCTCCCCAATGTAACAGAGGCAGCTTTTTTGACAGGGAGGGATTATTTGGGAGCTTGCTACGATAGGGCGGCTATTGAGGACTTACTGGAAGCTTTAGCAGAGCAGGTATCAGCAGATATTGTACTGACAGGGATTTCCTTTGATGATAGCCAAATAGGTGTGGCCTATTTTCAGCAGGAAACAGGGAAAATAACTACCTATATGTCTAAAAAATATCCAGCAAATTTCTTTGGAACAGGTGACATTCTATCTACCTTGTTGGCAGTAGCAACCATCCAACAAATCAATCTCCATCAAGCCATCCCTCTAGCTTTAGAATTTATTGACAAGAGTTTAGAGCGTACTCTCGCTTTGGATAGAGACTTGAAATTTGGGATTTCCTTTGAACCTTTTCTAGCAGAATTACAGCAGGCATTTCAAACATTAAAGGAGAAATTATGAAACAGAATCAATTGCGTCAATTAACCGAAGTTAGTTTATTTGCAGCCCTTATTTGTGTGGTTGTCTTCTTTATTCGTATTCCTTTTGGGAGTCAATTTGTCCATCTAGGCAATGCTCTGGTGGTAGTAGGAGTACTAATCTTTGGTTCCAAAAAAGGGGCATTGGCAGCCTCACTCGGTCTAGGCATCTTTGATTTACTGTCGGGATATGCTTCCGTTGCTTGGATTACCATTCTAGAATCACTCATTGTCTGTTTTGTCCTCCACTTATTTTATGAAAAATTCCTACAGGCAAACGATAGTCTATCAAATATTATGTTGGTTGGGATAGTTGCAGCCCTCACAAAAATTATCTTAAACCTGTTGAAGTACACATTGACGGGGAGTTTAGTCGGTGGACTAACGCCATCAGCATCACTTTTAGCTGCTTTGGGTAGGATTTTAGGAACCTATGGCACTGCAATTACGACCATCATTGCTGTACCTATTCTTTATCAGGTATGTAAAAAGTTATATAAGAGAAAATAATTTATATAAAGTGTTAAAGTACGCTCATTGAATACAAGGTATTTCAATGGGGGTACTTTTATTGTTGTATTTTATATTTTGGCTCAATTTGAATAGATTTTTAAAATTGTTATCGGTATCAATTTTATTTAATTTTTTTATGAAAATGTATAAAAATGCATTGAAAACATGGACAAATAAGGGTTTTTCCGCGATTAGATAGCTTTTTCAGGAAGCTTGCCAGCTCATCTTAAATGTGTTATTATGCTTTACGAAAACGTTTGCGTAAAGACAAAGTGGAGATTGTCGAAAGAAAACAGTATAGTGATGTTCTTGATTTTTAAATAAATGAAAGAGAGATGCCTATGAAGTTTTTAAAGAAATTATTGGCAGGGCTTTTGGTTGTTTTTGTAACCTTAGCTAGTGGCTCGCTGGAAACAGTGGCATGGAGTCCTTATACGGACTTTCCTGACCAAAGTTTGCGTGAGTGGCCTACCAAAGACAGCAACTATGTTGCCAGCGACCTACCTGCCCCTCCTGCTATAGCTAACACTGTAGATATGGCGGATATGTTTCATTATCCACAGCTGATATATACAGGTTCAATATCCGATGATGCTGTTCAGACAGGTAAGTTGGCTAAAAATCGTTCCTATGTCACGGATATTGATACATCCGTAGCCGTCATCACACGTGATGCCAGATGGCAATCAGGGGTTATGTGGAGTTTGGAAGAGAATAAAATTAAGCTCAACGAACCCTTCCAGATGGTTAGTTATGTTTATCTAGGGAACAGAACCCAATATGATAAGAATTTTAATGGTCTCGGTGGTGCGGATGGTATTACCTTCACGATGCACAATGACAAGAAATCCGTTGCAGATATGCAAGCGGGGAATAAGATTGGTTCGGGAGACCTGAGCAATACAGGAATAAATGCCTACGGTGCTCTGGGGAACGGCTTGGGAGTATATGGTTCAAACTTTAGCGCAAACGTCAGCAGTGAAAAAAATAATATGGTTGATTTTTGGCGTGGTGTTGAAAATGGGATTACATTGGAGTTTGATACCTTTTTCAACGATAATAATACTACCCAACATTCAGATAATGACCTGACTTCGATTATCTACAATGAGAACCACAGCAATACGCAGTACGGTCACATTGCCATAAATTTATTAAATGATTTTAAAAATAATCGAGCAAATTACAATAAAGAGCCAGATAAAACAGCTAACAAGCATAAAATAAAGCTTAGTTTGGGATGGGATGGCGAGGTAGCGGATAAGACTAATCTTTACAGTTGGAATCTTTCTAACTGGCCAACCAGTAGTTTAGCAGATGGTAGATGGCATCGCCTCGAGGTGACTTGGACACCAGATACTGCTAGTAATACAGGGAATTTGAATTATACGATATATAAGCAAGGTCATGAGGGGTCCCGTAATATCGAATATAGCGACGATCGCTCCAAAGATGGTACGGATGTTATCTCTTATGATGTCGCAATCGGAACAGGTGACTATTCCCTTGAAAAGGTATTTGGTATTTCAGATCTAAATCATACGGTTTACTGGGGCTTCTCAGGGTCGACAGGAGGTTTCCTGAATAATCAGGCTGTTCAAATGGTGCAATTACCAATCTCGTATTACAATGCTGAATTGAGGAAAGAAGACCAGGATGGCAATTTAGTTTCTGATGCTATCTTTGAAATTGAAAAGAAAAATCCTGATACAGGTGAGTGGATTCCTCTGGAATTTTACAACCCAAGGACTGGAAGAACAGTTTCTCAGATTTCTACAGGCTCACACCGATTCTATCAAGGTGTAGTTGGAGAAGAGGGGATTTTGAAACTCTCGCAATTAACAGAAGGGACCTACCGTTGGAAAGAAATAGCAGCTCCTGAGGGCTACCAGCTTGATCAGGTATATTATCCAAATGAGGATGGTTTTGTTGTTAATTATGCGGAATCTCTCAAAGAAAATGCCTTTGTTTATACGGCTACAAATAAAAAAATATATCAACTTGAATTAATAAAAACTGATGCAGATACGGGTCAGGCGATAAATGATGTGCCCTTTGTTATTTCAAAGATTGAAAATGACATCTCACATTATCTGAAAATCAAGGCAGATAACACTGGCTTTGATTGGACAAGAATAGAGGGCGAGGCCAAACAATTTCTATCTGGCAAATCCTATTCTATAGGGGCAGATGGCCAAGTCTCTGAGCAAATTGGAGAAGATGGAAAAATCAGCATCCAGTATTTTCCAGATGCACCGAATCTCTTTTGGAAAGAAGTGTCCGTACCGACTGGATACAATTCTAAAACGATTCTGAGTGGATCGTTTACTACTGTAGCCGATAATAAATACAGCTATACGGCTAGTCAAAGAAATGAACGATTGTTCCAAATCAACTTAGAGAAAAAAGGTAGTGACACCAATGCTGCCTTGCAAGGAGCTGTTTTTGCTTTACAGGAAAAAGTTGGTTCCGAATGGATTCCTGTCAGCTATAGCGGGAAAACAGAATTCACTACGAATCTAGAAGGAAAAATCAGCATTCCAAATCTCGCTGCTGGGCGGTATCGATGGGAGGAAAAACAAGCTCCGGTAGGTTACCAACTTAGTCAGCAATATTATCCAAATGAAGATGGTTTTGTAGTAGCATATCGTGAGGGTCTGGAAGTTGACCAAGTGTATCATAATTATATCTTTGATACAACAACCGTTACGAATCAACCTAAGGATTTTGAGTTATTCTTGGAGAAAAAATCCTCTACATTCCAAAGACCGCTTGAAAATGTTGAATTCAAACTTTATTCAACACGTAATGGAGATACTTTTTCTGGAGAGTTGGCAAGAGTCAGAACAAATTCAGAAGGAAAAATTGTTTTTGGAAAGGATATTCTAAAAGCTGATAAAACCTATTATTTGGTTGAAAGTCAGACGATTGATGGTTTTATACGTTTAGAAGGTTACTTTACGATAACCACATCCAAAACAGATGGTATCAATATTACTTATGCGAAAGCAGATGGTGAAGAAGATTCGAGGCCGTTTGAATTTACCAGGGCAGACGACACTATCTACAAAGGTACTTTAGCAGTCTATAATAAGCGGAAGTCAATGTTACCCATTACAGGTGGGAATGGGATTGTCCCCTATATTGTCATTGGTGGCAGTTTGACGTTTCTTGCTTTACTCTTTTTCACACGAAAGCGATTTGTCAAATGGCTTTTTGTGATCATCATTGCAACAGCAGGGCTTATTGGGCAGAATACTAGGATTTTTGCACAAGAGCAAGGGCAGGTCACCATTGAGGTCAATCGTCTGATTTATCCAGTAACGGATACTCAATACAAATCAGGAAGTCCAGTAGCAGGGGCATACTTGGAAATTGTTGATGTTACGAATGAATTTTACGACCTGGTCCACTTGAATTCCTTATCGAGACTAGAGGCGCAGGAAACATTGAGTAAGGCGCAAAACGTCCAAGGTGAGAAAGTAGGTCAGGCTGTAACGGACGATAAAGGAAAGGCTTATTTCACTGTAGAAAAAATAAGTAGAGACCACCCGGCGGTCTACCTCATCAGGGAAAGGGTAACACCTGTTGCAGTTACACCTATGGAGCCGCTTGTAGTAGTATTACCCCTGTTAGATGATCAAGGGAAAGAGCGGTCTCAAATATCGGTTTATCCCAAATCACAGGGAACCTTTACTTTTGATAAAACAATAGATGGAAAGAGGGACAGTTACAGTTTGGGAGAACCCATTCATTACCGTCTGTCTACTATTCTTCCACAAGATATTGTAAACTTAGCAAGTTATGAATTAGAAGATGTTTATGATGTAGGTTTGGAATTTATCAGTGAAAGTCTGAGAGTCTCGATTGATGGACAGGAACAAGCGGGTCTCATAGAGTCAATCAGTCAGTCAGAAAATCGTTTTAAACTATCGTTTGATATTGCAAAACTCGCTCAGTTTGGCGGAAAAACACTAGACCTTACCTACAATATGGTTATTACCGATGAAGCTGCAATAGATCAACCATTGATAAATACAGCAACTCTCTATCCTGGAGATCTAACTCCATTAGTTGATAGGGAACAGGTGATAACAGGCGGTTTTCGATTTATCAAGCAAAAGGCAGGTGGAAACAAGTCTCCCTTAGCCAATGCAAAATTTATTATCAAGCATCCCGTTAATCAAACAATCCTTACCTATAAGGAAGGAAGGTATCAATTTGAAAAGGTAGCCCCTGAGGAAAAGGATGTTGTTCAACTGACTTCCGATGCCCAAGGTCATTTTGAGATAAAGGGATTGAGTTATGGCACCTATCTTCTAAGTGAGATACAAGCGCCATCAGGCTACATCTTAAATGAAAAGCCGATTACATTTACTATCTCTACCTCTACTTTTACGAAAGGGCCGATTTTATCGATATATAATGTTGAAAAACCTCGGATTCAGCTTCCTAAAACAGGGACAGCAACAACATCGTTAGCAGTTATCGGATTATTATGTTTAGTATCATCCATTATGATAAATAGGAGCAGATGCTCGTCTAAAAAGGAGAAATATAATGAAAAAGTTTAAGTTTTTTGCATTACTAGCGACTCTTTTAGTGAGTACGTTTAGCAGTTTACTGACACCGTTTGTGTCGGCTGACGAAACAGAAAAAGTATCAATTACATTACATAAGGTAAAGGACTATACAGGTACGATTACCAATACAGGTGAAATTCTAGCAGGAGATTTTAACTTTCTTCCTGGAATTACCTTTGATGTTTATGATGTAACGACAGAATATTATGCAGCCTATGATGCCTCTGTTGCGACAAAGTCAGTATCACAGGCGGTAAATGATGCGGTTGCCACTGTCAAAGGAACAGCTGGAGTGGCTCCATCAGGTAAGGTTGCATCTGCAACTCAAACAACAGGTCCAGATGGCAGTACTACATTCAGCCTTAATGCCAAATCTTCTGGCCGTAATGCAGTATATCTTTTTGTAGAACAAGCGAGCGAAGGGGTAACAACTGTTGCTGATAATCTGGTGGTAAGCCTTCCGATCTATAAACAGGGAACAAATGATACGGTATTGACATCCATTCACCTCTATCCAAAGAATATCACAAAAGATACACCGTTTGACAAAGATATTACCAGTCAAAAAAATAGTGCAAAACAAACGGATTTCTCTATTGGACAAACCATTGATTATAAATTAAAAACCACCATCCCAGCAGACATCGCTGCAACCAAATTAGTCGATGGTGTAGCTAAAAAATTGTACAATGTTTTCCAATTTGTAGATAGTTTTGAAACAGACCAACTTGTCTTTATCAATGAACCAGCTACTTACTCAGTAAAAGTGGCAGGCGGTCCTGTATTGGTAGCAACTGAGGACTATACTGTAACAGTAGCAGAACAAGGTAGTAAAACCACTGTCACAACGAAATTAACAGAAGCAGGTATTGAAAAATTAGCAAGTCATGCCAATAAAGAAATTGCTTTTAGCTATCAAATGAAGATTCATTCCCTCCAATATATTGATACGGGCATCGTCAATACCGCAAAAGCAATTTTTGGTAACGATGGTACTACAGGTATCAATAAATGGGACAAAGAAACACCAGAAGATTTTGAAACAGTAAAAACAGGTGGTTATAAGTTTAAAAAAGTTGATGTGAACAATGAGGCTAAAACTCTTGAGGGAGCAGAATTCGTCGTTCGCAAAAATACTACTGATTCTGCAGAATACTTCAAAGCAAGTGCCGAGGGTGGTCAATGGGTTACTTCTTATGAAGAAGCAACAAAATATACAACTGATTCAACAGGAATTGTGGATGTAAAAGGTCTCGAATATGGCACCTACCAACTTCAAGAAACAAAAGCTCCAGAGGGCTACGCTTTACCGACTGGTAAGGCAGCCTACACTCAATTTGAAGTAACAGCTAATTCTTATACGACTACTACAGGAGCTCCGCATAAACTCGTCAATACACCGAAAGGTTTCCTTCCTTCTACAGGTGGTACAGGAATTGTTCTTTTCGTTGCACTTGGAACTGTAATGATTGCTCTTGCAGGTACCTATTTTGTGTCTCGTCGTAAAGCAGCATAATGATAATGAACAGGGGAGAATATGGAGCGAACCAAGAAAAATACAAAAAGAAAAATAGTGGATACTGTTATGGGGGTCGTTCTGGCCTGTGGTATTGGCATTCTTTCCTATCCATTCATTAGAAATGGTTTGAATGACTTGATGAACCAACAAATCATTCAACATTACCAGCAGCAAGCAAATCAAAAAAGTGCCGAGGAATATCAACAAAAATTAGCCGAAATGGAGGCAAAAAATAAGCAATTTGCCTATCAAAATATCTCTCCCGGATTTGATCCTTTCTCCGAAGAGGCCAAAAAAATTGAAGATTTAAAAACGGTCTATGAAGACCATGTTTTGGGCGTTATTTCTATCCCTAAAATCCAAATCAGATTGCCTATTTTTGACCAAACCAGGGAGGACTTTCTCGCGCGTGGTGCAACCTATTTAGAAGGGACCTCCTTCCCAATCGGTGGAGAATCGACGCACTCGGTTATTTCTGGACATCGTGGTCTGACAGAAGCTAAATTGTTTACAGACTTACCAGACCTGGTTGAAGGGGATAGATTTTATATTGAGCTCAAAGAGTCTGAAATTCATGCCTACCAAGTAGACAAGATTCAAGTTGTTGATCCTAGTGACGTTAGTAGCCTACAGATTGTTGAAGGACAGGATTATGTCACGTTGGTGACTTGCACACCTTATATGGTAAATAGCCATAGGATTTTGGTTAGGGGACATCGTATCCCATACAAGGCGGAGATAATGGAAGCAGAAGTGAAGCAAGTCGCAGCCCTTCCAGTCAAGTACATCCCTCTGTTTATTGGAATACCTCTTTCATTTATCTTTTTGGCTATATTGTTAAAGAAATGCTGCGGAAAAATGAAGCCGTCACGTAAAAGTCATAAGAGAAATTAACCTAGCTTGGCTTCTTTAAATAATGTCTTTAAACTCGTGAAAAACAGTTGACACCCCTGTTTTCATAATATAATCTCCAATTTATGTCTTTCGTCTTCCTTTTGTTACTTAGGGATGATTGTTTTCTTCTTTCCGAATACCGATAATTTTTCTTTATAGAGTAAGAGTAAGCTGAAAGACCCTAGCAAACAGTAACTGGTTTTCACGTGATAAAAGAAACAGAGTGCCTACTCTCCGACAGGAGGTGGGCACTCTGTTTCTTTTTTAAAAGGTGTAATCTTTCAGAATCTCAATAGACTCAATTTTTACATCTGTTTTAGGTTTATCGCTATCATCTGTTTCGACGGAAGCGATTTTATCTACGATGTCCATCCCTTCGATGACTTGACCAAATACGGTATGCTTGCCATCTAAGTTTGGGTTGCCTCCGTTTTTATAAGCATCGATGATTTTACCAGGATAGCTAGAACTAGAAAGTTGGCTAGACATGTCTGTTGTATTTTGATTGATGAAAAACTGACTTCCATTTGTTCCTGCACCAGCATTTGCCATAGAAAGTGAGCCACGAATGTTATAAAGGAAAGCTGAAATCTCGTCTTTAAAACCATTTCCAGCATCGATAGTAGTATCTTTTCCGGCCCAGATAGACTCTCCACCAGTACCATTTCCAAGAGGATCGCCACCTTGAATCATGAAATCCTTAATGACACGATGGAAGATTGTTCCATTATAGTATCCTTCCTTGGCATGGGTCAGAAAGTTTTCTACAGTTAGTGGAGCTTGCTCAGGGAAGAGTTTTATAGTGATGTCGCCTTCGGTTGTTTTTATTTTAACAGCAGCCTCATTTTCACCAATTTCATTGGAAAGTTGGGGGAATGTAGCTTTAGGATTGTTAATGGCGTATGCCAAATCTTTGGCATATTGGCTAGAAGCAGTTGTATCAGCTGTCGTAGTCGAGCTTGAACTAGAGCTAGATGCTGTAGAAGATGAGCTATTAGCTGTCGAGTTGTTTGTGCAGGCAGTTAGCAAGATGCTCGAAGCTAGAGCAAGAGCTAGTATTTTTTTCATTGAAAATCCTTTCTTGGCTTGTTCAAAATTATGCTCATTCTACCATGAAATATGGATTTTTTCAATTTTTATCTAGTATAAAAAGTGTATCTAATTCAACAATATGATATACTATATTCACAAATGTAAAAAGGAGAATAGTGATGTTTGAGAACTTGTTTGGCCCAGATGGAAGCCTAGTATGGCATACGGTCCTTTTCTACAGTTTTTCTGCAATCATATTAGCGACGGTTTGTTTCCATATTATTAAAAATTTTATGGAATGGCACCATAACAATCAGGCCCCAAAAGAATCCTACAGGGCCAAGCTTGTCTCAAAACGAACTCATGTTTTTGGTAATGAAGTAGCACGAACCAATTATTATGTAACGTTTGAATGGGAGGGGAGACGGCAGGAGTTCCGTGTACGCTCGGACGAGTATGCCCTCTTGGCAGAGGGAGATGTAGGCAACCTGCATTTTCAGGGGACTCGCTTCCTAGGTTTTGAACGGCTTTAAGAGTCGTTTTTCTTTTGAAAATATCCCTACCTAGTGTATAATGGTCTGAACAGATATTCGTACAACACAAAAGAGGTATTTAAAATGATTCAATCAATCGGACAGGTTATGCTGTATGTCAATAATCCTGAAGCAGCCGCAAAATTCTGGAATGAAAAAGTTGGCTTTGAGCGTGTAGAACGCCAAGAACAAGGTCCGCAAGTTTCTTATGTTATCGCGCCAAAAGTAGATAGCGATGTTCAATTTGTTCTTCATGATAAGGCAGCAGTTGCTGAAATGCATCCAGAGATGTTTCTTGGTATTCCATCCATCTTGATGGCATCTGCAGATGTTGAAAAAACCTACCAAGAATTTATCGAACGCGGTGTCAATGCCAACCCAGTTATGGATCTTGGATTTATGAAAACTTTCAACTTTAGCGACGAAGAAGGCAACTATTACGCAGTACAAGAGGTAAAATAAATGTCAATTCAGAATCGGATTGAAGAAATGTACAAAGACCATGAGGTCAAGCCCTATATTTCCCCTGAACGTGACCTGGCAGCCTGGCTTTTGGAGGCCAAGCCCGTTCCAAAACGCAATATGATTCGGCTAGAAGAAGGTCTGCTGGCAGGGGACATTATCCTTCTCTGGCGTGTCAATTTTGGCACTTTTACAACTACGACGCCCTATTCCAAGTATTTTGAGTACATTTACGGCATCAACGGACCTGCCCACATGGAAAAGTTGTTGGCGGAAGGCTATGTTTATTTAGAGTCAGCCTTTGATTCGCTGGACCACATCACCTCCACTGCCAAGAAGAATATCCTCAAGGCAGAAGGCGTGACCGGTCTTTCCAAGATGAAGGCGGCTGACCTCGACACTGCCCTCAAGGACCACTTGACAGAAGAAAAACTAGCTCCCTACTTTGCTGTCCGTGGCTATGCCCTGACGGAAAAAGGCAGAGCTGCTCTGGATAATCACCCAGAAGTCATTGACAAACACCCAAAGAAGAAGATGTAGACTGGCAAGGCTGGTCTATTTTTTCTTGACAGAAAACGTTATCAATGGTATTCTAATATAAAATATTGAAACGTTTCAAAAACGAAATAGAAAGGAGCAAACAATGGAAGAGCAAAAATCAATTACTATGAAAGATGTAGCAAGACTAGCTGGTGTCAGTGTTGGTACGGTTTCTCGAGTTATTAATAAGGAGCCTGGTATTAAGGAAAGCACACTTGAAAAAGTTCAGACTGCCATTCAGGAATTAAATTACATCCCAGATGTTTATGCACGTGGGATGAAAAAGAACAAAACTGAAACCATTGCCTTGATTATTCCGACAGTCTGGCATCCATTTTTTGGAGAGTTTGCCTACCATGTCGAAGTGGCCCTTAGCAAGAAGAATTACAAGCTCTTGCTCTGTAATATCTCAGGACCAAAGCGGGAACTGGACTACCTAACTATGCTCCAGCAAAATAAGGTTGACGGCATCATTGCCATCACCTACAGTCCGATTGAGGATTACTTATCTTCTAACATCCCATTCGTCAGTATCGACCGCACCTATGAAAATAAGGCTATTCCTTGTGTCAGTTCGGACAACCAAGCTGGTGCGGAACTGGCAGCGGATACCTTGATTGCAAAAGGAGGTCGCCATTTTGCCTTTATCGGCGGGCACAATAAAACCATCAATGAAACTAAAAAGCGTCGATTGTACTTTGAAAAGCGGATTTTAGAAGCAGGTTTTCCTTGTCAGGTCTTGGACTTGGAAGAGCCATATGATGACTTTGTCGATCAAGTCGAAGCCTTTTTGCTTAAAAATCCACAGGTTGACGCCATTTTCACCATCAATGATTTTGTAGCTTTAGACACACTTGCTGTCTTGGAAAAACTGGGACGACGGGTTCCAGAAGATGTGCAGGTGATCGGCTATGACGGTATTCAGTTGGCAAACGAACGTTCTTTAGAACTTTCCACCATTCGTCAGCCTCTAGAGGCTATGGCCCAAGAAGCAGTTGCCTGTCTAGTCGATGTCATCGAGAAAAGAGAGCGTCCCCTCCAAGTTACGTTACCAATTTCTTATGTGGACGGAAAAACTACAAAAAATTAAAAAAAAAGCAGTTGACAGAAAACGGTTACAATGATAAAATAAAATCATCAATAAACAGTTGGTTTTATTTTTACAAGAAAAATGAAACGTTTCAAAAAGAGGTTTACATCCTCTTTCTAAAATCAATAAATTTGAAACGTTTCAAAAAGGAGTTCTTATGAAAACATCAAAACTGCAACAAGCTGGGCTCTTGGATCGAATCAAGCAACAGAAACTCTTGTTACTGATGTTACTACCAGGCTTGGTCTTGACCTTCATCTTCCGTTACATTCCCATGTACGGAGTGTTGATTGCCTTTAAAGACTATAATCCTTTAAAAGGGGTGCTTGGTAGTGAGTGGATTGGGTTTGAAGAGTTTACCAAGTTTCTCTCTTCTCCAAATTTCGGCACCTTACTTGCCAACACCTTGAAATTGAGTGTCTACGGTCTGCTCCTAGGATTTCTGCCACCTATTATCTTAGCAATCATGCTCAACCAACTATTGAGTGATAAGGCTAAAAAACGGATTCAATTGGTACTGTATGCTCCAAACTTTATCTCAGTCGTTGTCATCGTTGGTATGATTTTCCTCTTCTTCTCAGTAGGAGGACCAGTCAACTCAATCCTCAGTCTATTTGGTATTGAAGCCAACTTCCTGACAGACCCAGACTTCTTCAGACCGCTCTATATCTTAAGTGGTATCTGGCAGGGAATGGGCTGGGCATCGACACTCTACACGGCTACCTTGGTCAATGTTGATCCAGCCTTGATTGAAGCGGCTAAACTAGACGGTGCCAACATCTTCCAACGAATCTGGCACATTGACTTGCCTGCACTGAAACCAGTCATGGTCATCCAATTTATCCTGGCAGCTGGGGGCATCATGAACGTTGGCTATGAAAAAGCCTTCCTGATGCAGACCTCCCTCAACCTTACCAGTTCTGAAATTATTTCCACCTATGTCTACAAAATCGGTTTGGTGTCAGGTGACTACTCTTATTCAACAGCGGTTGGTTTATTTAACGCCCTTATCAATATTATCCTGCTGATTGCAGTCAATAAGATTGTCCAACGCATTAACGACGGACAAGGCTTATAGGAGGTTCGTATGAATACACAAATGTACACAAAATTTGACAAGCGAATGCTGATTGTCAATAAAATCTTGCTGGCATTTCTTGTTCTCATAACAGTTGTGCCTATGACTTACATTTTAGTAGCTTCCTTCATGGACCCACAGGCCTTGGTCAGCAAGGGAATTAGCTTTAATCCAAAGGACTGGACAGTAGAAGGCTACCAACGAGTCTTTTCAGACAAGTCTATCCTACGTGGATTTTTCAACTCCCTCTTTTATTCTTTCTCCTTTGCCTTTGTGACTGTAGCCATTTCGGTCATGACTGCCTATCCTCTCTCGAAAAAAGACTTGGTCGGGAAAAAATGGATCAATGCCTTCCTAGTCTTCACTATGTTCTTTGGTGGTGGCCTTGTTCCGACCTATCTCTTGGTCAAAGATTTGGGAATGTTGAACACCGTTTGGGCCATTATTATCCCTGGTGCAGTCAATGTGTGGAATATTATCTTGGCACGGACCTATTTCCAAGGCTTGCCAGATGAGTTGGTAGAAGCAGCGGTAATGGACGGGGCCAATGAATTTCAGATTTTCTGGAAAATCATGATTCCGTTGGCAAAACCAATTATGTTTGTCCTCTTCCTCTATGCCTTTGTTGGTCAATGGAATTCTTACTTCGATGCCATGATTTACATTAAGGATCCAGACTTGGAACCACTCCAACTCGTGCTACGGAAAATCCTCATTCAAAGTGAGCCTGCCAAGGATATGATTGGTGCTCAGGCTGCTATGAATGAAATGAAACGAATCGCAGAAATGATTAAGTATGCGACTATTGTCATCTCTAGCTTGCCACTCATTGTCATGTATCCATTCTTCCAGAAATACTTTGACAAGGGTATTATGGCTGGTTCATTAAAAGGTTAATAATACTCTTCGAAAATCAAAATCAGACGTTGTTGACTTGATTTGATGAGTGAAAAGATCCAGTGGATCTTTTCAGCCTGTTCCTTGAAATATAAAAGGAACAGAGTTATATCTGCGTGAGTAGAAACGAACTACGTTCGCTCTATCTCCAACCTCCAAAGGTTCCCCAAACCTTTGGAGCTAGTCTGTTTTTGATTTTCATTGAGTATAAGTATCAATTATTTTTAAGAAAACAAAATAGGAGGTTGTTTCTGATGAAACACAAATTTGGAAAAACAGTTGTTACGCTTCTTGCAAGTACCGTTTTATTGGCTGCTTGTGGCTCAAAAAATACCGCATCAAGCCCTGACTATGAATTGACAGATGTCCAGTTCCCTTTGGAAAAATCAGTTACGCTTAAGTTTATGACTTCAAGTTCGCCTTTAGCCCCAGCAGATCCGAATGAAAAATTAATTTTCAAGCGATTAGAAGAGGAAACAGGCGTTCATATTGACTGGACAAATTATCAGTCAGACTTTGGTGAAAAACGGAACTTAGATATTGCCTCAGGTGATTTGCCAGATGCTATTCATAATGACGGGGCTTCTGATGTGGAATTGATGAACTGGGCGAAGCAAGGGGTCATCGTACCAGTTGAAGACTTGATTGATGAGCATATGCCAAACCTCAAGAAAATTCTTGATGAGAACCCAGAATACCGTTCAATGATTACGGCTCCAGACGGACATATCTACTCATTCCCATGGATTGAAGAGTTAGGTGAAGGTAAGGAATCAATTCACACCGTTAACGATATCGCTTGGATTAACAAAGAATGGTTGAACAAACTCGGTCTTGAAATGCCAAAAACAACGGACGACTTGATTAAGGTCCTTGAAGCCTTCAAGACCAAGGATCCAAACGGAAACGGCAAGGCGGATGAAATTCCAATGGGCTTCATCAATGGTGGAGGAAATGAGGACTTCAAAATTCTTTTTGGTGCATTCGGTGTAGGTGATAATGATGACCACTTAGTTGTCAGCAATGACGGAACTGTTGACTTCACAGCGGACAATGAAGACTACAAAGAAGGTGTTGAATTTATGCGCACCCTTCAAGAAAAAGGTCTTCTAGATCCTGAAGCGTTCGAACAAGATTGGAACACTTACATCTCTAAAGGAAGTGAAAATCTCTACGGTGTTTACTTTACTTGGGATAAGGCAAATGTGACAGGTATGAACGATACCTATGACATCTTGCCAGTCTTGGCAGGTCCTGATGGAACCAAGCACATCACTCGTACAAACGGTATGGGCTTCCAACGTGACCGCATGGTCATCACATCAGCTAATAAAAACTTGGAATTGACAGCCAAGTGGATTGATGCCCAATACGCTCCGCTCCAATCTGTCCAAAACAACTGGGGTACTTATGGAGATGAGACACAGCAAAATATCTTTGAACTTGACACAGCAACTAATAGCCTCAAACACCTACCATTGAACGGTACAGCTCCAGGCGAATTGCGTCAGAAGACAGAAGTTGGTGGACCCTTGGCTATTCTTGATGAATACTACGGCAAAGTGACCACCATGCCAGATGACGCTAAATGGCGTTTGGACTTGATGCACGCTACTTATCTTGACTATGTAACAAACGATGATATTTACCCTCGTGTCTTCATGGAACAAGAAGATTTGGATAAGATTGCCCAAGTTGAAGCAGATATGAACGACTTCATCTACCGCAAACGTGCAGAATGGATTGTCAACGGCGGTATTGAAGAAGAATGGGATAGCTATTTGAAAGAATTGGAAAGCTACGGTCTGTCTGACTGGTTAGCTATCAAGCAAAAATACTACGATCAATACAAAGAAAATCAGTAATCAAAAAGGAGGCTGCCTGTGAAAACAGTTGAAAAAGCCAATGCATATATTCAAGCAGAAAAAGTAACCCTTGATCCGACTTTTAGACCAGAACGTCACTTCGTTCCAGAAATTGGCTGGATCAATGACCCAAATGGATTTGTCTATTTCAAAGGAGAATACCACCTCTTTTATCAATTCAATCCCTATGAAAGTGTTTGGGGACCAATGCATTGGGGCCACGCCAAAAGTAAGGACTTGGTCAACTGGGAACATCTCCCAGTTGCCCTGGCTCCAGACAAGGACTACGATAAGGATGGCTGTTTCTCGGGCTCTGCTATTGTCAAAGAAGATACCCTCTGGCTCATGTACACGGGCAACATCGTCAATGAAGATGGCTCTGTCAGACAGGTGCAGAACATGGCCTATTCGACAGACGGTATTCATTTTGAAAAAATCGCTCAGAACCCTGTCGCAACGGAGGAACTTCTACCAGAAGAAGTCATCGCCAATGACTTCCGTGATCCAAAGATTTTCGAGAAAGATGGTCGCTATTACTCCGTTGTAGCGACCAAGCATAAAGACGGTGTCGGCTGTATTGTCCTACTAGGATCTGACGATTTGCTGGACTGGCAATTTGAGTCTATCTTCTTAAAAGGCCAAGTCCACCAAGGTCACGTTTGGGAATGTCCTGATTACTTTGAAGTAGATGGTCAAGAATACCTGATTGTTTCGCCGATGCGCTATCAAAAAGAAGATAATGACTTTGTCAATATCAATTCCAATATCTTTGTGACTGGTCATGTGGACTGGGACAAGAAAGTCTTTGAGGCAGATTCTTTTAAGGAAATCGACCATGGGCATGATTTCTATGCAGCTCAAACGACTGAAGGTCCAGAAGGGGAACGTGTCATGATTGCCTGGATGCATACATGGGGACGTCCGCTTGTAACCAATGACTTGGGACATAAGTGGTATGGTCAAATGAACCTACCTCGTCTACTTAAGCAAGGTGAGAATGGACTCAGACAGGTCTTGCCAGCAAGTATCTTGAACAGCTTTGACGACATTGAAATCGGTCAAGTTATTCAAGGACCAAGTAAGCTCTCCCTCAAACTGGACGATAGTCTAGACTTGAAACTGGGAGCAGACCAAGACTATTTGCAATTTGGTTATGATAAAGAAAGACAAGAAGTCTATATCGACCGTAGCTCTCTCAAAATCCAGCAAGTTGGTGAGGAGGAATGGTCAACCGTTCGTCGAGCGGTCACGGTTCAAGCGACAGAGCTAGAGGTCTTGGTTGACACCAACTGTTTGGAAATCTTTATTAACGATGGTCAAGAAACCTTGACATCAACCTTCTACGTAGAAGGTCAGATTATTCTAAACGCTCTATAATATTATTTGTCCTCTTAAATTATTCTTTCACTCCAAGAGAAACCCTGTATTTGCAGGGTTTTTTCTATCATGAAAATTCTTCCCAATTATGATAAAATAAAGAGATTGAGAAAGTTGAGGTATCTATGAGAAAGACAAGTAAAAAAGGAAAGGCTACGAGGCGCCCAACCAAGGCAGAATTAGCACAGCAAGAACGTGTTAAAAATATCACCCTTCGAGTATTGGGGCTGTTATTCATTGCCTTTGCAACCAGTCGCTTAGGTGTGTTTGGCGTGACCAGCTACAATATTTTCCGGCTATTATTTGGTAGTCTGGCCTATCTATTATTGGCGGGTGCATTTATCTACCTTCTTATTCCCAAAGTCTTACGCGAAAGAGAAGGGACCATATCGGGCTTCTGGCTGATTGTTATCGGGTTATTAATTGAATTTCAGGCTTATTTAGACTGGACCTATCAAGGGAGTGACCTATTCGGTCATACTCTAAAATTGGCCTTGTCAGACCTAGCTAAGTTTCAGGTAACAGCATTTCTAGGCGGAGGGATGATTGGAAGTATCTTCTATCTGCCAGTCTCCTTCCTCTTTGCAAATGTCGGTTCCTTCTTCATCGGTCTTCTAGTGATAGCATTTGGTATCTTTTTTGTAAGCCCATGGTCTGTTTATGATGTTGCCGATGGCTTGGCGGTTGCCAAAGATAAGTTGGCGGAGACGCAGGTAAAAAGAGCAGAGCTTCGAACACAGAAGAAAGCAGAACGAGAAGAAAAACGTCAGCAAGAATTAGCTCGTCTAGAAGAGGAACGCCTTCGTCTAGAGGAAGAGGAAGAGTCAGCTCGGGCTTTGGCACTGGTAGATAGACATGTCGATTTAGAAACGGGTGAAATCCTAGAAGAAGAGCCTGTTCAAGTACCGATTATTTCAGAATATGACCACCTAGACATAGAAGATGAATTTCCTATTATGTTGGCAGAAGATGACCAACCAGCACCATCAAACTCGGCAACCCAGGATTCTGAAACAAATGAGTTTGAGAAGGACGAGACAGAGGTGCAAATTGATTTCAAGCCTAAGCAGAGACTAGCATATAAACTTCCGTCCATAGACTTATTTGCTCCTATAAAAGCTAAGAGTCAGTCCAATGAAAAACGGATTGTTCGCCAGAATATTAAAGTTTTAGAAGACACCTTTGCCAGTTTTGGAATCAAGGTGGTGGTTGAGCGTGCTGAGATTGGACCATCGGTAACCAAGTATGAGGTCAAACCAGCAGTCGGCGTCCGAGTCAATCGGATTTCTAACCTAGCTGATGATTTGGCTCTAGCTCTTGCGGCTAAAGATGTCCGTATTGAAGCTCCTATCCCAGGAAAATCTCTGGTCGGTATTGAAGTTCCAAACTCCGAAGTGGCTACAGTACCTTTCCGTGAGCTCTGGGAACAATCTAAAACAGACCCAGACAAGCTTCTGGAAATTCCTCTCGGTAAGGCTGTAAATGGCTCCGTCCGTTCCTTTAACCTAGCACGTATGCCCCATCTATTGGTGGCTGGCTCAACTGGTTCAGGGAAATCTGTTGCTGTCAACGGTATCATCTCTTCAATTCTCATGAAAGCTGGTCCAGACCAAGTTAAGTTCATGATGATTGACCCAAAAATGGTCGAATTATCGGTCTATAATGATATTCCCCACCTATTGATTCCCGTTGTGACCAACCCACGCAAGGCTGCTCGAGCTCTTCAAAAAGTAGTGGATGAAATGGAGAAACGCTATGAGTTGTTTAGCCAAATTGGTGTCCGAAACTTAGAAGGTTATAATGCGAAGGTCGAAGAATTTAATAGCCGTTCAGAAGAAAAACAGATTCCTCTTCCTCTCATTGTGGTAATCGTAGATGAGTTGGCAGACTTGATGATGGTAGCCAGCAAGGAGGTGGAAGATGCCATTATTCGCTTGGGACAGAAGGCTCGTGCAGCAGGTATCCACATGATTCTTGCTACCCAGCGACCATCTGTTGATGTTATTTCAGGCTTGATTAAAGCCAATGTACCATCTCGTATCGCCTTTGCCGTATCAAGCGGTACAGACAGTCGGACGATTCTAGATGAAAATGGTGCTGAAAAACTCTTGGGTCGCGGTGACATGCTCTTTAAACCGATTGATGAAAACCATCCAGTCCGCTTGCAAGGTTCCTTTATATCCGATGATGATGTAGAAGCAATAGTTGGCTTTATCAAGGATCAGGCAGATGCAGATTATGATGAATCCTTTGATCCTGGTGAAGTGGCAGAAGGTGATGGCGATGCAGGTTTTGGTGATGCTGGAGGAGATCCACTTTTCAACGAAGCACGTGCCTTGGTAGTTGAGACACAAAAAGCCAGCGCCTCTATGATTCAACGACGCTTGTCTGTTGGTTTTAACAGGGCAACACGCCTCATGGAAGAGCTAGAAGCAGCGGGTGTCATTGGTCCAGCTGAAGGAACAAAACCTAGAAAGGTATTGGAAACACAATAATGAAATTTGATGCAGTTCATCATATTGCAATTATCGGTAGTGACTATGACAAAACAAGAGAATTTTATGTTGAAAAACTAGGCTTTGAACAGGTGGATGAACATATTCGCCCAGAAAAAAATGATATTCTCTTCAATGTCAAAAAAAGCAATCTGATCTTGGAAATCTTCATCAAACCAGATGCACCAATGCGTCCGGCCATGCCCAATCCTGAACATACAGGTCTACGCCATCTAGCTTTCCAGGTTGCAGATGTGGAAGCCTGTCTGGAAGAGTTTGACCGTCTGGACATCCGACATGAAGTCCTGCGAACAGATGATTTTGATGGTAAAAAAATGGCCTTCTTCTTTGATCCAGATGGCCTCCCTCTAGAAATTCATGAATAAGTCCATCTTTTCATGCCCAGAGAGGTCTATCAATATGACAACTAATTAATACTCTTAGAAAATCAAAATCATACGTTGTTGACCTGATTTGATGAACGTCAGTTCTATCTACATCTACGTCGCCTTGTCTGATTTAGTATAAAAAAGAATCCCCACTGCGCCTGCAATGGGGATTCATTATGCCATCGATGAAAGGATGGATGATTTTAGGATTTTAAAGTGAAGACCGCAATAACCAAAGCTAGATACATCAAAAAGGTCAAGATAAAACTAGCTCGCCAGAAAACCTTGAAGAAACGGCGATATAAAAAATTCTTTTTCCTTAAAAGGAAGAAACCACAAAGACCAATCGCTAGTAGTGAGAGGGCTAGGACAAGCTGAGGCAGTAGACTGTTATAGTAGGCCTTGTCCGAAATCAGATAAAATTCAATTGCATAGAGAGGAAAGGCAATGTCTGCAAAGTTCCATCCTCGGTTTTGCAACCTAAAAAACTTGACAGCAATTATCGAAATGGCCAAGGTTAGAAAGATAAATAGAAAGGCTACTATTTTTAAAAATATAATCGATTCAAACATACATTCATTCTATAAAAAATGTGAAAAAAAGTAAACCTAAAG
Source organism: Streptococcus suis (assembly GCF_902702775.1). Classification (NCBI taxonomy): domain Bacteria; kingdom Bacillati; phylum Bacillota; class Bacilli; order Lactobacillales; family Streptococcaceae; genus Streptococcus; species Streptococcus suis. The sequence goes on from NZ_LR738724.1 coordinate 581,824, forward strand.
CTTGCATTTCTTTGAAATTCGTGTATAATGAAAAGGTATGTGTAAAACACATATTTGTGGGAGGTAAAAATCTTTAATTACCGCCAAAACCACAATAGGAGGATTTTATATCATGGCTAAAAAAGTCGAAAAACTCGTAAAACTTCAAATTCCTGCAGGTAAAGCTACTCCAGCTCCACCAGTCGGACCAGCACTTGGTCAAGCAGGTATCAACATCATGGGATTCACAAAAGAGTTTAACGCTCGTACAGCTGACCAAGCTGGCATGATTATCCCAGTAGTTATCTCTGTGTATGAAGATAAATCATTCACTTTCATCACTAAAACACCACCAGCTGCTGTTCTTTTGAAAAAAGCTGCAGGTGTTGAAAAAGGTTCAGGTACACCAAACAAAACTAAAGTTGCAACAGTTACTCGTGCACAAGTACAAGAAATTGCTGAAACTAAAATGCCTGACTTGAACGCTGCATCTCTTGAAGCTGCAATGCGTATGATCGAAGGTACTGCTCGTTCTATGGGATTCACTGTTACTGACTAAGTAGCACCCAAGATTATCTGATTACAAGGAGACATATAACATGGCTAAAAAAAGCAAAAACTTGCGTGCTGCTCTTGAAAAAATCGACAGCACAAAACTTTACAGCGTAGAAGAAGCTGTTGCTCTTGCAAAAGAAACTAACTTCGCTAAATTTGATGCGTCAGTTGAAGTTGCTTACAACTTGAACATCGACGTACGTAAAGCTGATCAACAAATCCGTGGTGCAATGGTATTGCCAAACGGTACTGGTAAAACTTCACGCGTTCTTGTTTTCGCACGTGGTGCTAAAGCAGAAGAAGCAAAAGCTGCTGGTGCAGACTTTGTTGGTGAAGATGACCTCGTTGCTAAAATCAACGGTGGTTGGTTGGACTTCGACGTTGTTATCGCAACTCCAGATATGATGGCAGTTGTTGGACGTCTTGGTCGTGTACTTGGTCCACGTAACTTGATGCCAAACCCTAAAACTGGTACAGTAACAATGGATGTTGCTAAAGCAGTTGAAGAGTCTAAAGGTGGTAAAATCACTTACCGTGCTGACAAAGCAGGTATCGTACAAGCTCTTATCGGTAAAGTATCATTTGACGCTGACAAACTCGTTGAAAACTTCAAAGCTTTCCACGATGTAATGGCTAAAGCTAAACCAGCTACAGCTAAAGGTACTTACATGACTTCAGTATCAATTACAACAACACAAGGTGTTGGTATCAAAGTTGATCCTAACTCACTTTAATCAGTAGAAAGATTGTCTTAGGGCAATCTTTTTTTCTTGAGATTTTCTTGACAAGCACTTAATTTCGATTTATACTATATTCAATTTACATAAAAGGAGTTATCCGATGAAAGTAGCAGAGAAAGAAGAGCTTTATAAATACCTTTCTGCAGCCTACAACCTTCCGCAGGAAGCATTTTCAGAAGCCCTGCGTGAAAAAATATTGGAGGTAGCAGGTCAGCTGGACAAGGAGGAAAATCTCTATATACTGGCAGGACACTTAAGTCGCTTTATCAATGCAGAGTTAACAGCTCTGACTTGCCGAGCGCCTAAGGAATTGGTGCAACTAGCCCATTACCTTCAAGAGGTTCAAAACCATTATCGCTATGCCAGTCTTTTTCCAGGAAAGGTAAAATAGGAGAAAACATGACAGAATATACAAAACCACTCGTTTGGAAGTGGGAAGATGAAAATGACAACCGATCTGGCAACCGTCCAACAGCGGGCAGTCGCTTTGAGCAAGACCTACCAAAGGGAGAGAAGTCTTTCCAAGTCTATTCATTGGGGACTCCGAATGGCATTAAGGTTGCTATTATGTTGGAGGAGTTGAAAGAGTTAGGTATTTCGGAAGCTGATTATGACCTCTTTCTCATCAATATCGGTCAAGGAGATCAATTTGGCTCCGATTTTGTTGCCATCAACCCCAACTCCAAAATACCAGCTATGGTAGATTATTCCGAGCAAGAACCGATTTCGGTCTTTGAATCAGCCAATATTCTCCTCTACTTGGCAGAAAAGTTTGAAGCCTTTTTGCCAAAATCATGGGCAGAGCGGACAGAGGTTCTTAATTGGCTCTTCTGGCAAACTGGCGCCGCTCCATTTGTTGGTGGAGGATTTGGACATTTCTTCCATTACGCTCCGACAGCGCAAGAATATCCGATTAATCGCTATACAATGGAAACTAAGCGTCAGCTGGATCTTTTAGATCAACTATTGGCGACAAGAGAATATATAGCTGGAAATACCTATACCATCGCAGATATTGCTATCTGGTCTTGGTATGGTCGCTTGGTTCAAGGAAAACTATATCCAGGTTCAGCAGAATTTTTAGATGTTGATTCTTACAAGCATCTAAAGTCCTGGGTAGAGAAAATAGCCCAACGCCCAGCTGTACAACGAGGGTTGACAGTGAAATATCATTCAATTGATAATTAATTGACTTGCCTACCTTATAGGTGGGTTTTTCTTTTACTTTGGTATGATAAAAGTTTATAATGAAAGAGTTAGACTTTGTGAAAATCCAAAAATAGAAATTAATAATTGATACTCAATGAAAATCAGAATTAGACTAGGCGACGTAGATGCAGATAGAACTGAAGTTCATCAAATCAAGTCAACAACGTCTGATTTTGATTTTCGAAGAGTATGAGTTTTTCCTGTCTTATATTTACATAGAAAGTAATAGAAAAATGTCCGAAAAAGTTGAAATGCAGCAGTCCAAAGAACAGGCGACAATGGCCAGAGGCTTGGCTTGGTTAACTGCTGGAAATATTCTTAGTCGCCTGCTTGGTGTTGCCTATGTTATTCCCTGGTATATTTGGTTAGGGGAATATCGAGCTGAAGCCAATGCCCTCTTTAGTATGGGGTATCAAATCTATGCCAACTTCTTATTGATTTCAACAGCTGGTCTTCCGACAGCTATTGCCAAACAAGTAGCTAAATACAATGTCTTGGGTAAAGAAGAGGTGTCGCTCTACTTGGTCAGAGAATTCTTCAAGCTCATGTTGGTCTTTGGAACTGTCTTTGCAGGGGTCATGTATCTAAGTGCTCCGTGGTTGGCAGACGCATCGGGGGCGAAGGAAAAGTTACTTCCAGTCATGTATAGTCTAGTCCCGCCTCTCTTTATCTTCCCAGCCATGAGTATTTTGCGTGGTTTTTTCCAAGGTCGGCACGATATGAAGCCTTATGCGATCAGCCAGCTTGCAGAGCAGCTGGTACGGGTTATCTGGATACTGGCAGCAACATTTATGATTATGAAGTTGGGTAGCGGTGACTATCTTGAAGCAGTTGTCCAATCTACCTTTGCAGCTTTTGTCGGGATGATTGCTAGTGTTGGGATTTTAGTTTATACTTTATGGAAGCAAGGTTACCTTGGTAAGTTGCTTCATGCTAAGAAACAAAAGATTTCTTTGGATACAGGTCAACTTATTAAGGAAACTGTTCGAGATGCGATTCCAATTATCATTTTAGGTCTAACGATTCAATTATTGCAGTTTATTGACCAAGTCACATTTATTCGTGTTATGGAAAGAATTACGAATTACAGTAATTCGGAACTTTTGGAACTTTATTCGTATATGGCTGCCAATCCAAGTAAGATTACGATGATGATTATCGGGATTTCACTGAGTCTGGGAAGTGTTGCTATTCCATTGATTACAGAGAAATTTGTCAAGAAAGATTTGAAGGCGGCGTCTCATTTAGTGGCGGATAATCTACAATTACTCTTTATATTCACTATACCGGCAATTGTTGGAACAGTCCTGTTAGCTGGGCCACTCTATACGATTTTTTACGGACCGTCAGAGCCTATCGCCATTACTCTATTCATTTGGAACTTATTTTTAATTTTACCTCTGGGACTATATTCTGTCATTAGTGTAGTCATTCAAGCGATATTTGAAAATAGAAGAGCGATTTATTATTTCTTGATTGGAATGCTAGTGAAAATCGTTTTACAAGTACCAATGATCTATGTCTTTAAGGTATATGGTAGCTTTATCTCAACGATATTTGGGTTGGGAATTATGCTGTATCTCTTCTATAGACGAATTGACAAGGTTCTGCATATTGATGAAAGACTAGTGATAAAAGATATTGCGACCATTAGTTGGATTTCTATCGTAATGGGGATCGTTGTATGGGGGATTGAATTTGTCCTGAATCTTATCCTTCCAGCAAATGGCTATGTATCTAGCTTTATCCACTTGGCTGTTGCAGGTGGAGCAGGTGTGCTTGTTTTTGTCATCTTGACATTGAAGACTCGTCAGCTAGATCGTTTAATTGGAAGTCGGGCTCAGAGTTTACGGAGGAAATTGCGCCTAGGCTAGTTTGTTTTAAAAATCTCTATTTTCTACTATTGAAAAGTTGGGAAAAAGAGGCGTTTTAGAATGTGAGAAGGAAAGTTCGTTGAGGATTTTCCTTTTTTCTTGGAGATTTCAGTATAAAAAAAACGGTTTTTGTGGTAGAATAGTAGGGATAAAAAAGAGGAGAGAGATGATGAAACCTAAATACGAACGTATTCTAATCAAACTATCTGGTGAGGCCTTGGCTGGTGAACGTGGTGTCGGTATTGACCTTAAAACTGTTCAGGAAATGGCAAAGGAAATTCAGGAAGTCGCAGAATCAGGTATTCAGATTGCCCTTGTTATTGGTGGTGGTAACCTTTGGCGTGGAGAACCTGCTGCTGAAGCGGGTATGGATCGAGTTCAAGCAGACTATACAGGCATGTTGGGGACTGTTATGAATGCTCTTGTAATGGCTGATTCCCTTAAACAGCTTGGTGTGGATACACGTGTGCAGACAGCGATTGCGATGCAGTCAGTTGCAGAGCCTTATATTCGTGGTCGTGCTCTTCGTCATCTTGAAAAAGGTCGCATTGTTATTTTTGGAGCTGGTATTGGTTCTCCGTACTTCTCAACGGATACGACAGCAGCTCTTCGTGCTGCAGAAATTGAAGCGGATGCGATTTTGATGGCTAAAAATGGTGTGGATGGCGTCTACAATGCTGATCCGAAGAAAGATGCTAATGCAGTTAAATTCAATGAATTGACCCACCGTGAAGTGATTAGTCGTGGTTTGAAAATCATGGATGCGACGGCATCAACTCTCTCAATGGACAATGATATTGATTTGGTCGTGTTCAATATGAATGAACCAGGAAATATTAAACGTGTTGTCTTCGGTGAGCCAATCGGTACTACCGTTTCAAATTCTTCAGAAGAAAAATAAATCATATCGTCATTTAGTTTTTCTTTTATGTACTTCGACGATCGAGGAAATATTGTTTCCTTATTTCCAACTTCAAACGGGAGTGGGAAAGAACTCGACCAAGATAAAAAGAGTTCGTCAACAATTTTTCGTTTTAAGTTGTTGAGCTGAAACAGTCTATCCCCAGACTGTTTCACTCCCACCCCCGCATAGCTCCAAAGGTTCGGGGAACCTTTGGAGGTTGGAGATGAAGCGAACTTTGTTCGCAACAGTCGTAATGGCCAGATTTGGAGTGCAAAACACGAACAAATCTGCCAATCAACCACTGCGCTGAGATGTTGACACGAACTCTGAGTAGTGGTCCTGGGCTTTTTGCCCAGCCTCATTTGAACTCGCCTTACCTAACTTCAGTTATGCCTGTGGCTCGTTGCCTAGTACTAAAAGTAAACTAAAAAACTGTAAAAAAATACAAAGAAGGAAGTCTTATGTCTAAAGAAATTATTGCTAAAGCGCAAGAGCGCATGAATCAATCTCATCAGAGTTTGGCACGTGAATTTAGCCACATTCGTGCTGGCCGTGCCAATGCTAGTTTGTTGGACCGTATTTCCGTTGAGTACTACGGTTCTCCAACACCATTGAACCAGTTGGCTGGTATTACAGTGCCAGAAGCGCGTGTTCTATTGATTACTCCGTTTGATAAGTCAATCTTGAAGGATATTGAGCGTGCTTTGAACGCTTCAGATCTTGGTTTGACGCCTCAATCTGATGGTACTGTTATCCGTTTGGTTATTCCTGCCCTTACAGAGGAAACTCGTAAGAACTTGGCGAAGGATGTGAAAAAAGTTGGCGAAAATTCAAAAGTTGCTATCCGCAATATCCGTCGTGATGCCATGGATGAAGCAAAAAAAGCTGAAAAAGCAAAAGAAATCACTGAAGACGAATTGAAGTCACTTGAAAAAGATATTCAAAAAGTAACAGATGATGCTATCAAGACAATTGATAAAATGACTGCCGACAAAGAAAAAGAATTGTTGGAAGTTTAATCAACACGTTTTTAGGCTACAAAAACAGATCATCACCGGGCTGTCTAACTTCCAGTGGTGAACCAATAAGAAATCTAATGGGGGGAGTTAGACAAGACTTTCCCCACTTTTTAATCAGAAAGAAGAAAATCATGAATGATTTATTAGCACAGTATATCGTTGGTTTAGTGACTGACGAAAACGATCAGTTTTACTTTGTCCAAAAAGAGGGTAGAACCTTTGCTCTTTCTAAGGATGAAGGAGAACATAGTCTAGGTCAATCTGTTAAGGGATTTGCCTATACCGATATGAAACAAAAACTCCGTTTGACAACTAAGGAAGTTGGGGCGAGTCGTACCAGCTTTGGTTGGGGAACTGTCACAGAGGTACGTAAGGATTTGGGTGTCTTTGTGGATACAGGTCTGCCAGACAAGCAAGTGGTTGTTTCCTTAGACATTTTGCCTGAAATCAAGGAACTCTGGCCGAAAAAAGGGGATCAGTTGTACGTCAAATTAGACGTCGATAAGAAGGACCGCATTTGGGCTCTGCCAGCTTTTCAGGAAGATTTTCAGAAAATGGCTGGACCTGCCTATGACAATATGCAAAACCAAAATCTGCGAGCGATTGTCTATCGTTTGAAAATGAATGGTACTTTTGTTTATTTGCCAGACAACAATATGCTTGGTTTTATCCATCCGAGCGAACGCTTTGCGGAACCACGTTTGGGTCAGGTTTTAGAGGCGCGTGTCATCGGCTACCGTGCAGTTGATCGGACCTTGAACTTGTCTCTCAAGCCACGTTCATTTGAGATGCTGGAAAATGATGCCCAGATGATATTGACTTATCTGGAAAGCAATGGAGGTTTCATGACCTTGAACGATAAGTCTGCTCCGGAAGACATCAAGGCCACCTTTGGTATTTCCAAAGGGCAATTCAAAAAAGCTCTTGGTGGTCTGATGAAGGCTGGGAAAATTAAACAGGATTCTTTGGGAACAGAGTTGGTGTAGGGGGCTTCTATGCTAGTTTATATTGCTGGTAGTGGGGCAATGGGGTGTCGGTTTGGTTATCAATTGTCTAAGACAAATCATGAAGTGATTTTGTTGGATAATTGGGAAGAGCATATCGAAGCGATTCGAGAAAACGGCTTGAAAGTGACTGGAGATGTAGAGGAAACTGTACACTTACCTATCATGAAACCGACCGAAGCAACGAGAGAAGCAGATTTTATCATTCTATTGACAAAGGCTGTTCAGTTGCCAAAGATGTTGCGGGATATTAAGCCGATTATCGGTCCAACTACCAAGGTTTTGAGTCTCTTGAATGGTTTGGGGCATGCGACGACCATGCGTCGGTACGTGCCAGATGAAAGTATCATGGTTGGGGTGACCATGTGGTTGGCGGGACTAAAGGGTCCTGGACATGCTCACTTAGAAGGTCCGGGTTCTATGTCCGTTCAGCATATTCTTGGTGATGAGCAATCAGTTGCGGATATTATTGAAATGCTGAATGAAGCTGGACTAAATGTGACCTATGACAATCATGTTGTCAGTGCTATTTGGCAGAAAGCCTGTGTCAATGGTGTGATGAATCCAACTTGTACCATTTTAGATTGTACAATTGGTGAATTATTTGGTACGGAGGCTGGACTGAATCTAGTACAGGGGATTTTCAAAGAATTTATTGCTGTTGCTAAGTCTGAGGCAGATGGAATTGACGAAGAAGCTATTTGGAAATATGTTATTGATGCTTCGAAGAAGGCTTCCAATCACTATCCATCTATGCATCAGGATTTGGTCCAACATGGTCGAAAGACAGAAATTGATTATCTGAATGGAGCAGTTGTATTCAAAGGCAAGCGAGCAGGCATCCCTACGCCATACTGTCAGATGATAACAGACATGGTTCACGCCAAGGAAAGTATGCTGGGGTTGAGATAGGAGAAAGTCATGCTGATTGAAGTGGAAACGATTGAAGAATATATGGCTGCCTTGCCTGAGAATCGGAAGGAAGCGGTTGAACGGCTCCATCAAGTGATTGTGGAACAGTTACCAGCTGGTTTTGAAGTAGGCATCTTGGGAGGTATGATTAACTATTATGTGCCGCTTACTGCCTACCCTGATGGTTATCATTGCACACCAGGAGAGCCACTGCCTTTCCTTGCCTTGGCATCACAAAAGGCACACATCGCCCTCTACCACATGGGAATCTATATGGACCAAGAATTGAATGATTGGTTCGTTGCTGCTTATCAAGCACAGGTGCCTACCAAACTGGATATGGGCAAGTCCTGTGTTCGCATGAAAAATCCCAAGAATATTCCTTATGAATTGATAGGGGAATTGGTTAGTAAGATGTCTATGGAGCGCTATATAGAGCTCTACGAAAAAAATCATAGAAAGTAGATGTAGTGAGAAGAAGTTTTTATTCTTGGTTGATGACCCAGCGCAACCCGAAAAGTAATGAACCAGTAGCTATCTTGGCAGATTATGCCTTTGATGAATCTGATTTTCCTAAGCAATCAGATAATTTTGATGAAGTCAGTCGTTTTTTGGAGGAATCGGCCAGCTTTGCATTTTCCATGTCTGATTTTGATGCGATTTGGGAAGATTATTTGGGACATTGATGGATAAAATAGTACAAAACAGCCTTGTTTGGGCTATTTTTGTTATAATAGAGAAAAGCACAGGAAAAGGAGCAACTCTTGCTAGAACATTCAATTGATATTCAACTCAAGCATCCAGATGATTCGTTTAGTCTATTTGGTTCGAATGAACGCCATCTGAGATTGATGGAACAGGAACTAGGTGTGGTTATTCATGCCCGTACGGAAAAAGTGCAGGTGATTGGACAGGAAGAACATGTAGAACAAGCGCGTCTTGTTATCCAGTCTCTTCTTGTCTTGGTGAGTCGTGGTTTGGTTATCAATACGCCAGATGTAGTCACAGCTATTTCCATGGCAAAAAATGATGAGATTGAGAAATTCGTTGCCCTCTATGAAGAAGAGATTATCAAGGACAACTATGGCAAACCCATTCGCGTAAAGACTCTTGGACAAAAACTCTACGTGGACAGCGTAAAGCGTCATGACATCGTGTTTGGAATCGGTCCTGCTGGTACAGGTAAGACCTTCTTGGCGGTTACTCTAGCTGTAACAGCTCTCAAGCGGGGACAGGTCAAGCGGATTGTTCTGACACGTCCTGCGGTAGAAGCAGGCGAAAGTTTAGGCTTTTTGCCAGGGGACTTAAAAGAAAAAGTAGACCCCTATTTGCGTCCTGTCTATGATGCCCTCTACCAGATTTTGGGCAAGGAGCAGACCACGCGCCTAATGGAGCGGGAAATCATCGAGATTGCCCCGCTGGCCTATATGCGGGGTCGGACCTTGGAAGACGCCTTTGTCATCTTGGATGAGGCGCAGAATACCACCATTATGCAGATGAAGATGTTCCTGACCCGTCTTGGCTTTAATTCCAAGATGATTGTCAATGGGGATATTAGTCAGATTGACCTGCCACGCAAGGTTAAGTCAGGTCTGATTGATGCGACGGAGAAACTAAGCAAAATACCACAGATTGATTTCGTACATTTTTCAGCCAAGGATGTGGTTCGCCATCCAGTTGTTGCCCAGATTATCAATGCCTATGAAGAAGAGGATCTGGTAGCTGATAGTCGAGCAAGTTTTGAAACGATTGGGCAGCCTAGTCGGAGCGAAGAGGATGAAGATTAGTCAATTTTCAAATCGTTATCAAGTACGAAAGTTAGCAGACGCCGACTTGGAGCAGGTCTTAGCACTCTACCAGACCAACCCTCTCTATTTTGAACATTTTCCACCCTTGCCTAGTCTGGAAAGTTTAGCAAATGACCTTGTCGACTGTCCGTCAGGTAAGGAGCTATCAGATAAATATTTTCTAGGATTCTGGGACAAAGAGCGATTAGTTGCCATCCTAGACCTAATTGACGGCTATCCGACAGCAGAGATTGCCTACATCGGACTTTTTATGGTGGATTCAAGATTGGCTGGTCAGGGTCTTGGCTCAAAGATCATAGCGGAGCTCCTATCTCAGTTAGCAACTTACTTCAAAAAGGTGCGTCTAGGCTATGTAGAAAGCAATCCTCAGTCCAGTCATTTTTGGTCCAAAGTTGGATTTTGTCCAACTGGTGAGGTCAAAGAAATAGCTGGAAAAACAATTGTCATAGCCGAACATGCATTAGATGAATAATAATAAAAAAACTGCCTGGTTCAATCAGAACTGGGCAGTACTTATTTTACATTCTAAAAAATGGATTGAAATTTTTCTCATGTCCAACGCTGGTGTTTTGACCGTGACCTGGATGGACAGTATAGTGGTTTGGCAGGGTGAAGATGTGTTCTCTGATACCAGTAATCAGGTCATCAAAGTTGCTGGTAGGCAGGTCTGTACGTCCCACAGTTTCGCGGAAAAGTGCGTCGCCAGTGATGACACATTCATCCTCTGTGAAGATAAAGGAAACACCACCAATAGAGTGACCTGGTGTTGGAACTACCTTGAAATGAAAACCGTCAAACTGGTAGTCTTCTTGGTATTGGAAGATTTTTTCAGCAGGTCGGCAGACTACATTTTCCATATCATCATGACGAGGTAGACCTGATAGATTCATCTCTGGTGTATAGAGCCAGCTGGCTTCACTTTCAGCCACATAGACAGGTGGGAAATTGTAGGTCTCACGCAGAATGTCCAAGCTCATAATATGGTCATAGTGAGTGTGAGTCAGGAGAATAGCCGAAATTGGTTTTCCGATTTTTTCGATAGTTGCTTGAATTTTTGTCCAGTCACTCCCAGGGTCAATGATAATCAGATGGGTATCATTTTCAAGGTAGTAGGTATTTTGAAAAGCGACAGGATTGACAGATTTGTGAATAATCATTCTTTTTCCCTCTTCTAACAGTTACTGATGTTACTAGTCTAACAAAAAAACACGTCTTCTTCATGGAATTTGTTTGGAGCTTTTTCCATGAGAGGGAATATGCTATAATGAACAGTATGAAAGACACAAGAACAAGCAATCGGTATGCCGTTGTAGATTTGGAAGCAACTGGTACAGGTACCGATGCAAAAATCATTCAAATCGGGATTGTTCTCGTTGAAAATGGAGAAATCATTGACAGTTACGCAACGGACATCAATCCCTATGAGCTACTGGATGACCATATCAAGAATCTGACAGGTATCACAGACCAACAGCTAAGTCAGGCTCCGGATTTTGGTCAGGTAGCAAGTACCATTTATGACATGATTGGAGATGCTATTTTTGTAGCACATAATGTCAAATTTGATGCCAATCTCTTGGCAGAAGCACTCTTTTTTGAAGGCTATGAACTGTTGACGCCACGTGTAGATACGGTGGAATTATCACAGCTATTTTTCCCGACTTTTGAAAAATACAGCTTGGGAAATCTTGCAGAGCATTTGGAACTTGGTTTGGACCAGGCGCACACGGCCATATCAGATGCCATGGCTACGGCGCGCTTGTTCATCAAAATTCAAGAGAAAATAAAGAGTTTACCCAGGTCTATTGTTGAAAAGATTCTTGATTTGGCGGACAATCTGCTCTTTGAATCCCGTCTGGTCATTGATGAAATGGTGCCTGTTCTGTCAGAAAACCTATCATACGATTTAGAATCTATTCATGGCTTGGTCTTGAAAAAGCCAGAAGAAATCAAGTCGGCCTACCGATTATCTGAAGATTTTTCGACCAATATTGCCCTTCTCGGCTTGCATGAACGCAAAAAACAAACAGCCTTCGCTCAAGTAGTAGAAAAACGCTTGGCTGACGAAGAAAAAGTGCATTTTATACAGGCACAGGCAGGCTTGGGGAAGACTTACGGTTATCTCTTGCCTTTACTTGCTAAGTCAGACCAGCCTTTATTGGTCACCGTACCGACCAAGCTCCTTCAAGAGCAGATTATGGAAAAGGAAGGGAGCAAGCTTAAAGAGATATTTCGTATTCCAATTGTCTCTCTAAAATCGCCCAAGCATTTTATCAAGTTAGACAGCTATTGGAGAACCCTGCAAAGGCAGGATGATAATCGCCTGGTCAATCAATTTAAGATGCAGGTCCTGGTCTGGCTGACAGAAACTCACACAGGCGATTTGGACGAACTCAAGCAGAAACAACGCTATCAAGCCTACTTTGATGAGATTGCCCACGATGGGAAATTGGAGACTGAAAGTCTTTTTTGGGGCTGGGATTTTTGGCAACGGTTGAACCAACAAGCTCTCTCTAGTAGATTGCTCATTACCAACCACGCTTATTTTCTCAACCATCTTAAGGATCAAGACCCTCTCATGGATAAGCGTCTGGTGGTGATTGATGAAGCTCAAAAGTTTCTCTTGGCTGCTGAAAATCTAGCGACGGCTTCGCAAGATTTGACAAGTATGTTACAAGTATTGCAAAGTAAAAAGGACAGAGCGACGACTATTTTGGACCAACGCTTGTATGAGTCTTGCCAGTTTGAACTCAACCATTTTTTGAGTCGTTTTCGTCAGCATGGTCAACGAGAGGTTCAAAAGGTTGAACTTCATCAACTTGGTCAGAACCTGGTGGAGCTTGGAGATGTTGATTTGCACGACTTGCATCAGCTCATAGACTATTACGATACCTTTTGGTTGGAGGAGAAAAATTTAGAAGAAAAGCGGCTTGCCTATTTGCGGGGCTCCAAGGACAGCCTCCTAAATGCGACCAGCTACCTGCCTGATACCAAGATTTTCTGCATCAGCGCCACCTTGACCATCAGCAAAAAGGTCAGTCTGGCGGATCTGCTGGGCTTTGAGCAGGTCACCTTGGATTTGATACCGACTCAAACTGTGACCAACCAGCAGCTGCTTTTTCCGACTCATCTCCCCGACATCCTCGCTTGGACCAAGGAGGAGCATGCAGCTTATTTGGCTACTACTTTAAGAGAAATAGCAGAGCTGGGACGACCGATTTTGGTCTTGTTCACATCGATTTCTCTGCTCTTGCAGGTGTCGGATTTGTTAGAAGACAATAACATTCCCCACCTAGCCCAGCACAAGCATGGACAGGAAATGACTCTCAAACGCAAATTTGAACGAGGGGAATGCCAAATTTTACTCGGCACAGGCGTATTCTGGGAGGGAGTTGACTTTGCCAGCCAGGACCAATTGATTCAGGTCATTACAAGGCTGCCATTCGACAATCCCAAAGACCGTTTTGTCCAGAAAATCAATCACCATCTACGTGAAGAAGGGAAAAATCCATTTTATGATTACAGCCTGCCTATGATGATGATTAAGCTCAAACAGGCCATCGGGCGTACCAATCGTCATGACAAACAAGATTCACTAGTCTTGGTTTTGGACCCGCGTGTTCACACCAAACGCTATGGACGGCAAATTCTGTCCTTCTTTGAGAAAGATTATTCAATGCTAAGTGTGGATGTGAAAGAAATAGAAGGAGCTATTCAAGATTTTTTTGAATAAGTTGAAAGGGAGCCACAAGGCTTCCTTTTGTTTCGCGCGTTTTTAATGCTGCTCATATTCCCTTTCTCCTTGCTGAATAACAGTGATTTTCTTTATGATTAAAATATGGTATAATTTTCCAAATATTAGTTTTTGTGAGAAGAGATTATGACAGAAAAAACAATTGTATTTAAGGTTGGGACAAGTTCTCTGACGCAAGAGAATGGCAGTCTGGACCGTATTAAGATTGCTCGGATTACCAATCAGCTGGCTCAGTTGCACCAGAAGGGCTACCAGATTGTGCTGGTGACTTCGGGGTCCATTGCTGCTGGTTTTCGGAGATTGGGATTTGACAAGCGACCGACTAAGATTGCGGAGAAACAGGCTTCTGCGGCTGTGGGTCAGGGGTTGCTGATTGAGGAATACACGCAAAATCTAATGAAAGACGGCATTGTATCGGCGCAGATTTTGCTGACCCAGGATGATTTTGCGGATGCCAGACGTTATCAGAATGCTTCTCAGGCCTTGCAGGTCTTGCTCAAGCAACGGGCTATTCCTATTATCAATGAAAATGATACCATTGCTATTGAGGAGATTAAGGTGGGGGATAACGATACTTTATCTGCCCAGGTGGCTTCTCTCTTGAAAGCAGACCTCTTGGTGCTTTTGACGGATGTGGATGGACTTTACACTGCCAATCCCAACAGTGATCCGACAGCCCAGCACTTGCCTGAAATCAAGGAAATTACGGAAGATTTGTTTGCCATGGCAGCAGGAGCAGGCTCGTCTAACGGAACAGGTGGCATGACCACAAAATTGCAAGCGGCACAGATTGCGACCAAGTCAGGAGTGCCCGTCTTTATCTGCTCTTCAAAAGAGGATACTGCTCTCTTACAGGCGGTCACCCAAGCCAACCGTGGCACACTCTTTTTAGCAGATGACCATGCCATGAACCAACGTAAGCAGTGGATGGCCTTCTATGCTCGGACAGACGCGGCGGTTGAAGTGGATGCAGGAGCAGTTGATGCTATGTTGCACCAGGGGCGCAGTTTGTTAGCTACTGGTGTCAAAGCCCTCGAAGGTGACTTTGAAGTGGGGCAGGTCGTAGAGGTTTATAGTCAAGCAGACCATCGTTTGATTGGTAAAGGGCGGGTTAAACTGTCCTCCAAAGACTTGCAGGACCAGTTGGCAAATGGCAGAGCAGAGGGCGTGTTGATTCACCGCAACGATTGGGTGAGCTTATAGTTGTTCAGTTTGTCTTGATTATGTTGACGAACGAGCAAACTGAAAGACTAAAAAGGAGAAATTTATGACAACAACACAAGCATTATTAGATAGTTTATTGACTCACAAGGCCTCTATCAACCTTGCAACAACCGAACAGAAAAACCAGGCCCTGTCAGCTATGGCAGACCAGTTGGTTGCTCAGACTGAGGTAATTTTAGCTGGCAATGCCATTGATATGGAGAATGCCCAAGGCAAGATTAGCCAAGTCATGCAGGACCGTTTGCTCCTGACAGCTGAGCGGATTGAAGCTATGGCAGACGGCATTCGTGCCTTGATTGGCTTGCCAGATCCTGTTGGACTGGTCTTGGAAGAATTCACTCGGGCAGATGGCTTGAACATTCGCAAGAAATCCATTCCCTTTGGCTTGGTGGGAATGATTTATGAAAGTCGTCCAAATGTGACTTCAGACGCTGCAGCCTTGGCAATCAAGAGCGGAAACGCAGTCATTTTACGTGGTGGCAAGGAAGCCTTTCATTCGGCTCAGGCCATTGTCACAGCCCTCAAGGCTGGTTTGGAAGAGGCTGGTCTTTCTCCAAAGGTCATTGAGTTGGTCCAAGATACCAGCCGTGCCTCTGCGACGGAGTTGATGACTGCCAAAGGAAAGATTGACTTGTTGGTGCCACGTGGCGGTGCAGGACTCATTCAAGCTGTTGTAGAAAATGCGACTGTGCCAGTTATCGAAACAGGCACTGGTATCTGCCATGTCTATGTGGATAAGGATGCGGACTTGAACAAGGCCTTGCGGATTGTGGTTAATGCTAAAACCAGTCGTCCCTCAGTCTGCAATGCGGCGGAAGTCTTGCTAGTTCACGAAGCCATCGCCAGCCAATTCCTACCACGCTTGGAAGAAGCTCTGGCTGGTCAGGTGGAATTACGTGCTGACAGTCAGGCCCAGGCTTTTCTCAATCAAGCAACACCAGCAGGCGACCAAGATTTTGACACAGAATTTTTGGACTATATCTTGGCTGTCAAAGTCGTTTCAAGTGTAGAAGAGGCTGTCAGCCACATCGCCCAACACTCGACAGGGCACAGCGAGGCCATTGTGACGGAAAACAGCCAGACGGCTGACCTTTTCACACTCCATGTGGACTCGGCAGCCGTCTATGTCAATGCCTCGACCCGATTCACAGACGGAGGCGAGTTCGGTCTGGGCTGCGAGCTGGGCATTTCCACCCAGAAGATGCACGCCCGTGGTCCTATGGGCCTGCGTGAGATGACCACCTACAAGTACATCATCACAGGCGACGGCCATATTCGCTAGGAGGACAAGATGAAGATTGGATTTATCGGACTGGGCAACATGGGAGCGGCCCTGGCCCAAGCGGTCAGCCAGCAACCAGACACCCAGCTCCTCCTCAGCAACCACAACCCAGCAAAAGCCCAGGCTCTTCAAGAGAAGGTGGGCGGTCAGCTTTTTTCTAATGGGGAAATAGCAGAGCAGGCCGAGGTCATTTTCCTTGGGGTCAAGCCTCACCTAATTCAGTCCGTTTTGTCAGGCTTACAGGACCAGATTAGCCAGAATCCGTCAGCTATTTGGATTTCCATGGCAGCGGGAGTGACCATTGATAGCCTGGCAGAATTTGTGTCGGCAGATAAACTCATCCGGATTATGCCCAATACACCTGTCGCTATCGGCCAAGGCATGACAACCTATAGCTTGGTCAATCCAGAGCTCGCTCCGCTATTGGAACAAATCCTAGAAAAATCAGGCAAGGTCCAACAGGTGCCAGAGAGCCTAATTGACGCAGCGACGGCTATCGCAGGCTGCGGTCCAGCCTTTGTCTATCAGATGATTGAGGCCTTGACGGATGCTGGTGTGCAGAACGGGCTGACGGCTCAAGACGCCAAAGTTCTTGCAGCTCAAACCCTAACAGGTACCGCCCAAATGGTCTTGAACAGCGACAAGCACCCAGCCCAACTGAGACAGGAAGTGACTTCGCCAGGCGGTTCGACCATCGCAGGCGTGGTAGCTCTTGAAAAAGAAGGCTTCCGTTACGCCATCATCAAGGCAGTCGCTGCTGCCCTCAAAAAGACGAGAAAATTGGGTAAAAAATAGAAGACAGCAAAAAACGGGACTTTTAATCCCGTTTTGTTTTTTCCTTGATCCATTGACTAACGTTGGACAGGGTTTTGCTTTGCTCTGCCTTGCGTTTTTGTTCGTGGACAAAATCTGCAAAGCTTTGCTTGACGCCGTCCTTTTGAACCTTATCCTGCAAATCATGCCATTTCTTTTTGAGGTTGCTGGAAGTCCGTTCGTAATAAATCTCTAAAATTTCTTCTTTTGACTTATAATTGCGATAGAAAGCGTTGCGAGAAACTCCCGCTTTACGAACCAATTCAGATACCGAAATTTGCTTGAGCTCCTTTTTCTCTAGGAGAAATAGCAGAGCAGTTTCTATTGATTCCTTAGTCAGTTGATTCGCTTCTTTATTTGATTGATAGAGGTTTTTCAAAGATTGGGGTGAAATTTTACGACCTGCCATAGTTTTCCTTTTCCGAGTGTCACATCTGAAAGAAAATGCTTTCAGATGGGGTAGTTTAATGATATAATTGTAAGTAAATAGAGATTTATTGTCAAATAAAAAAGTAAAATTGGAAATGAGAATATTATGTCAAAATGGAAAATTGTTGCAGATTCGGGCTGTGACTATCGTCAATTAGATAATCTAGCTCCGGATAGGGAATTTATTAGTGTGCCACTTACCATCCAGGTTGGAGAACAAGCATTTGTTGATGATGCAAGCTTGGATATTGATCACATGATGGAGGTGATGGAGGCATCTAAGGCTGCAGCTGGGTCGGCGTGTCCAAGTCCGCAGGCTTATCAGGCAGCTTTTGAGGGAGCTGAGAACATTATCGTTGTGACGATTACAGGTGGGCTATCGGGGAGTTTTAATGCGGCACGTGTAGCTAGGGATATGTATATCGAAGAGCATCCGAATGTCAATATCCATTTGATAGATAGTTTGTCAGCCAGTGGGGAGATGGATTTACTTGTAGATGAAATCAATCGCTTAATTGGTTCAGGATTAGATTTTCCACAAGTAGTAGAAGCGATAACTCACTATCGGGAACACAGTAAGCTTCTCTTTGTTTTAGCGAAGGTTGATAATCTTGTTAAGAATGGAAGGCTGAGCAAATTGGTAGGCACTGTCGTTGGTCTTCTCAATATCCGTATGGTTGGTGAGGCAAGTGCTGAAGGAAAATTAGAGTTGCTTCAAAAGGCGCGTGGTCATAAGAAATCTGTGACAGCAGCCTTTGAAGAAATGAAAAAAGCAGGCTATGATGGTGGTCGAATTGTCATGGCCCACCGCAATAATGCCAAGTTTTTCCAACAATTCTCAGAGTTGGTAAAAGCAAGTTTTCCAATGGCTGTTATTGACGAAGTTGCAACATCAGGTCTATGCAGTTTTTATGCTGAAGAAGGCGGACTTTTGATGGGCTATGAAGTGAAAGCGTGATTCACAGAGTAATACTCAATGAAAATCAAAAGTAGCCTAGGAAACGAAGTCGAAGATAGAACTCTGTTACTATCTTATTTCAAGGTAACAGGCTGAAAACCTCCACTGGAGCTTTTCACTCATCAAGGCTCTTGACAACGGATAATTTTGATTTTCGAAGAGTATAACAATTTTGGGATGTAATTTCCATTATAGAATAATCCCCCTCGTCTTTTAAGTTCGAGGGGGATTATTTGCATGAGGTTATTAGATTTCACTCATTCAAATATCTCACAAGTTGCTCCAGCTTATCTGCAAAATCTTGTTCAAAGAAGATCTGTAAGAAATCAGCATTCTGTCCGCTGAAATAATAACACTTTCCAAACATGTGTTGGACGCTAGGCGAAAGAATCCCCTTGCTTAGCTGAAAGGTCACGCTCCCTTTGGAAATTCGATATGGGATATTCAAAGCGTATTTCTCTAAACAATCTTTTATTTTATTCCACTGAGCGTGATAAATATGATGAAGATGCTGTGTGTTCCGTGCAAACATACCGTTATCAATGTAGAGTGAGAGAGCTTTTTGCATGATAAGATTGGTATCGTAGTCGATTAGACTCTTATGTTTGATGAAGGAATCACGTAGCTGATTAGGAAGGCTGATTGCACCGATTCGGAGGGCAGGAAAGAGTGTCGGTGTAAAAGATTTTATGTAGATGACACGATTATCTGTATCAAGATAGTGTAAAGGTAGGCTATGACTAGAGTCGAAATCTGCCAAATAGTCATCCTCAATGATGTAGACATCGTATTGCTTTGCTAATTTTACGATGGCTGTTTTTGTTGCTATATCATAAGTTGAACCGAGAGGGTTGTGCAAGCGAGGAATTGTGTAGAAAAACTTAATTTTTCCAGTTTGGAAGATACTTTCCAATTCTTCTAGGTCAATTCCATCTAAATCCCGTTCAATTGTTTGATAGGGGATTCCTTGATGTCGAATGAGCTCGATCATTCGTGAGTAGGTAGGGTTCTCTATCAAGATTTCCGTTTTTCCAGCCAAGGTTTCCATTTGTGTGAGAATATATAGAGCTTGTTGACTACCAGCTGTGATAACCAGCTGGTCTTTTTTTGTATAGACATGATAGTCCATTAACAGACTTTGAACGGAGGAAATCAATTCTGCCAATCCCTCTTGCTGGTGGTAGTAGTTGAATAGGTAATTTTCCCGCCCAATAAGACTTTCGTTTAGACAAATCCGAAAATCTTCATAGGGTAATTCTTGAAAGTCTGCAGGATTGAGCTCTACAGTATGGTCTTGGAAATCTCTATCTTCTAAGATATAATAACCGCTTTTTTCGACAGCGTAGATTTTATTTTGGTACTTTAATTCCAACATAGCCTTTTGGACAGTGTCTTTGCTACAATGGTATTGCTCGCTGAGTTGACGGATAGAAGGTAATTTCTCTCCACGTTTGAATCGGTGTTCCTCTATTCCAGTCAAAATATCTTGGATGATAACTTGATATTTTTTCATCTAAGCCCCCTTTTTTATAGACTATGTTACTAGCTAGTATATAGGAAAAGTTGCAGAAATACAATATATGAATAATGGGGTTGAGGCTCAGGAATTAAGCTACTATATGGTATAATTAAGTGATGAAAATAATTATACCTAATGCAAAAGAAGTAAATACAAATCTAGAGAATGCCTCGTTTTATCCCCTGTCTGATCGAAGCAAGCCGGTGCTGGATGCCATAAGTCAATTTGATGTAAAAAAGATGGCAGCCTTTTATAAATTGAATGAAGAAAAGGCTGAGTTAGAAGCTGATCGTTGGCATCGAATCAGGACAGGTCAAGCAAAAACCTATCCAGCCTGGCAGTTATATGATGGTCTCATGTATCGTTATATGGATAGGCGAGGTATAGGTTCGAAAGAAGAAAATTACCTACGTGACCACGTTCGTGTTGCGACAGCCTTATACGGATTGATTCATCCTTTTGAATTCATTTCACCTCACCGCTTAGATTTTCAAGGGAGCTTAAAGATAGGCAATCAATCTTTGAAACAGTACTGGCGACCGTATTATGACCAAGAAGTTGGTGATGATGAACTGATTCTCTCATTGGCTTCGTCAGAATTTGAGCAGGTATTTTCTCCACAGATTCAGAAAAGATTAGTTAAAATTCTTTTCATGGAAGAAAAAGCAGGTCAGCTAAAAGTTCACTCGACTATATCAAAAAAAGGTAGAGGAAGATTGCTGTCCTGGTTGGCTAAGAACAATATTCAGAAATTATCGGACATTCAAGATTTTAAGGTGGATGGCTTTGAATATTGTGCTTCCGAATCAACGGCAAACCAACTGACCTTCATCCGATCAATCAAAATGTGAAATTATGAACAAGATAACGTTTTCCAGCACTAAAGAAGGGTAGGAAAATATTAATTTCTATGATATAATGGGTAAGTTATAAGTAAAAGGAAGGTTGTTTATGAAAAAGAGAAGCGGGCGAAGGAAGTCGTCCAAGCTCAAATTGGTAAATTTTGCGCTTTTGGGGCTTTACGCCATTACTCTATGTTTGTTTTTAGTGACCATGTATCGCTATAACATCCTAGATTTCCGGTATTTAAACTATATTGTGACACTTTTGCTAGTAGGAGTGGCAGTATTGACTGGATTATTGATGTGGCGTAAGAAAGCGCGTGTCTTTACAGCGCTCTTACTTGTTTTTTCACTGGTCATCACGTCTGTTGGAATCTATGGTATGCAAGAAGTTGTAAAATTTTCAACACGACTAAATTCAAATTCGACATTTTCAGAATATGAAATGAGCATCCTTGTCCCAGCAAATAGTGATATTACGGACGTTCGTCAGCTTACTAGTATTCTTGCTCCAGCCGAATACGACCAAGATAACATCACCGCTTTGTTGGATGACATATCCAAAATGGAATCTACTCAACTAGCAACTAGCCCCACAACCTCTTACCTGACAGCATATCAATCTATGTTGAATGGTGAGAGTCAAGCGATGGTCTTCAACGGAGTTTTTACCAATATTTTAGAAAATGAAGATCCAGACTTTTCTTCAAAAGTGAAAAAAATATATAGTTTCAAAGTGACTCAGACTGTTGAAACAGCTACTGAGCAGGTGAGTGGAGACAGTTTTAATATCTATATTAGTGGTATTGATACCTACGGTCCAATTTCATCTGTTTCGCGTTCAGATGTCAATATCATTATGACTGTCAATCGTGCGACACATAAGATTTTATTGACAACTACTCCACGAGATTCATACGTTGCTATCGCAGATGGTGGGCAAAATCAATACGATAAACTAACACATGCTGGGATTTATGGTGTTAACGCCTCAGTGCACACCTTAGAAAATCTTTATGGTATTGACATTAGTAACTATATCCGCCTCAACTTTACTTCCTTCTTACAGTTGATTGATTTGGTTGGTGGTATTGATGTTGAAAATACCCAAGAATTTACAAGCGGAGGGTATAATTTCCCTGTTGGGACAGTGCATCTAGATGCAGAGCAAGCGCTAATCTTTGTTCGTGAGCGGTATTCGTTGGCTAATGGTGATAATGATCGCGGTCAAAACCAAGAAAAAGTCATTGCAGCCCTCATAAAAAAATTGAGTTCACCAGATAATCTAGCGAATTATCAAGCTATTCTAACAGGTTTGGAAGGATCTATCCAAACAGATTTGAGCTTAGAAACGATTATGGGCTTGGTAAATACCCAATTAGAGTCAGGAACACAATTTACAGTAGAGTCACAAGCATTGACAGGAACAGGACGCTCAGATTTATCTTCTTATGCGATGCCTGGATCACAACTTTATATGATGGAAATTAACCAAGACAGTCTGGAGCAAGCAAAGGCAGCGATTCAGTCAGTATTGGATGGAAATTAAAAAATAGGAGAAAACATGAATAATCAAGAATCAAATACAATCGAAATTGATGTATTGTCATTATTGAAAACAATCTGGAGAAAAAAATTCTTTATTCTAGTAACTGCAGTATTAGGAGCAGGGCTGGCATTTGTTTATAGCAGTTTTCTGGTAACTCCACAATATGACTCTACTACCCGTATCTATGTAGTGAGTCAAAATGTTGAAGCCGGTGCGGGATTAACAAATCAGGATTTACAAGCTGGTTCTTATTTAGTAAAAGACTATAAGGAAATTATCCTATCACAAGATGTACTGACGCAGGTAGCTACAGAGTTGAACTTGAACGAGAACTTAAAAGAAAAGGTTTCAGTTTCTATCCCTGTCGATACTCGTATCGTTTCTATCTCCGTGCGTGATGCGGATCCAAATGAAGCGGCACGTATTGCAAATAGTCTTCGTACCTTTGCGGCGCAAAAGATTGTTGAGGTCACCAAGGTAAGTGATGTGACAACACTTGAAGAAGCAGTCCCAGCGGAAGAACCAACCACTCCAAATACAAAACGAAATATCATACTCGGCTTATTAGCTGGTGGTATCTTGGCAACAGGTCTTGTACTGGTCATGGAGGTTTTGGATGACCGTGTCAAACGCCCTCAGGATATTGAAGAGGTAATGGGCTTGACCTTGCTTGGTGTAGTACCAGATTCGAAGAAATTGAAATAGGAGAACAATATGGCAACGTTAGAAATTGCACGTACTAAAAAAGAATTGGTAAATAAGACAGAAGAATATTTCAATGCCATCCGTACCAACATTCAGCTTAGCGGAGCGGATATTAAGGTTGTTGGCATTACCTCTGTTCAATCGAATGAAGGTAAGAGTACAACTGCGGCTAGTCTCGCTATTGCCTATGCTCGTTCAGGTTATAAGACCGTTTTGGTGGATGCAGATATCCGAAATTCAGTCATGTCTGGTTTCTTCAAGCCAATTACAAAGATTACAGGCTTGACGGATTACCTAGCAGGGACAACAGATTTGTCTCAGGGATTATGCGATACAGATATTCCAAACTTGACCGTCATTGAGTCAGGAAAGGTTTCACCTAATCCTACTGCCCTGTTACAAAGTAAGAATTTTGAAAATTTACTTGCGACTCTTCGTCGCTATTATGATTATGTTATCGTTGACTGTCCCCCATTAGGACTGGTAATTGATGCAGCTATCATTGCACAGAAATGTGATGCGATGGTGCTGGTAGCAGAAGCAGGCAATGTTAAGCGCTCATCTTTGAAAAAAGTAAAAGAGCAGTTGGATCAAACAGGCACACCGTTCTTAGGCGTTATCTTGAACAAATATGATATTGCCACTGAGAAGTATGGTGAATACGGAAACTACGGAAATTACGGCAAAAAAGCCTAATTTCTCAGATAATATAAGTTTGATAAGTAGGTATTAGTATGATTGATATTCATTCGCATATCATATTTGGTGTGGATGACGGACCAAAAACTATTGAAGAGAGCCTGAGTTTGATAGGCGAAGCTTATCGTCAAGGTGTTCGCTATATCGTAGCGACATCTCATAGAAGAAAAGGGATGTTTGAAACACCAGAAAAAGTTATCATGACTAACTTTCTTCAACTTAAAGAAGCAGTAGCAGAAGTTTATCCTGAAATACGATTGTGCTATGGTGCTGAATTGTATTATAGTAAAGATATCTTAAGCAAACTTGAAAAAAAGAAAGTACCAACACTTAATGGCTCGCGCTATATTCTCTTGGAATTTAGTATGAATACTCCTTGGAAAGAGATTCAAGAAGCAGTGAATGAAGTGACGTTACTTGGGCTAACTCCCGTACTTGCCCATATAGAACGATATGATGCCCTAGCGTTTCATGTAGAGAGAGTAGAAGAGCTAATTGACAAGGGATGCTATACTCAGGTAAATAGTAATCATGTGTTGAAGCCCGCTTTAATTGGCGATCGAGCAAAAGAATTTAAAAAACGCACTCGGTATTTTTTAGAGCAGGATTTAGTACATTGTGTTGCCAGTGATATGCATAATTTATCTAGCAGACTTCCGTTTATGAGGGAGGCTTATAAGTTAATAACAGAGGAATTTGGCAAAGATAAAGCGAAAGCGTTGCTGAAAAAGAATCCTCTTATGCTATTAAAAAACCAGGCGATTTAAACTGGTTACTCTAGATTGTGGAGAGAAAAATGGATTTAGGAACTGTTACCGATAAACTGTTAGAGCGCAACAGTAAACGATTGATACTAATGTGCATGGATACGTGTCTTCTTATAGTTTCCATGATTTTGAGCAGGCTGTTTTTGGATGTTATTATTGACATACCAGATGAACGATTTATTCTTGCAGTTTTATTCGTATCAATTTTTTATTTGATTCTATCGTTTAGATTAAAAGTCTTTTCATTAATTACGCGTTACACAGGGTATCAGAGTTATGTAAAAATAGGACTTAGTTTAATATCTGCGCATTCATTGTTTTTAATTATTTCAATGGTGTTGTGGCAGGCTTTTAGTTATCGCTTCATCTTGGTGTCCTTATTTTTGTCATTTGTAATGCTCATTACCCCAAGGATTGTTTGGAAAGTTTTACATGAGACGAGAAAAAATGCCATTCGTAAGAAGGATAGCCCACTAAGAATCTTAGTAGTAGGTGCTGGAGATGGTGGTAATATTTTTATCAATACTGTCAAAGATCGAAAATTGAATTTTGAAATTGTCGGTATTGTTGATCGTGATCCAAATAAACTTGGAACATTTATCCGTACCGCTAAAGTTTTAGGAAACCGTAATGATATTCCACGATTGGTAGAAGAATTAGCTGTTGACCAAGTGACGATTGCCATCCCTTCCTTAAATGGTAAGGAGCGAGAGAAGATTGTTGAGATCTGTAATACTACAGGAGTGACCGTCAATAATATGCCGAGCATTGAAGATATTATGGCGGGGAACATGTCTGTCAGTGCCTTTCAGGAAATTGACGTAGCAGACCTTCTTGGTCGACCAGAGGTTGTTTTGGATCAGGATGAATTGAATCAGTTTTTCAAAGGGAAAACAATCCTTGTCACAGGAGCAGGTGGCTCTATCGGTTCAGAGCTATGTCGTCAAATTGCTAAGTTTACGCCTAAACGCTTGTTGTTGCTTGGACATGGAGAAAATTCAATCTATCTCATTCATCGAGAGTTACTGGAAAAGTACCAAGGTAAGATTGAGTTGGTCCCTCTCATTGCAGATATTCAAGATAGAGAATTGATTTTTAGCATAATGGCTGAATATCAACCCGATGTTGTTTATCATGCTGCAGCACATAAGCATGTTCCTTTGATGGAATATAATCCACATGAAGCAGTGAAGAATAATATTTTTGGAACGAAGAATGTGGCTGAGGCGGCTAAAACTGCAAAGGTTGCCAAATTTGTTATGGTTTCAACAGATAAAGCTGTTAATCCACCAAATGTCATGGGAGCGACTAAACGTGTTGCAGAAATGATTGTTACAGGTTTAAACGAGCCAGGTCAGACTCAATTTGCGGCAGTCCGGTTTGGGAATGTTCTAGGTAGTCGTGGAAGTGTTGTTCCGCTATTCAAAGAGCAAATTAGAAAAGGTGGACCTGTTACGGTTACCGACTTTAGGATGACTCGTTATTTCATGACGATTCCTGAGGCAAGTCGTTTGGTTATCCAAGCTGGACATTTGGCAAAAGGTGGAGAAATATTTGTCTTGGATATGGGCGAGCCAGTACAAATCCTGGAATTGGCAAGAAAAGTTATCTTGTTAAGTGGACACACAGAGGAAGAAATCGGGATTGTAGAATCTGGAATCAGACCAGGCGAGAAACTCTACGAGGAATTATTATCAACAGAAGAACGTGTCAGCGAACAGATTCATGAAAAAATATTTGTGGGTCGCGTTACAAATAAGCAGTCGGACATTGTCAATTCATTTATCAATGGATTACTCCAAAAAGATAGAAATGAATTAAAAAATATGTTGATTGAATTTGCAAAACAAGAATAAGAAAGTAAAAAATATTTTTACTTTCCTAGAGTTTAAACGATGTTTAAGTTCTAGGAAGGTTAGAATACCTAATTAACAACAATATTACTATTTATTAAGAGTCAGATAATAGCAACTAAGTGCTACAAACTATCTTTATAATAAGTATATTTGGTCAAAAGGGAGATGTGAAATGTATCCAATTTGTAAACGTATTTTAGCAATTATTATCTCAGGGATTGCTATTGTTGTTCTGAGTCCAATTTTATTATTGATTGCATTGGCAATTAAATTAGATTCTAAAGGTCCGGTATTATTTAAACAAAAGCGGGTTGGTAAAAACAAGTCATACTTTATGATTTATAAATTCCGTTCTATGTACGTTGACGCACCAAGTGATATGCCGACTCATCTATTAAAGGATCCTAAGGCGATGATTACCAAGGTGGGCGCGTTTCTCAGAAAAACAAGTTTAGATGAACTGCCACAGCTTTTTAATATTTTTAAAGGTGAAATGGCGATTGTTGGTCCACGCCCAGCCTTATGGAATCAATATGACTTAATTGAAGAGCGAGATAAATATGGTGCAAATGATATTCGTCCTGGACTAACCGGTTGGGCTCAAATTAATGGTCGTGATGAATTGGAAATTGATGAAAAGTCAAAATTAGATGGATATTATGTTCAAAATATGAGTCTAGGTTTGGATATTAAATGTTTCTTAGGTACATTCCTCAGTGTAGCCAGAAGCGAAGGTGTTGTTGAAGGTGGAACAGGGCAGAAAGGAAAAGGATGAAATTTTCAGTATTAATGTCGGTCTATGAGAAAGAAAAACCAGAGTTTCTTAGGGAATCTTTGGAAAGCATCCTTGTCAATCAAACAATGATTCCAACGGAGGTTGTCTTGGTAGAGGATGGGCCACTCAATCAGAGCTTATATAGTATTTTAGAAGAATTTAAAAGTCGATTTTCATTTTTTAAAACGATAGCCTTGGAAAAGAATTCGGGTTTAGGAATTGCACTGAATGAAGGTTTGAAACATTGTAATTATGAGTGGGTTGCACGAATGGATTCTGATGATGTTGCAATAAATACACGTTTTGAAAAGCAAGTTAACTTTATAAAACAAAACCCGACTATAGATATTGTTGGTGCTGAGATAGATGAGTTCTTAAATTCTACTAGTGAAATAGTTTCTCATAAAAATGTTCCAACCCAGCACGATGAAATATTAAAGATGGCAAGGCGGAGAAATCCAATGTGCCACATGACTGTAATGTTTAAAAAGAAAAGTGTCGAGAGAGCAGGGGGGTATCAAACACTTCCGTACGTAGAAGATTATTTCCTTTGGGTGCGCATGATTGCTTCAGGATCGAAATTTGCAAACATTGATGAAACACTAGTTCTTGCACGTGTTGGAAATGGGATGTTCAATAGGAGGGGGAACAGAGAACAAATTAACAGTTGGACAATACTAAATGAATTTATGTTAGCTCAAGGAATTGTTACACCACTAGATGTATTTATTAATCAAATTTACATTAGGGTCTTTGTTTATATGCCAACTTGGATAAAGAAACTCATTTATGGAAAAATCTTAAGGAAATAGTATGATTACAGTATTGATGGCTACATATAATGGAAGCCCATTTATAATAAAACAGTTAGATTCAATTCGAAATCAAAGTGTATCAGCAGACAAAGTTATTATTTGGGATGATTGCTCGACAGATGATACAATAAAAATAATAAAAGATTATATAAAAAAATATTCTTTGGATTCATGGGTTGTCTCTCAAAATAAATCTAATCAGGGGCATTATCAAACATTTATAAATTTGACAAAGTTAGTTCAGGAAGGAATAGTCTTTTTTTCAGATCAAGATGATATTTGGGACTCTCATAAAATTGAGACAATGCTTCCAATCTTTGACAGAGAAAATGTATCAATGGTGTTTTGCAAATCCAGATTGATTGATGAAAACGGAAATATTATCAGTAGCCCAGATACTTCGGATAGAATCAATACGTACTCTCTAGAAAAACTATTGCAAGCTTGGCCATCGGGGTATCAGACTGCATACAGGGCAGAAGTGCTAGGTGATATGATAAATAGAGAGTTTTATAAATTTCCGTATTTTCAATTTCATGATGTATTATTTGGGATGCTTGCGTGTGTTTATGGTGACGTAATAGAGATAGATTCAATTTTAGATAGTCATCGTTTACACTTAAATAATGTTACATTATCCTCTAGTAGCAAGTCGTTTCACAATTCTTTGGGGAGTCGTTTAGATTACTATATGAAAATGTATAATCGCTATGATTTTGTTGCCCAGGTTGCTTGTGATGGAGAAAATGATGATGTAGAAAGGATTTCTAAAAATTATTATGAGCTTTATACTGCAAGATATAACTTCATTAAAAATTGGAATATCTATTCTATACTTAAATTATACCAATTAAGAAATTATTATAATGGTAAACGAGCGTTTATAAGTGACATTGTGTACGCACTTCGTCTAC
Organism: Streptococcus suis; assembly: GCF_902702775.1. Taxonomy (NCBI): domain Bacteria; kingdom Bacillati; phylum Bacillota; class Bacilli; order Lactobacillales; family Streptococcaceae; genus Streptococcus; species Streptococcus suis. Next base: position 610,729 of record NZ_LR738724.1, read on the forward strand.
ATAGCGTATTTGGGATGATTGTAAGTAAATTCAGGAGATAGGAATGAGAAGTACATCAAAAATTGAGTGGGAACTGGCTTTAGATAAAGCATTTCAAGGAATGTATCAGACTATAGATGCTGAGCAATTAAAAAAATTACAACAAGCATATTTAGATATGTTTGTCTTGCTAAATAAAAAGTGTCAGAAAATTGGAATAAAGCCTATGATGGTAGCAGGTACATTAATTGGTTCTTTAAGACACAACGGCTATATCCCATGGGATGACGATATAGACTTAGTGTTACCAAGAAGTGATTATGAGAAATTTAAAATTGCAATGAAGGATGACGATGATTTTTTCATAATTGATCCGGCACAAAATCGTAGTAGTATCCACAAAATGTTAAAAATTCAGAGTAAATCACTGACATTATTTGACGTGATGGGAGAGGGGTTTAGTAAAAAGAAATATCTATATTTAGATATGTTGCCTATAGATTATGTTTCTGATAATAACTTGAAAAATAAAGTTGTCGGCAGTTTATTTAAAATCCTCGATTTATCGTATTCGAGTTCAAGGTGTTTTAAGAAATATTCTCCACATCTAAGTTATATGGCGACAAAGTCAAAAGAATTGAAGGGAAATTTATTTATTAGGAAATGTATTGGCTTGCCATCATATCTCATTGGACCACATAGAGTGTTTCAATTAATGGAAAGATTATTAAAATCGACAAAAAATGGTAAGAGTATGACCATTGCTTATGGTGTAAAAGGATATTTTGGAGAAATTGTCTCTCATAAAGTTTTTTTACCAGAAGAAAAGTATTGGTTTGAAATTGACTACTTTTATGGTCCAAATGATGCGAATGCGTATCTAACCAATCGATATGGAGATTATATGAAACTTCCTTCGAAAGAAGAACAAGTGGAAAGACATATTCGATTGAGAGACGATTGGGAAAGTAAGATAAGATAGGTATAAGAAAATATGTTATTTTTTATAGCGATAATATTGAGCAGTACTTCTTTTTTATTTAGAAAATCTAGTTTTGTTTTTGGAGTCTGGGCGCTATTTTTTATTATATTATTTGGTTATAATACATATAATCCGGATTATATATCATATTCGAATATTTATAGATTGTTTGCTTTAGGAAATTATGATGGGAAATTGGGAGATATTGGGTATATAAGTTTAATGAAAGTAGGTATATCTCAGCAATTACTATTCCAACAATTTCTACAGATATTAGCAATTATTACAATTCTTCTGTTGTTTTATTCTATAGATAAATTGAGTGAGTATAAAAACTTAGTATGTGTTTTGATACTACTATACCCTTTGACAATTAGTATAGTCCAACTTAGATTTTTTATTGCATATACTTTGGTATTGTTAGGATTATACTTTCTAAATAAATCGTCAATCGGGAAAATTCTATTTTTTATACTAGTTATTGTAGCAACAACCCTTCATTTTTCATCCATTATTTTTTTAGTTCTTTTTTTAACGCAGTCTAAAAGTTTTAAACATATTTATATTAGCTTGATAGGAGTTTTAATAGCCCTACTGTCGATAAATTATTTGAATAGTTTTATACAAATCCCTTTAATTTCACAGGCAATTCAAAAATATTTTGTAACAAGCTTAGAATTCAAAGGAGTAGTCTTTGTTTCTAGAGTGGTATTTTTTCGATTAGGACCAGTATTATTTTTACATTCTCTATATATGTATTTTAAGCATTGTTTTGAAGATAGAGATATTTTTTTAATGAAAGCTACTAATATTATATTAGTAATTAGTATGTTTTTTGAAGTGATAAATTCTGAGTTTGAACGTTTTTCTAGATTAGGATATATACTTTTTTATATTATAGTGTTAAACGTTTGTTCGAGAATGAAATTGAAATATAATAGGGAAATAATTCTAACACTATTAATTATTTTCTCTCTAACTAATTTTTGGTTTCAAAATTTTTATCGAAGCTCAGGTGGGATTCAATTCTTTGACAGTGTATTTAGAGCGATTTTTGAAAATAATTTATTATTAGATTAAGTATTTGAGTAAAAATGAAAAGTTTAATTAAAATTTTAAGAAAGATAATTAAGAGCGGTAGAGTAAAGCAACTTATAAGTAATAGACTTGTTTTCTTCACGGCTTTCCAATTGCTACTTCAACCCAAAACTAAGAAGTCCTTAGAAATTTTACAAGTTTCTATAGACCAAAAAATTATGCGAAAACTCAGGAAAAAATATAAAACAGATATAGAATATTTTAAAGCTAACATCAACAATTTCAAATATAAAGAAGATAGCGACGAGAAGGTAGTGTGGGTTCTGTGGTATCAAGGGATAGAAAATGCTCCTAAATTGGTTAAACATTGTTTTGAATCTTTAAAACGGAATTTGCCTGAGGATAAAAAAATAATTTCCTTAGATGAAAGTAATTTATCCCAATATATCGACTTACCTGTATTCATAGTAGAGAAATTTCATTCAGGAAAGATTTCACATGCTCATTTTTCAGATATTGTTCGTATTGAATTATTATCAAAATATGGTGGGACATGGGTTGATGCAACAGTGTTTATGAGTTCTCCCATTATTCATGATTATTTTTTTGAATCTGATTTATTTTTGTTTCAAGAATTACGCCCAAATACATTTGGACACAGTAGGAGAATATCTAGTTGGTTTATGACTGCAAAAGCCAATAATGAGATTATATTATTGACGAGATTTTTATTGAATAAATATTGGGAGAAAAACAATAGCTTGCTTGAGTATTTTCTATTGCATTGTTTTTTTGAAATGGCTATAGAAGCATATCCTGAAGTCTGGAAAGAGGTAATTCCGTATAGTAATTCGCACCCACATATTTTACAATTTAGGATGTTTGATAATTTTAATAATCAGCATTGGCATGAGATTTCTAGCATGATAGAAGTACATAAGCTAACCTATAAGTATGAACAAAAGGATTACAAAGGAACTTACCTTGATGAAGTTATTTTACAAGAACATGTGTAATAAAAAGAGGGAGAAGATATGGTAGTTTCAGCAGTCATTTTCGCAGGTGGTTCTGGTTCGCGAATGAAAACCACGACAAAGCCAAAGCAATTTCTAGAATTGCATGGAAAACCTATTATTATTCATACGATTGAACATTTTGAGAATCATCCATTGGTTGATCAAATTGTTATTGTATGCATTGAGGGATGGATTGAGTATTTAGAAACACTGCTTTCTAAGTTTCAAATTAAAAAAGTTGTAAAAGTAGTTCCAGGTGGGACAACAGGTCAGATGTCCATTTTTAATGGGCTTGAAGCATTGTCTGGGAATATAGAAAACGATGACATTGTTCTGATTCATGATGGTGTGCGTCCACTTATTGATGCAGAAATTATTACGAACAATATTGAGTGTGTAAGAAATAATAGGACTGCAATTACTGTTAAGCCTGTTATTGAAACAGTCATTCAAGTGAATGAAGATAATGCTATTACAAATGTTGTTGATAGGGATTCCTGTCAGACTGCAGTAGCTCCTCAGAGTTTCTATCTTGCAGATATTTATTCACTACATTTAAAAGCACAAGAAGATGGTTTAATCAATATGACTGATTCAGCAACATTGGTTCGTCATTATGGTCTAGATTTATTTACCGTGATGGGAGGACCTGAGAACATAAAGATTACAACTCCTTCAGATTTTTATATTTTTAGAGCTATTTACGATTCAAGGGAAAATGCTCAAATTTTTGGATAGGGAATAATATGTTAGATTCAACTTTAGAAAAAGACTGTATAGCTTTTGTCAGAGAAAATTCAGAATTGCTAACTGACTTGACTAATAAGACGGTTTTTGTGACTGGGGCTACAGGTTTAATCGGGAGTCACTTAGTTTACTCGCTTGTTTTTGCAAATCGTCTATTACAGACCAATATAAAAATAGTGGCCGCTGTTCGCTCTAAAGAAAAGGCTATGTATAAGTTTGCGGATTGTCTGAGTGAGATCGACTTCCATGTTTCGGATATTAGTCAAGAACAATCTTATGCTGGGGATATAGATTTTATTATTCATGGTGCAAGTGTGACTGCTTCCCGTGATTTTGTTGAAAAACCTGTTGATACTATTTTTACTGCGCTAAATGGGACAAAAAATATTTTAGAGTTAGCAAAAGTGAAGAAAGTAAAAAAGGTTGTCTATCTGTCTTCGCTTGAGGTCTATGGAATAAACGAATCGAAAGAATCAATATCAGAAGATGATTATGGCTATATTGATTTCACTCAGGTTAGAAGTAGTTATTCAGAAGGAAAACGAATGGCAGAATGCCTGTGTGTTTCCTACGCAAGCCAATTTCAGGTTCCAGTTAGCTTAGCTAGATTAACACAAACTTTTGGACCAGGTGTTGAATATCAGGACAATCGTGTGTTTGCTCAGTTTGCCCGTGCTGTTATTGAAAGCAAGCCAATTACATTGCATACCAAAGGTGAAACAATGCGTAGTTATTGTTATACAAAGGATGCAGTAGCTGCAATTATACATATTTTACTTAAGGGGGTCTCTGGACAAGCATATAATGTAGCTAACGAAGATACCTATACCTCAATTTATGATATGGCTATATTGGCAAGTCAACTTGATGAAAATAATATTTGTAAAGTTAAGGTTGATTTACAAGATATTAATCAACTAGGATATAATCCAACTGTTAAAATTAATTTAGAAACTAAGAAACTAAAGGAATTAGGTTGGAATCCGACAGTGCAGTTAAAAGCTATGTTTCAATCATTAATCACTTCTATGAAAGTGAATAAGGAGAACCATTGAAAAAGTTATTGTTAAACTCTAGCTATGCTATTACATCAAATCTGTTATCACTACTTGTTTCAACCTTAGTCATTCTCATTTTACCCAAATTAATTGGAGTTGAGGAATATGGTTATTGGCAATTGTATCTTTTCTATACAAGTTATGTTGGATTTGCTCATTTAGGTTGGATTGATGGTATCTATCTAAAATATGGTGGTGAAGAGTATGAGCGACTGGATAAACAAAAGTTTTTCTCACAATTCATTGCCTATTCTCTTTTTCAAACAATAATTGCCATTCTGATTTTTGTCGTAGGCAATAGCATAGATGTCGGGACGAATAAAGAATTTATCTTCAATATGCTATCACTAACCTTGCTAGCAACCAACCTTAGATTTTTTGTTATTTATTTGTTACAAACGACCAATCTAATTAAAGAGAGTGCAAGAATAATGATTCTCGATAGAGTTCTGTACATCTGTTTATTGTTGGGACTAATTGCTGGTGGTATTTACAGCTATAAATTAATGATAGTAGTTGACGTGATTGGACGATTTATTTCTCTTTTTTACGGTATCTATCTTTGTAGAGATATAATAGTTCACAAGCTTACTTTTTTTAAGTTTGATATTTCAGAGGTTATTGATAACATAAAAGTTGGTAGCAATTTGATGCTTTCAAATGTTGCTAGTATGCTAGTTATTGGGACTGTTCGTTTGGGAATTGAGAAGCGTTGGGATGTAGCAACATTTGGAAAAATTTCTTTGACATTGAGTATTTCTAATTTGATTATGACGTTTATCAATGCGGTAGGAATTGTCATTTTTCCAATGTTGAAGAGGACTGAAAAGAGTGAGTTACCCGAATTATATGTAAAAATTAGAACTTTATTAATGCCTGTTTTGTTGGGATTTTTATTATTATTCTTTCCACTTAGAACAGCGTTAATGATTTGGCTTCCTAAATATGCGGATAGTTTGCTATATATGGCGCTAATTTTTCCGATTTCGGTATTTGAAGGTAAAATGGCTTTATTAATTAACACATACTTGAAAGCTTTCCGTATGGAGAGAACAATACTATTTGTTAATTTGTTAAGTATGCTCTTAAGTGTTCTATTGACTATTGTTACAACTTTTATTTTTCCTAATTTAATATTGGCAACGCTTTCTATTACCTTCCTACTATTTTTCCGTTGTTTTCTTGCAGAAATATTGTTAGCAAAAAGCTTAGAAATTTCTGTTGCTTTAGATGCTCTAATAGAAGCAATCATTGCGGTAATATTTATTTTTGCTGCATGGGCTCTACCAAGTTTGGCAGGATTTTTAGTATACTTGGTTATTTATATTATCTATATGTGGATAAAGATCGGTAGTAATAAAAGCTTATTTACACGATTGAAATAATCAGAGTACTGAGTATATGAGGTAATTTTGAATGCCCAATTACGATTATTTGCAGCTCTTTATCAACTGTAGTGGGTAGATGTCAGCTAACATCTAGAGAGGACGAACTTCGTTCTCTCTTTCTTTACGTTCAAAGCAATCAAAATGCGTTTTTTAGAGTTTTCATCTTCCTGAAACCAAAGGCATTTCTTTTAATTACTTTGATGAGATTGTTGGTAGCTTCCAGTTTGGCGTTGGAATAAGGCAGTTCTAAATTAGTCAAGTACATCCGAAACATGGAAGGTTAGCTTTGTTTATCCTGTGACCTATTTCAGATGGTAATTTTTAAAACAGGATAAAAGCCCATTTTTTCAGGATTTAGTCAAGTAATCATAGCATTAATCTGGACAAACTTTAGTGGACATCTTTAGATGTTGCTGGAGAGAAATACCTCATAGTTAGTGTAAAAACCACCCATTTTCACGGGTGGCTATGATTTATGTACGAAGTAATGGTGTAATTTGATTAAGAGGGTTGTGCTCACTTAGAATTTCTACCTGCTTGCTTTGAGAGACATGGGTGTAGATTTGTGTCACATTGATGTTACTGTGGCCTAGTAAATGTTGTATTTGTCGAATATCGACGCCATTATCAAGTAACATAGTTGCAAAACTATAAACTGCATTTGTTTTATAGAGTTTATTAAAATTTTGGGAACTATATGTCTGTTTACACTAACCACAATATATATATATAGTATCTACAAGAACATCAAAAAAGGCGACTTCCAAGCTAGGAAATCGTCTTTTTGTATTTAGATATTTTCTGAATATGGTAAAGTTTGGATATAATTTTCAATCCATCTCCAATCAACTTCTTTATTGTGATTTACTGGTAACAATAATTTTGTTTTTTTAATTAAATCCATCTTAAATGCTCTTCCGTATGAATATCTATATCTTTCTTGATTCAGTAGAGTTTGAATAAATAGCCCCGTATATTTATTTAACCAATTTGCTCTAATTACAACAATGTGGTCACCCGCAACAAAAGGATTAGGTTGATAAGAAATAGTTGATGTCGTATCGCCTATCACAAGTGCATTGCCTTTTTCGATACCATTTTCCTCATCTTTTGAAACCCATCCATCTATAGAATTATTTAATTCTGTTCTACTGACAAATGGTAATTTACTTGGTTTTCGATTTTTAGAAAAATCCATATCAATTTTTGTATGGGCTTTAGCTTTGTATATATCAATACCTAGTTCTTCTAATGTAAATGAAACCCAGTTTTGGGAAGAAATATCAACATAAGTGTTTCTTTTAGTTTCAGGCAGTTTATACTTTAGTGATTTGATGAAGTTTTCCATAAAATCCCAATCTGGTATAAAACCAGAATCGGAGTATCGTTTACTTACATCAAGAACAGGTTCTCCATTGGGCTCTTTTTGAATAGGAAGTTTTAATCTGGAGTATTTCATTCTTTTTGGACGCCATTTTCGTCCATATCCCCATCTGTACCTATCGTGCATTATTACTGTTGCAATGAATAGAGCTGTAAATTCATTGAAGTCACCGTCAATTCTATATAAAGGATTAACATCATGACTACAAGTGAATAGTTTTTCTTGATAGTAAGCATATCCTACAGAACCATTGTTAGTGACACAGAGAGCATATGGGGGGAATATCTTATCGCTTAATTCCTGATTAGGTTCTTCTCCTGTCTTAGAAGCGGATTCGATTTCTTCTAATGTGAAATAATCTGTAACACCGTTATTTTTATCAGTAGCGCCTATAAAAGGAATAGTTCCCACTCCACTAGATTCTGGTTTCTTATTATAAAAACCGTTCTCCATACGAAATACCTTAGAAAAATCAAAAAATTCCCAATCTCGAGTATCAATCATTGCCACATTCTCCTTCTTTAACCAAGAAAGATAGATAATGATTTATAGTTCGTTGAAAATCATCAGAGTTAAGTGTTGAATAATCGGTTTCCATATAGGCTTCTGCAAGCCATTCATCTTCATATCCAACTTTTTTCATAACAGATAGACCAGCCATTTCACGTTTATTTCTATACAATGATAGCCATTTGGATTTTACTTGTTCCCATAAGCTATCACCGTTGCTATCAACTTTCTCAACACGACCTAAGCCTTTCCTTTTGATAAAATTATCATCTTTAAAATACCCAAAGAAGGTATCCTTATCAGATTTAGTATGATTTTGAGATAAATCAAATATCATACAGCAAGCAACAGCTGAAGCACCGGGATAGAACATTTCATCAGGTAAAGAAAAGACAGCCTCTAAAGTATATTTTTCAAGCATCTTTTTCTTATATAATTTAGTTTCTTTGCTATTGCCAATAGCAGCTTGCATGGGAAGTAAAACAGCGATTTTGGCAGTTTTATTCTTAATAGTCTTATCTTCGCCTTGACCAGTTACTTGCCGAGCGACCCACTCGACAAAATGAAGTCCTTTTGAAGGGTCTTGTGTAACTTTTGAAGCCCATTTTTTTGTATATTCAGGGTCACAACTCTTTTTGGTAGCATTATATGGCGGGTTCATAAGAATAACATCTATGTTTGCATCTGTAATCCATTTCCCCTTATTAAACATAGAATCCTGAATAATATTTGAATTACCATCTCCATGTATCAACATATTTGTTGATGATAGACCGAATGCTCCCTCTTCATATTCTATGCCAAAAATTTGATTCTTTTTAACAGCCTTACGTTCATCCTCAGTATTGCAATCATCCATAGCATCTGTCATTGCACGTACTAAGAAAGCACCACTCCCACAACATGGGTCGAGTACACGAGAATTTTTATTAACATTGACAACCTTACTCATAAAATCACAAATATGATCCGGAGTAAAAGCCTGATTTTTATCGGATTTTCCTACGTATTTGTTAAAAGTTGTAAAGAAGAGATTTAATAAATCTTGCCCTGCTGTATTTTTATCATTGATATAAGGGATAATATTATTGTCTATATAGGCTAATAGAGCTGTTAATTCCTGATAACTCAGACTGGTTACATCTTGGTCTTCCAACACTTTGTTATTGAGTATCGCTAACTTACCAACTTTATTTAACCCCCCACCTTGAGAGAGCAATCCTTCTAAAATATTTTTGATACTTTTTAGGATAGCTTGTTCAGGAGATAAATCATTTCCATCGGTATCTTTTGTAGGTTTTATACCTTCATAAACAAGTCCATTTTTAAGTGCTAATAAACAAGTTCCTACAAATTGACTTCGTAATTTCTCAGCAAGGCCGTCAGAATGTAACATTTCATTCAATACTTTAATTGAATCTACTACTTGTAATTTGTCGTTTACTTTTCCAAAACACAGTTCTTCATATTCTTCAAACGATAGAACTGTTGTTAGTTCAGTATTCATGTGTTCATCATCAATAATTACTGATTGACAATACCATGTCCAAGTGTCATTACCTTCTGTCTCAGTCAAAATAGCTACAATTTTTCTATCTGAATATGCCTTTTCATACTTTACATATTCTTGTAATTGTTTCTGAATTTCAATCTTATCCCAGTTATCGAATCTATCTTTTGTTTCAACCAATATGGCTAAACGGTCATTCTCAAAACGAATATCTATATGGTTACGTTTTTTCGTTGAGTTACTATTTCTGTAGTCAGAAATAGATTTACCTACAGCTTTCAATCCCTTAGAATAACTAAATTCACCATTTTCAAGATTAGTGGAGTAGTATAATTTGCCTATTTTATCAATAATTTCAAAACGGTTCATCATAACACCTCGAAATTATTGATAAAATAAATAGCCTCCTCACAAAAACGTGAAAAAGCCTGTTTTAGGGGTTGACAAAAAACACGTCCGATTACATAATCAGCGTGAGCTGTGAGCTGTGAGCTGTGAGCTGTGAGCTGTGAGCTGTGAGCTGTGAGCTGTGAGCTGTGAGCTGTGAGCTGTGAGCTGTGAGCTGTGAGCTGTGAGCTGTGAGCTGTGAGCTGTGAGCTGTGAGCTGTGATTGCATTCATACAAATCAATTCCTTTGCTATTTTTATAAAACTATTATATCACAAAAGGTAATTTCCGAAAAGAAGTATATCTATATTTACACTGGTTTGTTGATTTTTATGTTTTAAGTGATATAATGATTTTATAATACAGAAGGAGTACAGAAGTGTTAGGTGAATTTGAGTCATTGTATGATTTGATGAATGCTTTTCCAAATGACTATTACTGTGAGCAACATTTAGAAAAAATTCGTTGGAATGGTTATGTAGTCAGTCCTTTTGATGAAACATCTAAAGTCTATAAATGCAAGAATGGTAAATACAGATGTAAAAACACTGGTAAATATTTTAATGTTAGAACTGGTACAATGTTTGATAATACTAAAGTCTCCCTTCAAAAATGGTTTATAGCTATCTGGCTAATGGCCTCTCATAAAAAGGGCGTCTCCTCTCTACAACTATCAAAAGACATCAACGTTACACAAAAAACAGCTTGGTTTATGCTAGAGCGTATTCGTAGATGTTTCAGTTCAGAAAATAATAATAAATTGGACGGAACTGTAGAAGTAGATGAAACCTACATCAGTGGTAAAAATAAGAATCGCCATAACTCAAAAAAAGTTAAAAATGCCTAAGGTCTCTCCCTAAAAGATAAAATCCCAGTTGTTGGTATGGGTGCACGAGAAGGAAAATTGAATGCTCATAAAGTAACCGATACAGGCACAAAAACTTTAACAGAACAAATCGTAAAATTTGTGAAAGACGCTGCCCAGCTTTACACTGATGAATGGTTAGGTTATAATAAAGTTGCGAAAATGTACGACTATGCTTTTGTAAATCATGGTGCTCGTGAATATGTAATTGATGATGTTTATACAAATACGATTGAAGGTTTTGGGGCAGGTCTCAAACGTGGTGTACTGGGAATCTACCATTCTTGGTTTAAGAAATATCTACAAGATTATGTAGATGAGTTTGACTTCCGTTATAATACCCGAGGCATGGCTGACAACGACTGTTCCAATCTTCTATTGTCATCTTCAGAAGTTCGTACTACATACAAGGAGTTAGTCCATGGATAAACTACATGCAGAAATGGAGCGAACAGTTTCTAAAACAATTGATAATAAGCTAGTAGATTATCAAATTTCTCTCTCTGATAATTTTTACACCAAATATCTTAGTTACTATGACTGCCCTTACACTCAGGAAGTAGTTAAATCACACCGAAAATTTTTCCAAGACCTATCCTATTGTGCGATTTATCAAAAAATTGGAGAAGTTACAAAAATTAGCATACAAGCTCGACTTTCTGAGTTAGATACTTTAGTAGATATTTCAGATAATAAAGATGAATTTGATACTTTCTTTTACAAAAAGTTTCAGTTTAAACTACCTGAGATTCCATTTGAGGAAGAAAAGCTAGAACTTTCCAGTTTTGATTTACAATTGCAACAGGCTCTAAATTATAATCCTAAAGAAGATGAGCGGCAGAGAAAAAGAAGATAAGGAAGGTGCAAGATGGATTGGTACGACTACATGATAAAGGCATCAGAGCAATCACGGTTTAATGCTAGTCACTGGTTTCGCTATCTGCGAAAAGTTATTTTTGAAGACTATTCTTATTTGACAGAAGAAGATGTCGAAAAGTTATTAGCTTCTAAAGAATTAACAGATTTTCAAAAGGTCAGTTTGAAATATGCTATTCAAGAGCATACACCAACTCATGAATATGTTGTTTCGTTAAATAAGCCTGCCAAATTAACCAATGTACAAAAAATGATGGAGAAATACAGACATGGATAAAATGAAACCTGTTTTTGAAGCCTTGAACCAAGAGTTATCTCAAGCCAATCTTCATTTAACCATTATTTGTGTTGGTGGTTATGTTTTAGAGTATCATGGTTTGCGAGCTACACAAGATGTAGATGCTTTTTATGAAGAAAGTCAGAAAATCAACGAAATTATTGCTCGTGTAGGGCAACGCTTTAATTTGAATACTGACGAAGAACTATGGCTCAATAATAATGTGGCAAACATGAACAGACAGCCACCATTACATTTGTGTGAGACCCTATATTCATTCGAAAACTTAACTGTTTTAGTTGCTCCAATTGAATACGTATTGGGTATGAAGATGGTTAGCACAAGAGAGCAGGATTTGAAAGATATTGGAGCAATTATCAAATACAAACACTTCCGTTCTCCGTTTAATACCTTTGATGGTTTGAAGAAAATGGGGTTTGATAGCATTGATTTCTCCGTTCTCCTAGAAGGCTTCAGTCATGCCTATGGGATGGACTGGCTAGAAGAATTTTTTAAAGAAAATCAGGATAAACTGAGAAGATATTATTGATAGTCAAGATAGAAGAAAAGACGATTTCCTAGTTTGGAAGTCGCCTTTTTTGATGTTTTCGAAATACTACATATTGTTGTTAGTGTAAACATATATATAGTTTAAAAAATTTTTTAGTAAATGTTTTTAGGGTTTTTATAGTCGAATGAATTAGCTTTCAGACAAGGAACTGAGGCGCAGGCTGTACTAGAGTACGGCAAGTCGAAAGTGACGATGTATCAAAGCTAATTCAAATGACTATATATTATTTATTTCCTACTATTCTCTCTATTATTGCTAAACTTGATGAAGGTTGTATTGTCTGTTATAATATTGGATATTGCAAGCTTTAAGTGAAAGGTTTTAGGGAAGAGATTATCACAACTCATTCTTTATTGGTAATGAGACGATGGTATAAATGATAGTCTAGTAAAAGATTTGGAGAATTGACTTCCTTAGAAAGTTAAATGTAAAAACAATATGAAAAAATACGATTATCTAGTTGTTGGTGCAGGGCTGTTCGGTGCAGTCTTTGCTCATGAGGCAGCTAAAAAGGGTAAAAAAATAAAGGTTATCGAAAAACGAGACCACATTGCAGGTAACATCTATACAAAAGAAGTAGAAGGTATTCAAGTCCATGAATATGGCGCACATATTTTCCATACTTCTGAAAAAGAAATTTGGGATTATGTGAATCAGTTTGCGGAGTTCAACCGCTATACAAACACACCAGTCGCCAACTACAAAGGTGAAATCTACAATCTTCCATTCAACATGAATACTTTCAATAAACTGTGGGGCGTGGTGACCCCTGCTGAAGCAGAAGCGAAGATTGCAGAGCAACGAGCTGTTTTGGGAGGAAAAACGCCTGAGAACTTGGAAGAACAAGCCATCTCACTAGTTGGTACAGACATCTATGAAAAATTGATCAAGTCATATACCGAGAAACAATGGGAAAAACCATGTACGGAGTTACCTGCCTTTATCATCCGTCGTTTACCCGTGCGTTTGACTTATGATAATAACTATTTCAACGATAGCTACCAAGGTATTCCAATCGGCGGTTACACGCAGATTGTTGAAAAAATGTTGGAACATGAGAATATTGATGTTGAGACAAATGTTGATTTCTTTGCCAATAAGGAAGACTATTTAGCTACCTATCCGAAGATTGTCTTTACAGGAATGATTGACGAGTTCTTTGATTACCAACTTGGTGAATTGGAATATCGTAGCCTTCGATTTGAGACAGAAGTATTGGATATGGAAAACTATCAAGGGAATGCAGTTGTCAACTACACAGATAGTGAAACGCCATTTACTCGCATCATCGAACACAAACATTTTGAATTTGGTACACAAACGAAAACCATTATTACACGTGAGTATTCGAAGACCTGGAAACGAGGCGATGAGCCGTATTATCCAGTGAACAATGATCGTAACAACAAACTCTATACTGCTTATAAGCGCCTCGCAGAACAACAAGAGAATGTCATATTCGGTGGGCGTCTTGGTCATTATCGTTACTACGATATGCACCAAGTCATCGGAGCTGCCTTGCAGTGTGTGAGAAGTGAAGTTGGGGAATGATTTTGAGAAGTCATCAAAGTAGTAATTGATTCTTGTCAGAAGTCGGAATGCTCTTAAAATGTTAATCAAAAAAAACCAGAATTTCTGGTTTTTTTGATTATTGAATTGCTGCCAACAGGTCAGCTGCTTGTTGTTCGAGTTTTGTTAGAGTTTCGTCAGATAACTCCAATACACCTGTTCCCCAAGCTTCTGGATTGATGGTTGAACCTGTAAATTCACCAGCAATCTGAGTACGGATAAATGGAAGAAGGTGTTGGAAGTCTTTGAATAGGTGGTCGTGACCACTGTTTGCGACTGCAGAGACAGTTGTGATTTTATCTTGTAGGATAGATGGTCCTTTTGGATTGGATAAATCGAGCGAACGACTGAGCCAATCGAGAGCATTTTTTACAATGCCTGGGATTGCATAGTTATATACTGGTGAGAAAATCCAGATAGCATCCGCAGCGTCTACTTGTGCACGTAGCTCTGCAATTTCAGGAAGGATAGGTGTCTCGATGTCTTGGTTGAATAGGGGAATTTTTGCAAGATCAATGTAAGATACTTGAGCCTTATCAGTCAAGAACGCTTCGGCTTTTTTTGCCATTTGATGGTTAAAAGAACCGTCACGTAGTGAACCAACTAAAAACAATACGTTTGCCATGATGGCCTCCTTTTCATAAAAACATAAATTTAGTATATCGTATTTGTCTTTTGTTGGCAATCCTAGGTCTGCTGATTCTTGAATTTTTTAAGTATCTCGGCTAATTGGTCTTGTTCTTCTGAACTAAGGACAGAAAAAATCTCTCCAACGTGATC